>JAFSWT010000068.1 GCA_017444395.1 Schwartzia sp. (in: firmicutes) | reverse complement strand
TCCCGCCGCCGGAGCTTTCACCGGAATCTCCACCGCCGCCAGACTCCCCACTGTTGTCGGATGCGCCGTCGCTGCTTGTGTTCTCGCCGCTTGTGCTTTCGCTGCTGGCCGTGCTCTCCCCATCGGGAGCGTCATCCGATAATGTCTCGTTTACCTCATCCAGATTTTCCGCCGTTTCCGCGATTGCCGCGCCCTCTTGCGTCCAGGGTGTTTCGCTGCCTGCGGATGAGTCGATCACTTCCACCGCCGCGGCGGGCGGATCAAGCTCCTTCGCCTTCTCCGCTTCCCGCTCCGCCACCGCGACCTGGTAGGTGTTCGTCACCACCACCGCGCCGGCCAACATACCCACCACCTGACGGACGAAGTCTTTTGCCTTGCTCCGCGCCCGGTTCCCACGGCTTTTAAAGGCACTTCCGCGGGAGGAATCGGACGGATTTGTCCTCACGTCCCGCATTTCGCCAAACCGTTTCCACTCCTCGATCCTTCTGCCATGAAACTCAGGCGGTTCGGGATGCCGTTCTCTTTTGAAGGCTGTGTTGAACTCGTCGCCCCGGCTCCGCCTCCCTGCCCCCACTACGTTGCGGGGCGTGGGCCTGTTGAATTGTTTCGCTCTCATGGCTCATGCCTCCTACGGCGCGTCAATCGTCGTCGTCATCTCCCGCGGGTTCTCCGAGCATGACATTATTGCTATCGAACAGGATCTTCAGCTCGCGGTTGAGGATACGCTGGATCCAATACTTGGTGTTTTCCTGGCAAATCGCCACAAAGGTGATGATTTGCACGCCATTTTCGTTGATCTCGGACAGGCCCAGGAAGAAGGGCCCCTTCTCGATCTCGGGATACCGCTCCCGCAGCTTTTCCAAGTGCGCGTTGTTGATGACCTCCTCCACATGGGCGTAGGACTCCAAGGGGGACACCGGAATATCGCAGATTGCGTAGGAGGAGCGGTTGGTCATGTTGACGAGGTTTTCAATGGTGGAGTTGCGCAGGATCAGAATGTCGCCGCCGTCGTCCTCGATTTGGGTGGAGCGGATGCCGATGGAGAGGATGGTGCCGCGGAAATCGTCCACCACCACAATGTCGCCCACGTCGAACAGGTGCTCGCCGATGATGAAGATACCGGCGACGATGTCCTCCACCAGACTGGTCACGCCCAGGCCAAGGATCAGGCTCAGGATGCCGAGGCCCGCCAGCAGCTCCGCCGTGTCCACGCCCAGGGCGCTGAGGATCAGGAACACCAGCACCAGCACCGCCGCGTACTTGACGAAGTTGCCCAGCAGGTCGATGATGGCCCTTCCGGTGCGTTTGGTCAGGGCGCTGTTGTCCGCCATTCCGGCGATGAAGAAGCGGAGAATGGTGCTCACGCTCAGCGTCAGGAGCGCAAGGCTCAGGATACGGATCAGGCGGTTCGGGGGTTCCTCGCCGGAAAACACGTCCAGACTGCGCAGAATCTCGTTGTCCGCCGGTAAAAAGTACCGTCCGAAGAGCAGCACCGCGAAATACGCGATGATCACCACGACCATGAGGGCGCTGCGCAGCTTTTTCCCTGCGGAGGGCGGCTCTTTTTGTGTTTCGGGTGCCGGATCGACGCCCTGCTCCTGCATCAGTTTCTGTAATTCGGTTTTATCAAACTGTGTTCCCATGTTTCTTCTCCTTTATACTGAAATGCATTAAAAAGTAGAATCTTTTTTGAAAAGAGCACGAAAAGCCGTGAAATGCAAAAAGCGGATTTCTTCTCTTTGCTGCAAAGCAGATTCAGATGTCGCCGGTTACTTTGGGGCTTATACACGCTATCAGGGAGTCAGGCGTTCAGGCATTCCGCGATACCAAACAGCGCCAAACCGGCGATGATAACCGCAATGCAGACGTACT
>JAFSWT010000010.1 GCA_017444395.1 Schwartzia sp. (in: firmicutes) | reverse complement strand
GTCCTTGTCGAGACCGTAGGCCAGCGCCGCCGCCGTCGGCTCGTTGATGATGCGGAGCACATCGAGGCCCGCAATCTTGCCGGCGTCCTTCGTCGCCTGACGCTGGCTGTCGTTGAAATACGCCGGCACGGTGATGACCGCCTGGGTGACGGTCTCGCCGAGATACGCCTCGGCGTCGGCTTTCAGCTTCTGCAGCACCATCGCCGAGATTTCCGGCGGCGTATAGTTCTTGTCGTCAATCGTGACCTTGTAGTCCTTCTCGCCCATGTGCCGCTTGATGGACGCGATGGTACGGTCCGGGTTCGATACGGCCTGCCGCTTGGCGAGCTGGCCGATGAGCCGCTGGCCATCCTTGGTGAAGCCAACCACCGACGGCGTCAGGCGGCTGCCCTCCGGGTTCGTGATGACGGTGGGCTCGCCGCCCTCCATCACGGATACGACGGAATTCGTCGTGCCTAAATCAATACCGATTACTTTTGCCATTTTTATTTCCTCCATTTCTGTCTGTCAATGCGAAAAGTATCTATCAATAAACAGGGGGACCTGCGCGGAACGTCCGGGCGACTTTCCCGCTAATTTGCCACCACCTGCACCATGCTGGGACGGATGACCTTGCCCTTTGCCATATAGCCTTTCTGGAGCTCAGCGGCGATGGTCTCGTCCTCCATCTCGGGATTCTGCACCCGCATGACCGCCTGATGGAAATTCGGATCGAATTTCTTCCCGGCCGTCTCGATATACTCCAGCCCGTTTTTCTTCAATGCCTCGCCGAGCTGGCGGTAAATCATCTCCACCCCGGTGCGGAGGCCCTGGCCGTCAGCGCTGTCCGCCGCCAGCGCCCGCTCGAAGTTATCGAGGAGCGGCAACATATCGGCCAGCAGCGACTGGGTGACCACCGCCGCCAGCTCTTCCTTTTCCTGACGGGTACGCCGGCGGAAATTCTCGAAATCCGCCTGCAGGCGAAGGTAGCGGGTATCCTTTTCCGCCAGCTCCGCCTTCATTTTTTCCAGCGCCGCCGTCAAGTCTTCCTCCGGCGACGCCTCCTCCGGCGCTGCCCCGTCCTCCGCCGGGGAAACGCCGTCCGCGGCCCCCGGCTCCGGGCTCTCCGGAGCTGTCTCCGCTCCGGGATTCTCCTGCATTTCCATCTCTTCGATCTGCTCTCTCATGTCCTCCAAGCTCGCTTCATCCTTTTTCTTCATTTTATCCTTCATGAATGGCATACCCATCACCTCTTCCACGCTGCTACCAGCGGAACTTCCGTACAACCTCGGCCAGATGGCCGTTCATGTAATCCAGCAGCGTCATCGCCTTGCCGTACTCCATACGCGTCGGCCCGATTACGGCGATGGTTCCCAGAAGCTCGCCGCCCAGATGGTAGCTCGCGGTAATCACGCTGCAATCCTGGATGCCACGGTACTCGTTCTCCCGGCCGATGGTCACCCGCAGGCCCTCGCCCATATGGGACCGGAGGATGTCCTTCAAAAGCTGCTCCTCCTCCAGCATCAGCAGGATTTCCTTTACCTTTTCCACATCGTGGAACTCCGGCTGCTCCAGCATGGCGGTACGGCCGCCGAGATAGAGCCGGTCCGACTTTCCACTGTCGAGAGCCCGGTGGATGACCTCCCGCGCCGCCTCGTAGAGGTCGGCGTCGCCAATTTCCTCACGAATCCGCTTCATGATGGCCGGCGAAACCTTTCCCAGCGACTGGCCGGCCAGACATTGGTTGATGACGGCGGCCATGCGCCGGAAGTCCTCGAAGGTCGCTCCCTCGGGAATCGCTACCACCTTGTTCTCCACGAAGCCGGCGTCCGTCATCACCACCGCGATAGCCCGCCGGTCGTGATCGTCCATTGGCAGGAACTGCAGGCACCGGAACTTCGCCCGCGTGAGCTGTGGAGCCAGCACCAGAGCAATATTCTTCGTCACCTGGGAGATGATCTGGGCCGTCTCCCGGAACACCTCCTCGATGCGCTGCGCCCGCTCCCGGTACCACCGGTCAATCAGGGCCTTCTCCTGCGGACTGAGCTGCTGCGGCGGCATGAGGTCATCCACGTAGAAGCGGTAGCCCTTGGAGGAAGGGATGCGTCCCGAGGACGTATGGATATGCTCCAGATAGCCCAGCATTTCAAGATCCGCCATCTCATTGCGGATAGTCGCCGGACTGACGCCCAGATCGTATTTCCGGGCCAGCGTCCGGGAGCCGACCGGCTCCGCCGACTCGATATAGTCTTGTACGATTGCCTGCAATATCCGCTGCTTCCGTTCATCCATCGTACCTTTCCTCCGCTGTTAGCACTCCATGAAGATGAGTGCTAACCTTCTGTTTAGAATATACTCCACCCTGTATAAAAAGTCAATAAGTCAAACATAAAAATTTTAGTTTTTTTCATCCACCCGGTAAAAATTCCGGCCGCCATAAAAAAACCGCCGCCAAAGGAACATCTCCTCCGGCGGCAGCCTTGTTCTCCAAGTGGTACGATACGGTATTTGCGCCATCGGCGCAAATGTAGTATTACTCTATTGCCAGAACCGTATAATCCTTCGCCTCGACGGCCTTCTTCAGCACCTCGTCGGCCACCTCCGCCGACAGGCTGACCTCCGCCGTTCCCGTCTCGTGGCTGACGATGGCCGTGTCCACCCCGGGCAGCGCCTCCAGCGCTTTCTTCACCGTGCCCTCGCAGTGACCGCACATCATGCCTTCGATTTTCATTGTCTTCTTCATTGTCTGCACCTCATTTTCTTTATCCTCTTCCGCAACGGGAAGGTCAACCGGTGGAATCCTCTTGTCCCCGCGGCTGTCGTACAGATTGAGGAAATTCAGCCGCAGGGCGTTGGTGACGACACAGAAGCTGGAAAGGCTCATGGCCGCCGCCGCGATCATCGGGCTCAGCGTCCAGCCGGTCAGGGGCAGGAAGACGCCGGCCGCCAGTGGGATGCCGATGATGTTGTAAAAGAACGCCCAAAACAGGTTCTCGTGGATGTTGCGGAGCGTCGCCCGGCTCAGCCGGATGGCGGCCGCCACATCGGTCAGCCGGCTCTTCATCAGGACGATGCCGGCGGCGTCGATGGCGATATCCGCCCCGGCGCCGATGGCAACACCGATGTCCGCCCGGGTAAGGGCCGGGGCGTCGTTGATGCCGTCGCCCACCATCATCGTCCGGCCCGTCTCCTGCAGCCGGCGGATGGCCTCCTCCTTGCCGCCGGGACGCACCCCGGCAATCACCCGGTCCACCCCCGCCTCGCGGCCGATGGCCTCCGCCGTGCACCGGTTGTCGCCGGTCAGCATGACCACCCGGATTCCCATGCCCTTGAGTTCGGCGATGGCCTGCCGGCTGTCGTCCTTGATGACGTCGGCCACCGCTATGATACCCAAAAGCTCGTTCCCCCGGGCGAAGAACAGCGGCGTCCGGCCCTGCCCGGCCAGCGCCTCCGCTTTCTCCCGCAGCGCCCCGGGCACCGTGAGCCGCTCGCTGAGAAACGCCAGGCTGCCGCCGATGAGCTCCGCCCCGTCCCGCATCGCCCGGACACCGCTGCCGCTAAGGGCGGCGAAATCCTCCACCGGAAGCGGCGTCATGTTTTCCGCCGCCGCTTTTTGGCAGATGGCCTTTGCCAACGGGTGCTCGCTTTTCGCCTCCAGCGCCAGCGCCGTCTCCCAGAGGGCCGCCTCGCTGACACCGGGCGCCGGCAGGACATCCGTCACCACCGGCTCGCCCCGGGTGATGGTGCCGGTCTTGTCCAGGGCCACGATCTGGGTTTTCCCGGCGGTTTCCAGCGCCGCCGCCGTCTTGAACAGCAGACCGTGCTTTGCCGCCCGGCCGCTGCCCGCCATGATAGCCACCGGCGTCGCCAGTCCCAGCGCGCAGGGACAACTGATGACGAGGACAGCGATGCCCCGGGCTACGGCGTCACCGGTTTCCGCTCCGGCCAAAAGCCAGGCGGCGGCGGTCAGCACCGCCAGGGCGATGACCACCGGCACGAAAACGCCGGAAACCCGGTCGGCAATCTTGGCAATCGGCGCCTTCGTCGCCGCCGCGCCCTCGACAAGCTGGATGATCTGGGACAGCGTCGTGTCCTGCCCCACCCGGGTTGCCCGGCAGCGCAGGAAACCGGACTGGTTCATGGTCGCCGAGGCCACCTCGTCCCCCACCCGCTTGTCCACCGGCAGGCTCTCGCCGGTCAGGGCCGACTCGTCCACAGCGCTGACGCCGTCGAGAATCACGCCGTCCACCGGAATGCTCTCCCCCGGCCGCACCATGAAGACATCCCCCAGCCGGACCTCGGCCGCCGCGATGGTCATTTCCACCCCGTCCCGCTCGACGTTCGCCGTCCGGGGCGCCAGCTTCATCAGCCCCCGCAGGGCGTCCGTCGTCCGCCCCTTGGAGCGCGCCTCCAGCATCTTCCCCACCGTGATGAGGGCCAGGATCATCGCCGCCGACTCAAAGTAGAGATCGTGGTGAAGCGCCATTAGCCGCGCCGTGTCCCCCGCCATCTGCGCCGCCGTCATCGCGAACAGCGCCCCCGTGCTGTAAACGAAGGCCGCCGCCGAGCCCAGCGCCACCAGCGCGTCCATGTTGGGTGCGCCGCCCAGCAGGCTCTTCGCGCCGCTGATGAAAAACCGCTGGTTGATGACCATGACAACGGTGGCCAGCAGCAGCTCCGCCAGCGCCAGCGCCACCACGTTTCCCGTGAGAAAGGACGGCAGCGGCCAGCCCATCATCCCGTGCCCCATGGAGAGATACATGAGCGCCGCCAGGAACGCCAGCGACGCCCAGAGGCGGCGTTTCAGCGCCGGCGTCTCCCGGTCCTCCAGCAGCGCCTCCTCCGCCGCCAGGGAATCAGCCGCCGCGGCCGGGCCGGCTCCGTCCTTCAGCGACGCCCCGTAGCCGGCCCCCTCCACAGCGGCGATCACCGCCGCCGGCGAAGCGCTGCCCTCCACCCCCATGGAATTCGTGAGCAGGCTCACGGCGCAGGAATCCACCCCCGGCACCTGATTGACCGCCTTTTCCACCCGGGCGCTGCAAGCGGCGCACGTCATGCCGGTGACCACGTACTGCTTCATGCCGTTCCCTCCTGCCTGATGGCGGCAATCTCATAGCCGCTGTCCGCCAGCGCCGCCCGTATCTCCTCGTCCCCGACCGGCCGGGTAAAGGACACCACCGCCCGCTTCTTCGCCAACTCCACCCGGGCCGCCACTCCCTCGATGCCGTTCAGCAGGAACATGACGCGACGGGCGCAGCTTTCGCAATGCATCCCCTCAATGGAAACGATCTTCCTGCCCGCGACCGGGGCCTCCAGCCGCTTCTCCGGCAACGGTTCGTCCCCGCCGCCGCAGCAACCGCCCTCCCCGCGGAAATGCTTCGCCGCGCCCCGCAGAGCGAGCGCCAGACACGCCGCCAGCAAAACGCCAATAAAAACCGTCGCCATACTCTCTCTCCTTCCCCGCCGGACCGGTCATTTCATCAGCTTCTGCAGCAGACCGGTCAGTTCGTCGATCGTCTCGTCCTTCCCGGCCCGTATATCCTCCACCACGCAGGTGCGGATATGGCTGCCCAACAGTTCCCGGTTGAACGCCTGGATGGCCGCCGTGGCCGCCGCCGACTGCGTCAGGATATCCGGGCAGTAGGCGCTCTTTTCCACCATGCCCCGGATACCCCGGATCTGCCCCTCAATGCGGTTCAGCCGGTGGATCAGGCTCTTTTGCTCCACTTCCGTCCGCTCCTTCATCCGATGACAACAGGCGCAGCTTCCGCCAGAAATCTCTTTTTTCCCGCTCATTTTCACGCCCTCACTTTCCTTTGACAAATACAATATACCCCATAAGGGTATTTGTCAACTCCTTTTTAGCCGCACCATGCAAAATCATTACAACGGCCTGGGAAATCTTTGTTTGTGTTACCGGCAACCACTTGGCGCAAAACCGTTTCACGCGTCCGGTTGACAGGGCGCTACGAGGATTCTATAATTGGATTAACAATCATCGATTCCATAGCGACCCGAAGGAGGGAGGACAGCCTTTCATGATGAATCGGATTACCCAATACCGTATGCAAGCAGGCTTGTCGCCGGCGGATGTCAGCCGAATCCTTAGGATACCATCAGGTATCGTTGACCGTTGGGAGAGAGGGGAATTGAAGCCCCCCGCCTGGGTTGAGTCGATGCTGTTCGATCGAATCCAGCGGGAAAAGAAGCAAGACCTTCAGAAACGGCAACGAACCCGCATGACCGGACCGAACACCCGCCAGAGATGGCGTCCTTAAATGTAACTCTTTTACCGCGAAACCATGTCTTCCGCTTGGCATGTTTCAATCTTGAACAAGAAAGGGGTTCAATAATGCAGGCAATCGAAATCAAACCGGGAATATACTGGGTAGGCGCTATTGACTGGTCCATGCGCAGCTTCCACGGCTATTCCACAAATCGTGGCTCGTCCTACAACGCGTATCTCATTCTCGACGACAAAGTCACGCTCATCGACACGGTCAAAGCACCCTTTGCTGACGATCTGGTCGCGCGTATCGCTTCCGTCATTGATCCCGCCAAGATTGACTACATCGTCTCAAATCATGTCGAACCCGACCACTCAGGTGGCCTTCCTATTATATCCCGTTGTTGTCCTAACGCTAAAATCATCACCAGTTCTCCTCAGGGACTCAGAGGGCTCACTGCCCGTTATGGCAATCTCCCCTATCAGGAGGTTAAAACCGGCGAAGCGCTTTCTATAGGAAAACGAACTTTGAAATTCGTTGCTACCCCGATGCTTCATTGGCCGGACAGCATGGTCACGTACTGTCCGGAGGAGAAAATCCTGTTCTCCAACGACGCTTTCGGCCAGCATCTTGCCAGCAACAAGCGTTTCGATGACGAGAACGCTCTTCCTGTCGTCATGGAGGAAGCGAAAAAATATTACGCCAACATCCTGATGCTTTTTGGCAAGCAGGCCCAAGGTGCGTTAAAGGCCCTCAGCGCTTTAGATATCGAGTTGATTGCCGTCGGCCACGGCATCCTCTGGCGATCCCATATCCCCGAAATTCTGGCCTCCTACGAGAATTGGAGCAAAAATGAGCGGGACGATCATGCGGTCATCGTATTCGATACCATGTGGGGATCAACAGAACGCCTCGCCGACACCATTGCTGATTCTTTCACGGAAAAGGGTATTGCCGTTTCCTTCTTTGACCTCCGTTCCAACCATATCTCGGATGTCACGACTGAAGTCCTGACCAGCAAGTATCTGGCTGTCGGATCGCCCACCCTGAACAATCAGATGATGCCTTCTGTCGCCTGCTTTCTCTGCTATATAAAAGGCTTACAGCCCAAAGGGCTCCAGGCATTCGCGTTTGGCTCCTACGGCTGGGGTGGGCAAAGCGTCGGTCTCATTGAGGACGAACTGAAAGCCATTGGTTGCGAAATCTGCCTGGAAAAAATCCGGGTTGCCAATGTCCCTACAAGGGCACAACTCGCCACAATCCGTGATCAGATAAACTCCCTCTGAACTCTAAAACCCACCCGTTAAATGGGTGGGTTGCTCCAGCCTTTCCGTCTACCAAAAATAGCGGACGCGCTTTTTCACTGCGCGTCCGCTATTTAAATTGGTTGCCAACAAAGATATGCTCCGCTGCGTTTATGCCTTGGCGGGTTTTGGTTTTGCGGTTGCAACATTGACGCCATTAGGAACGTAAAGCGCCATGTTATCGGAGATGCGGCGTGCCTCACCGTCCAACATATAGCAGACCCCATTCAAAAAATCTGAGATACGCCTCTGCTCACTGGCCTCAATCCGCTCGTAATTGACGATGGCCGCTTTCCTGGCCATCAGGTCGTCGGCAATCCGCTGAACCTGATCAAAAGCGGAGGGCACATAAATGTCCACCGCAAGCTCCGCCGTCTCAGTCGTATGGACCGTGAGCTTTGGCCGCGAAGGTTGCGCGATGGGCGCTGACGGGAATACAGGAGCCGGGCCACCATTCACAGCACGGCTCATCCGCACCGGTGCCGCTACCGCCACAGCTGTTTCCTCTTCTTCGTATTCCTCTTCCTCGATTACCTCAGGCATCAGCAGATCTTTGAATTTCTCCAGCAATTCCATTGATGTCGCCTCCATCTATCAAGCCGGATTCCCGATAAAATCAATCTTGAACCTAATGTAATGTATCATTTCTCTGGAAAATGAAAAAATCCTGCAAGCCGGAGGAAAAATGTTTCGCTCCCGGTGGCAAAAGTACAAGCCTTGAAACCGAGGCGTCAGCAACGACAACTACATCTTATGACACTGTGGAAACAGCAAAGCTATATATTGTATTTATTGATAGCCAACGCCTGATTTATTATCTAAAAAAATTATTACAAATCCAATAAATTCATATTATTCTTTAGCGGCCTTGCTGGCATTTTTACGAGCACGTCCCCGAACGGCATGATCGAGCACGGTCTTCCGAAGACGGATGCTTTGCGGCGTTACTTCCACCAACTCATCCTCGTTGATATACTCCAGTGCCTGTTCCAGGCTCAGGATGCGCGGCGGTGTCAGTCGAATCGCTTCATCAGAAGAGGACGTCCGCATATTGGAGACATGCTTCTGCTTGCAGGGATTGATATCGATATCAAGTTCGCGGGAGTTCTCACCGACAATCATACCTTCATAAACTGCCTGATTCGGAGAAATGAACATCGTACCGCGATCTTGCAGGGTAAAAATGCCGTAGCCAGTGGTTTCCCCTTCCTCGAAGGCGACCAGGGAGCCATGCTCCCGTCCCTCCATATCACCTTTGTACGGAGCATACCCATGGAAGATGTGGCTCATGATGCCGTTGCCCTTCGTGCTGGTCAAAAGCTCAGCCCGGAAGCCGATAAGTCCGCGGGCCGGAATGATGAATTCCAGGCGCATATAGCCATTGCCCTCGGTCATATTGGAAAGCTCCGCCTTGCGCTTTCCGAGAAGTTCCATGACAGTACCCATATATTCCTGGGGTACCTCAACAATGAGATTTTCCATGGGCTCACATTTCTGCCCGTTGATGGTCTTGTAAATGACCTCCGGCTTTCCAACCTGAAGTTCGTACCCCTCACGACGCATCGTCTCAATCAGGATGGAAAGGTGAAGTTCACCGCGGCCCGAAACCTTGAAGGTATCAGCGGAATCGGTTTCCTCAACCCGCAAAGCCACATTCGTCTCGACCTCCTTGAACAAGCGGTCGCGGATATGGCGCGAGGTCACGAACTGCCCCTCTCGTCCGGCGAAAGGACTGGTATTGACGCCAAACGTCATGGAAAGCGTCGGTTCATCGATATTGATTGTCGGCAACGCCTCCGGGTTCTCAGCGTCAGCCACGGTCTGTCCAATATGGACATCGCCAAGGCCCGTCAGAGCCACGATTTCCCCCAACCCGGCGCAGGGTGTCTCGATGCGCTTCAGCCCCTCATAGACGAATACCTTGGAAATGCGGGCCTTCTTCTCCTCGTCACCACCCAACATGACGATGTTCTGGTTCGGTTTGGCCGAGCCGCGGATGATGCGGCCGATGGCCACTTTGCCGACATATTCGTCGGCTTCCAGCGTCGTCACCATCATCTGAAGCGGCCCTTCAGCGTCACCCCGGGGAGCCGGGATCTCCCTGACGAGCATATCCATCAAGGGCTCCAGTGTTTTCGAGTCATCCGCCATATCGAGCTTGGCGATACCGTCACGGGCGGCGCAGTACACGACGGGGAAGTCGAGCTGGTCGTCATCAGCGCCAAGATCCATGAAAAGTTCCAACACCTCGTCGTAAACATCGTCCACCCGCTGGTCGGGACGGTCAATCTTGTTGATGACCACAATGGGTTTTAGCTTTTGCTCCAGCGCCTTGCGCAACACGTATTTCGTCTGCGGCATCGGCCCTTCAAAGGCATCCACCAAAAGCAGCACACCATCCACCATGTTCAACACGCGTTCAACCTCGCCACCGAAATCAGCATGGCCCGGGGTATCGACAATATTGATCTTGGTATTCTTATACATGATGGCAGTATTCTTTGACAGAATCGTGATGCCACGTTCCCGTACAATGTCACCGGAATCCATGACCCGCTCCGCTACCTGCGCACCTTCACGAAAGACATGGCTCTGCTTCAGCATCGCGTCCACCAGCGTGGTCTTGCCGTGATCGACATGGGCAATAATCGCTACATTCCTTAAGTTTTCCGTTACGCTCATTTTGGTGAAAAGCCTCCTGTGTACTGCTGGGATTGACCGGATAGGGCCCCGCTGTGGAAACATCCCGTGCGGAGCGTGTCAGCTAAATAATGATAGTATAAACCATTGGGGATGTCAAATGTTTTCTTGGACCTCCGAAAACCACCGATGTCTGTTCCGAAATGAGGTCCGTGGCAACAAAGCTTCATCCCTCCGCAATCAGTGGCCCTTTCTCCATGCGTCGCACTTGTCTCCCTGTGTTCCAAACAATCAAAAAGTCCCCGTCCCGAAGATATGGAACGGGGTTGAATACCATAAGTCACAGTTATTGAGAACCGGTTCCGTCACCGATGGATTTCAGTCCGGGAAATCCGATCTGACGGAGCGCCTCATAAGACGCGACCGCGACCGCGTTCGATAGGTTCAACGAGCGCGCTCCCCCCATCATGGGAAGGCGAAGACACGTATCCCAGTGCTCCTTCAGCAAGGGTTCGGGGATGCCGGCTGTTTCCTTCCCGAATACCAGAAAATCATCGTCGGTGAACCGGGCCTCCGTATAGATGTGGGGTGCTTTGGTGGAAAAGAAATAGAAAGCGTTTTCGGTGTGCTGTCGAAATAGAGCGTCAAAGCTATCGTGATAACAAACTTGGACCAGATGCCAATAATCAAGTCCTGCCCGTTTCAGATGCTTGTCATCGACGGAAAAGCCCAGCGGTCGAATCAAATGGAGGCACATGCCTGTGGCCGCGCAGAGGCGGGCAATATTCCCCGTGTTTCCCGGAATCTCCGGCTCAATCAAAACGATATGCAAGCCTGCCCCTCCCCCTCTCTCAAAGCGATTCCTGTCGCGAAAGATGCGCCGTACTGTTGATGAGCTCGATGGTCGTGAATTCACCGTCGATCCGCAGAATGCTGACGGCGGTGTTATCCTGGCGGATGGACCAGAGATAATGCAGCGGGATATGCATCAACGTGGCAAGGATGGTCCGGATGATGGCACCGTGAGCAACGACAGCAACATTATTTCCTTCGTTCTCCGAAATAATAGCCTGTACTTTCTGCATGGCACGCTCCTGAAGAAGCGGAAAACTCTCCCCGTGGGGGACGATCAGTTTTTCTGGGGCACGAAAAAAGTTAGCGCCCTGCTCCGGCCACTTGGAAACGATTTCCTCATAGGTATGGCCTTCCCAATCGCCGAAGTGGATTTCCTGCAAAGCCTTATCCGGGAACAACGGGCAGCCGAAGCGGTTGACCAGTATTTCAGCCGTCACTCTGGCCCGTTTCAGGTCGCTGGTATAGACGGCGTCCAGTGTCTCTGCCGGGAAATGCGCCGCCAACGCCTCCGCCTGCCGCCGACCCTTGTCCGATAGCGCGATATCCGACTGCCCCTGGTATTTCCCGGTAGTATTCCATTCCGTTTCGCCATGCCTGACAAAGAATAGACGTATCATGGGACTGCCTCCGTGATTTTACGAAACGCTGCCAAGAGCCGCTGGTTCGACGCCAGATCCCTGACCGCAACCCGCAAAAAACGGCTGTCCAGCCCGGGATAGTTAGAGCAGTCCCGGACCAGGATACCCTCCGCCCGCATCTTTTCTGCAAATACAGTGGCTGTTCCCCAATGTTCCGGCAAACGCAACAGGATATAATTCACCGTCGGCTCATAAACATAGAGACCGTCAATGCCACGGAGTTCTTCCGCCAGGCTGAGCCGCTCCCGCCGGACGCAAGCCCGGGAAGCATTCTGGTATGTCACATCGCTTAAGGCCGCAACACCAGCCTTCTGCGCCAGATGGTTCACATTCCAGGGGTCTTTCCCAGCCTCCAATCGTCTGGCGAGCGCCGGCGACGCCACGGCAAACCCCAATCGCAGGCCGGGCAAAGCGTAGAACTTCGTCAACGATTGAATGAGCAAAAGGTTCTCATACCGGTCAAGAAAGGCGCGCACAGTATATCTCTCCACGTCGTCCCGAAAATCCATGAAAGACTCATCAACGAGAAGGAAAGTGCCGGCCTTTTGAGCAGTAGCAGCCAGACGCTCCACGTCTTCCGCCGGTATCATTGATCCGGCAGGATTATTCGGATTGCCAAGTACAACACAGTCGGCCACCTCAAGATGCGGCCGAAGGCGCTCCGTCGGTAGAGTGAATCCTGCTGCCTCATCAAGGGGGAAATAATCTACCGACGCCCCCACCGCCAAAGCGGACCGCTCATATTCACCGAAGGAGGGCACCGGCAGGCAGACATTTTTCGGCCGCATCACATGGAAGAAGAGATAGAACAGCTCTGTTGCCCCGTTGCCCAGGACAATACCGTCCTCCGGCACCTGGTAATGGGCCGCAATAGCAGCTTTAAGCGCTCGGCCGGCGGGGTCAGGATAATGAACAATGTCGTCCAGGTTTTCCTGTAGTACCTCCCTGACCGTTGGCGACAGCCCCAGAGGATTGATGTTGGCGCTGAAATCGAGCCAGCCGCCGGCCGGCGCCTGGCCCTGATAAATGTTCCCGCCATGGGAAAAGCGTTCGTTCATAATTCCTCCCGTTTTTGTACGGTATAACCGCCGGATATCAGGCGCACACTCTGCAAATAATCGAGATGTGGAAAAACCTCCGTCAGCCGATGAACGCACCCCTCTATCGCCAATGCATCAGCATCCGGTGGAAAGAGCACGCCGAGAATCGTACCGCTGTGGGCGGCGTTGACGCCCAACGCGCCTTGGGAACAGGCGGTCTCGATGATGGTCGCGAGGTCCCGCTTGGGCAGGATGGACTGGTTTGCCAGAGCGCTCTCGGTAGCCGCCTGAGCAATGGCTACCGCGTTCTCTGCCCGGTTGAGGCGGGCGAGGGCCGCATCGGTTCGTTCCTCGTTGGCCTGACTCAGCCGGTCCAGGTCTTTGCGTTGGTGGAATTCCAGCGTATCCACGGCGCCGCCGGTGTCGAACACGGCGATTTTCAGCGACGGAAATACGCCCAGTGATTCCAGACATTCGCCGGTCATGTGGTTGAGGCGGACGATGCCGGGAAAGAAAACGCCGTCCGTCGGCTCGATACCGGCGGCAATCCGGGAGACCTCCGGCGCGGTCAGGGGGCGGTCCAGAGCGGCCGCCACCGCGAAACAGACAGCGGCGATATCGGCGCTGCTGGAGGCCATCCCCTTGCCGATGGGAAGCTCCGATGCCAGCGACAGACCATAGGGGAAGGAATCCTCCCCCAGATAGCGAAGCACCCGGCGAAGTGCCGCCTGCGCCTTGGCGCCGAGCCCGGTCAGATCCCGCGTCCGGTCGGTGACAGTCACGTGGGTGTAGAGATCGACCGGGCAGGTCACCAGAAACGGCACACCCTGCCGCGTTCCCTGCACCAGTTCACCGCAGGAACCCGGTACGCTTACTTTGATTTCCATGAAAATCCCTCTAGCATTTCATTATGGCGGCACCGGCCAGAAATGTCAACAGGACCAGCCCCTCATTCAGCGTGGCTATGGCGCCGTACACGTCGCCGGTGAGCCCGCCCAGCCGCTTTGTGACGTAGCCGGCGAAAAACGATGTGAAGAGACCGCATACCACCAGAGCAGCCCAGGCCAGCGGCCCCCAGGGCAGCACCAGAATCAGGGCAGAAACCGCCGCGAAGGGCAGGGACTCCCGGCCCGCGTACCGGGCAAAGGCCTTGCCCATGCCCTCCGGCCGGGCGTATGGATAGCGCAGGATGGCGCCGGCCATCATCAACAGGGCGATGACCGGGCGCACGAAAAACGCCGGCAACAGAACCGCCGGCGGCATATCCAGCAGGATGCCCCATTCCAAAAGCAACAGGGCGGTAAAGCAAAAGACCGCGTTGGAGCCAACGCGGCTGTCTTTCATGATTTCCAGCATCCGTTCCCGGGAACGTCCGGAAAAGACGCCGTCCATCGTGTCCATGAAGCCGTCACAGAACAGGCCGCCGGTGAGAAGCGGCGGCAGTATCAGCAGGAACACCGTCAGAAAGTGCGGCGGCAACGCGACGCCCCGGTCCGGCAGGCAGACGAGGGCGGCGTAAACGAAGGCCGCGTAAATGACGCCCAGCACCGCACCCACCAGCGGGAAGAACTTCACGCTGCGGCCGAAATCCTCCTCCGTCCAGGCATCCTGCCGGACGATGGAAATCCGGGTCAGAAACTGCAATCCGATAAAAAACGCTCTCATGGTATTCCTCCGCCCAGCCGCCAGCAGATTGCCGACGCCAGGCATAAAAACAGAACCGTAACCGTATACATCAGCCAAATGGACTGACTGATGTGCTCCGGTTCCAGCTCGTGCACCGCGTCGCCCATACAGGTGCGGAAGGACGGCTGGCCAAAGTAGTAATTGAGTCCGCCCAGACGGATGCCCAACGCCCCGGCCACGGTGGCTTCTGTATAACCGCCGTTGGGACTCGGATGTTTTTTCGCGTCACGCCACATCATGCGCCAGGCCGCGCGCCAGTCCATTCGCAGCAGGAAAGCCGCTATCACCAGCAACAGGCCGGTGAGCCGTGCCGGGATGTAGTTCCAGGCATCGTCCGCCAACGCCGCCGCCCGGCCGAAATAGAGATATTTGTCGTTCTTGTAGCCAATCATGGAATCCATGGTATTGGCCGCCCGGTAGGCCATCGCCAGCGGGACGCCTCCAAGATAAAAAAAGAAGAGCGGCGAAATGACGCCGTCCACGATATTTTCTGAAATCGTCTCCACCGTTGCCCGGGTGACTTCGCCCACCGTCAGTTTATCGGTATCACGGCCGACAATCCAGCCAACCTTGAAACGGGCCTGGCCGAGGTCGCCGCTGAGGAGATAGCGGCGGATTTCAAGCCCCGCTTCCGCCAGATTGCGCGGCGCGATGGTAAAGCTGAGCAGCAGGGCGGAAACGGCGATGATGACATAGGAATTCCCGGAAAACAGGGCCAGGAACAGAATGGTCTCCGTCACCTCATAGGCCGTCGCCAGGACAATGACCATCAACAGCAGGCCGGACAGGAATTTCCGCCGGTCGGAATCCTCCGGGCGGTACAGCCATTTCTCCAACAGGGCAATCCATTTGCCGATGAGCACGACGGGATGCAGGCCGGAGCGGGGGTCGCCAATCAGGCAGTCGATGAGGAAGGCCGCGATTGCCGTACTCATCCGCCCTGCTCCATGATGGCCCGGAGTTTGTCCATGTCGAGGCTCCGCCGCACTACATCCGCCAGCGCGTCATAGCTGCGCTGCTTTTCCGCGTTCACGTTGCGGGTATTGGCGAGAGGCGAGAGGCCCTTCTTTTGGCGCAGCGTGTTCAGCACCGCCCGACGGAAATCGTCATGGTCGAAGATACCGTGGATATAGGTACCGAAGACCAAACCGTCGGTCCGGCCCGTTCCCTCAACGATGTCCACATCCTGCCCGGCCCGGCGGGTGATATGAAGCGGGTGCGTGTCCCCGGCGCCGGAAAACTCGGTTTCTCCCATGTGAATCTCGTAGCAGCGAAGCCCCTTTACGCTGATGTCCCGGCCGAGGAACGTCCAGGAGCGGCAGTCCGCCTCCACCTGTGACGTCAGTTTTTCCGGGCTGAAAGTCGTCGTCATCGACAGAAAGCCAAGGCCCGGTACGCTGTCGTGGCTTGATTCGGTATGATGGGGGTCGTGGATTTCCCGGCCCAGCATCTGATAGCCGCCGCAGATGCCGATGAGCGGCGTGCCGGCATCCACTGCCTGCCGGATTTTTTCTTCAAGACCGGAGGAACGAAGGTACAGCAAATCCTCGGTGGTGTTCTTGCTTCCCGGCAACAGGATGAGATCCGGCGTTCCCAGAGAATCGGCGCCGGTGACGTAATGCAGGGAGACGTCCGCCTCGCCCGCCAGACAGTCGAAATCGGTGAAATTGGAAATCTTCGGCGTGCGGATGACCGCGATTTTGAGGTCGGCGTCCCCGTCGTCGTCTTTCTTGTCGTCAAGGGAGACCGAGTCCTCGTCGTCGATGCCCAGATGTTCAATGTGGGGAACGATGCCGAGCACGGGCTTGCCGGTTTTCTGCTCCAGAAAATCGACAGCCGGTGTCAACAGGCTCACGTCACCGCGGAACTTGTTGATGATGAGCCCCTTCACCAGCGCCCGC
The DNA here is from genome assembly GCA_017444395.1 of Schwartzia sp. (in: firmicutes). Taxonomy (GTDB): domain Bacteria; phylum Bacillota; class Negativicutes; order Selenomonadales; family Selenomonadaceae; genus RGIG3544. Next base: position 9,632 of record JAFSWT010000010.1, on the reverse strand, counting down.
TCCTCCTCCGTCAGGAGTTCCAGCGTGCCCACCAGCGAGGCCAGCGCCCCGCCCCGGTCGATGTCGGCAATCAAAAGGACCGGCGCCTTCAGATAGCGCGCTACCCGCATATTCACGATGTCGTTGTCGCGGAGATTGACTTCCGCCGGGCTGCCCGCCCCTTCGATGACGATGGTGTCATAGTCCTTCTGCAGACGCGCCAGCGCCGCCTTGACCTCGCCGAAGAGCTTCACGGAGTAGCCGTTATGGTATTCCTTCGCCGACATATTGCCGATGGGCTTTCCCATAAGCACGACCTGAGAGCAGGAGTTGCCCGTGGGCTTCAAAAGCACCGGGTTCATATCGACGGTTGGCTCCAGACAGGCCGCCTCGGCCTGCGCCACCTGCGCCCTTCCCATCTCACCGCCGTCTTTGGTCACATAGGAGTTGAGGGCCATGTTCTGCGCCTTGAAAGGGACGACATGGCGGCCGTCCTGATAGAAAATGCGGCAGAGGGCCGTCACCAGAATGCTCTTTCCCACATGGGAACTGGTGCCCTGCAGCATGATACATTTCGCCATTCGCTATTCCTCCCAGGCTTCCGCCAGCCGCTTGATATTGACTGCCAGACCGCAGGTCACCAGATAGACTTCGTCGGCGGCCCGGCCCACCCATTGGTTCACGATGCCGGCGATATCCCGGTATTCGCGGGACAAATGGTTCTCCGGCACGATGCCGCTGCCGACTTCGTTGGTCACGAAAATCGTCGTTCCCGGACTTTCCTGCGCCGCCGCCAGCAGCAGATCGATCTTTTCCTTCGCCAGTGAATAGTTGCGGTGGGAATCGGCGATGCTGTCCAGGGAGCAGAGGAAATTGCTGATGTAGAGCGTCAGGCAATCGAAAAGCACCATATCCGCCCCGTCCCGGGCCGCCTCCGCCAAGGTCAGATGGGCGTCGTAGGGCGCCTCGTATGTCTTCCAATCCGCCGGCCGGCGCTGACGGTGGAGCTTCACCCGGAACTCCATTTCGCTGTCATAGATTTCCGCGGTAGCGATATAGGCTACCTGCCGGCCGTTCCGGGCGGCGTACTGCTCGGCGAAACGGCTCTTGCCGCTTCGGGCTCCGCCGGTGACTAAAACAATCTTTCCCATATTCAGTCCTCCTGCCGGCGAAAGGATTCGCAGGCATCGACAAAGCGCGCCGCCGCCTGCGGGCAGCCAGCGAAATGAAGATGCAGGTACGAGCCCAGGATATTCCCGCGGGCATAGCCGGCGTCATAAGGCTCCGGACGGCGCGACCGGCGGAAGGAAAACGCCCGCGGATAGGCTGCCGCGTCGTCCGGCGCGGCCTCCGAGGAAAAGTGGAACTCGTGGCCTTTCAGGAACGTCCCCTTCGGTCCCAGAACGGTGTCGCGGAGCATTTCCGCCGTCACATAGCCGACGGTCTGCAGCCGCCGGTTCATGACCACGCCGCCGGGGACGATGCCCAGCATCGGATAGGCGTTGCCGTCAAAGTCCGTCATCTCGCGCATCAGGTACATGAAGCCGCCGCACTCGGCGTAGATGGGCAGGCCCGCCGCCGCCGCCCGCCGGATGGATTCACGCATCCCGGCGTTGGCATAGAGCTCTTTCGCGAACATCTCCGGGAATCCTCCGCCCAGGAGCAGACCGTCCGCTTCCGGCAGGGCCTCGTCGTGAAGCGGGCTGAAAGGCAGTATCTCCGCTCCCTGGGATTCCAATACCTGAAGGCTTTCCGGGTAATAGAAGGAAAACGCTTCGTCTTTGGCTACCGCCACCCGCGCCCGTCGTGTTGCCGGCATAGCGGGCGCATCGGGATATGCAACCGGCGGCGCGCTTTCGGCCAACGCCTTTATTCCGTCCAGATTCACCTGAGACGCGACCGCACGGCCGATTTCCGCCACGGTCTCTTTTTCCCGGGCGTTTTCCTCCACCGGGACGAGCCCCAGATGGCGCTCCGGCATCGTCATCGCGTCGTTGCGGGAAACCGCCCCGTACACCGGGATATCGAGCCGGGCCAGCGCCTCCTCGATCATCTCGCGGTGGGTGGGGGAGCCCAGCCGGTTCAGGATGACGCCGGCCAGCCGCACCTCCGGATCGTAGGCGCGAAACCCCAGGGCCAGCGCCGCCGCCGATTCGCCCATCGACTTCGCGTTGATGGCGAGAAGCACCGGCGCGTCCAGAAGCTTCGCCACGGCGGCAGTGGAACTGACGCCATTCCTGCCGCCGTCATAAAGGCCCATGACGCCCTCGATGACGGCGATATCAGCGTCGCCGGCCGTACGCTGGAAAATATCCGGCAGTTTTTCCTCCGGCACCAGCCAGGTGTCGAGGTTATGGGCCGGGCGGCCGCTGGCCAGCGCGTGATAGCCGGGATCGATATAGTCAGGCCCGATTTTGTAAGACTGGACCTTCAACCCCTGCGCTTTGAAAGCCGCCAAAAGCCCGGTCACGATGGTCGTCTTGCCGGAGCCGCTTTGCGTGGCCGCGATGACGACCCGGGGAATCTGCCGTTTCATCGGTTCACCTTCTGTTGTCGAGCAGGTACATGATGGCGTTGACGGCCGCCGCCGCGATGGGGCTGCCGCCCTTCGTTCCCTCGACGGTGATGAAGGGGACGAGCTTGTTTTCCGCCAGCACCTTCTTGGAATCCGCCGCGCCCACGAAGCCCACCGGGATGCCGATGATGACCGCTGGCAGGATGTTTTCCTCCTCCGCCAGCCGCAGCACCTCGAACAGCGCTGTCGGGGCGTTGCCGATGGCGACGATGGAACCCGCCAGATCCCGGCCGAAGCTCCGCATGGCCGCCATGGAGCGGGTGATGCCCTCCGCCTTTGCCATGTCCGCAATGGCGGGGTCGGCAACCCGGCATTCGATGCGGCCGCCGTAGCGGTTAAAGGATGCCTTGTGAATGCCGGTGCGCACCATTTCCACGTCCGTATAGATGTTGCAACCCTTCTGGAGCGCTGCCTGTGCCGCCGCGATGGCGTCCGGATGGAGCCGGATCAGCGGAGCGTAGTCCACGTCGCCGGAGGCGTGAATCATCCGCGAGTACACCGTTGTCTCCGCCTCGGTGAGATTGAGCCCCGAAAGGTGCGGCGCGATGATTTCCATGCTGCGGTTCTCGATGTCCATCGGCTGTTTGATGAAATCCATATCGTTCCTCTCATTTCCGCGGCAGATGCTTTGCCACAAACTCTAAAACTTCGTCAAATGTTTCCGCCATGGCGTCGTACCGGATTTCCGGCCGGTCAATGAGCACTACCGGCAGATCCAGGGCGCGGGCGGCCTCCAGTTTCGTATCGGTGCCGCCCAGCGAGCCGCTGTTTTTCGTCACCACGACCTCCGCCCCATACTGGCGGTAGAGCGCGATATTGAGCTCAGTGGAAAACGGGCCCTGCAACGCCACGATGTTCTTCGGCGTCAGCCCGAGGGCTGTCAACTCGGCAATGACCTCCGCCGTGGGCAGGACGCGGGCCGTGATGGTGCAATCCTTCATAAAGGGCGATTCCGTGAAAGCCTTCACGTTCCGGCTGCCGGTGGTCAGGAACACGTTCTTTCCCAGCGTGGCGGCTTTCTCTGCCGCTTCCTCGTAGCTCTCCACCCGGAAGGTCCGTTCGTACTCCACCGGAACGCTCTGCCGTTCGTAGCGGATATACGGCACCGAAAGCCGGCGGCAGGCGTTCATCGCATTTTTTGAGACGTTGGCGGCATAGGGATGACTTGCGTCCACGAAAAGCCGAATCCCGTTATCCCGCAGATAGGCGGCCAGTCCGTCCTCATCCAGGGGCTGGTCGTTGATGCGGAGCCCCGGGTATTTCGCCAGCAGCTCCTCGCCGTAGCGGCTGACCACCGAGGCGGTCACGTCGTACCCCGCCGCCAGCAGGACGCCGGCCAGTTCACGTCCGTCCTGGGTTCCCGCCGCCAGAAAAATCATAGCCGGTATCCCCGCGGCGTGATCATCCAGCCGTCCTTGATATAGGTGCGGCTGTTGCCGATGATGACCATGGAGAACATGTCGATATCCTCCCGGTTGAAGTCCCGGAGATTTGACAGGATCTTCTGCTCATCGGGACGGGAGGCGCTTTTCACGATGCCCACCGGCGTTTCCGGCGACTTGTACTGCAACAGGATGTCGTGAATCTCGTCGATATGCTTCACCCGGGATTTGCTCTTGGGATTGTAAAGGGCGATGACGAAATCCCCCTGCGCCGCCAGAGCCGCCCGTTTCTTGATGAGTTCCCAGGGCGTCAGCCGGTCGCTGAGGCTGATGATGGCGAAATCGTGCATGAGGGGCGCACCCAGCACGGACGCAACCGCGTTCACCGCAGAAAGTCCGGCCACGATCACGACCTCGGGGCGCTTGTCCGGCTCATACTGCCCGGCAATCTCCAGTACCAGACCGGCCATGCCGTAAACGCCGGAATCACCGCTGGAAACCATGGCGGTATTGCGTCCGCCGGCGGCGCATTCCACCGCCAGACGGCAACGCTCCACCTCCTGCATCATGCCGGTGCCGATGATCTCCTTGTTCTTGAGGAGGGGCTCGATGAGCTTGATGTAGGGCGTGTAGCCGGCGACTACCTCCGCCTCTTCAATAGCCCTGAGCGCCTTCGGCGTCATCTCATCCATGCTGCCCGGGCCAAGCCCGATTACCGTTATCTTTCCCATACCAAAGCCACCGTCACTTTCGTATATTTTGTCTTGGGCAGGGCCATCCGTCCCTGTCCCGCCGCACACAGCGCCGCCGCCTCCGAGACGTTTCCGGCGCCGATCTGTCGCTTGACGAATTCCGATTCCGCCAAATGGTAGTTTTCAATCATTTCCTGTAGCGATTCCCGGCCGAAAAAGCGGGCCTCGACACCAAGTTCTTCCGCCAGCGCCAAAAGACCGGCTTCATCTTTCTTCACCTCGGCGCTGGCAATCAGGGAAACGGCCGCGATTTCCTGCCCGATACGGCGGCAGGCGTCACTGAGCGCGTCGCGAATGGCGCTCACCGGTGTGCCGCGCCGGCAGCCGATGCCGGCAATCAACCGCCGGGGCAGGAGAGCCAGAAGACCTTCACGCTCCGGCGGAGCGTTGTCGGTAATGAGAGCCGCCAATTCGTGGTTAGCGGCTGCTTCCGCCGCAGAAACCTCGGCAAAAGCTATGCCCTTCGCCGTCAGCGCCTGCCGGTAAAAGCCGGCGCGTTTCATCTCCGGATCCAAATACCAGCGGACCGGACGCCCTTCCAACAGGGCGTTGTTCAGCACCTGTATCTGGGGCTTCGGCCGGGGCATGAGTCCCAGCTCCGTCGCGATGGCATCCGGCGCCGTGAGCGACCGGGCGTCGGTAGCGGTGGTGATGACCGGAACCGCCCCCAGGATGTCCGCCACCCGCCGGGTCAGTTCGTTGGCACCCCCCACATGACCGGAAAGCAGGCTGATGGCAAAACGTGCCTGCTCGTCCACCGTAACGACCGCGGAATCGGTGAGCTTCCCCTTCAGGCAGGGGGCAATCATCCGCACGGCGATACCGGCCGCCATCAGGAAAATCAGCGCGTCATACCGCTCAAAAGCCGACGTTACGGCCTCGCCCAGGCTGCGGTAACGATGCACGGATTCCGGCGCCGGGCGGCCTTCCTTCACGAAGACATCCACCGAATCCTCAAGGGCTGCCTGCAACCGGCCGGCCAGAGCCACGCCGGGTGTTGTCGCGGTGAAGACCGCGCATCTCATGTCGAAGCCTTGCGGAACATATGGCTGAACTCGGGGGCGTAGAGCCGCGACAGGGAGTAATCGGCGTCAAGGCAATCCCCGACTACAATCATCGCCGTGCGGGAAATGCCTTCCTCCTGCACCTTGTCGGCAACCGTTTCCAGCGTTGCCCGGATGATCTTCTGCTCCGGCCAGGACGCCTTGTGCACGATGGCGATGGGCGTCGTGGGCGCGTAGCCGCCGGCGGTGAGTTCCTCCACGACCTCCCGCATCATGTGGACGCTGAGGAAAATGCACATCGTTGCCCGGTGTGCTGCCAGACTCCGCAGACTCTCCTTGTCGGGAACCGGCGTACGGCCCTCGCTGCGAGTGATGATGACTGTTTGCGAAATGTCCGGCAGCGTGTATTCCTGCTTCAGCGCCGCCGCCGTTGCCAGGAAGGAGCTGACACCCGGGACAACCTCGAACTCGATGTCCCGCTTTTTCAGTTCGTCCATCTGTTCCTGAATGGCTCCGTAAATGGCCGGGTCGCCGGTATGCAGACGCACGACCGTCTTGCCAGCTTTCACCAACTCGTCGATTTTCTCGATGACCTCCGGCAACGTCATGGAAGCTGAATTGTAGATTTCCGCCCCGGCCTTCGCCACGTTGAGCACGGCGGGATTCACCAGCGAGCCGGCGTAAATGATGACATCCGCTTTCTTCAGCAGCTTCTGGCCGCGGACGGTGATGAGCTCCGGGTCTCCCGGGCCGGCACCGACGATATATACCTGCATAAAAACGCCTCCTGCTACTACTCGCTGTTAGAAATATTATTTCTTACAGCGAGTGTATGAGATGTCAGACGCGCTGAAAGCGCGGCTGTAGCCTGCAAAGCAGGCGTATCTCAGATAAAGAATTTATCTGAGATCAATATGAATCAATTTTTCCAACAGGTCACGATATGGATAGGGTTCAGTGCCTGGGCCATATCGTAAGGACCGGCCGCTTGCAGGCGGTTGATCTGTACCTGTATCGCCTCGTAATGGAAGAGGTCCTTATGCCCCCGCATATACGCGAGGCAGGACGCCAGCGTCTGAACGGTGATGCAGTTGAGTATCACCCGTCCGCCGGTCTTGAGCCGCGCCGCGATGATGTCCAGCACCGGCTCCAGCCGGCGGCCGCTGCCGCCGATGATGACGGCGTCCGGCGCCGGGAGAGCGTCCAGCCCTTCGGGTGCCTCGGCCTCAATGGCAGTCAGGTTCTTCACCGCGAATTTCTCCGCATTCGCCCGGATGAGACGGACGCCCTCCGGCTTCCGTTCCACCGCATAGACATGGCCCTCCGGGGCCAGCCGGGCTGCCTCCACGGAAATCGACCCCGTCCCGGCTCCGATATCCCAGACGATATCGCCGGGCAGGATCCGGGCTTTCACCAGCGTCAGCACGCGAATCTCCTGCTTGGTCATCGGCACGTCGCCACGGATGAACGCCTCGTCCTCTATTCCTATCAACGCCATGATTCCGTCACCACCATCACGCAGTTCTTTCTCGCCTCACTCCGGGCGGCTTCCTCCAGCGTCGTCCGCCATATCGTCTCGTCCTCATAGGAAAGGCGGGAGCAGACGGCGGCTCTCGTCTCCGGCGGCCAGCCACGTTCCATCAGGAGAGCGGCGATGGTCTGCGAATTGTATTTCGTATCGGTCAGCATCCCCAGAAGCCTTCCCGGCAGATAGGCCAGATCCTCCTCCGCCGGCTGCCGCCCGTGAAAACTCAGGAGCGTCGCGTCATGCCAGGGAAGCGCCAGCCGGGCAAACGCGAACTGTATCGAACTGATACCGGGAATGACGGAAATCCGCTCCGGCGGGAACTCCCGTCGCAACGCGTCCAGCAGCGAATAATACCCAGGGTCGCCGGACACCATCGCCACCACGTCCTCCGTCGCCAGCGATTCCCGGATGAAGGCCATGACCGCCGGGATATCCCCCCGGATTATCATGATCCGCTGGCCCAGCCGGGCGAAATCCGCCAGGGCCCGCGCCCCGCCCACCAGGACAGCCGCCTCCCGGATAGCCTGAGCCGCCGCCGGCAGTACATAGGCGGGATGGCCCGGGCCGATGCCGGCTACGATGATTCGATGTTCCAATGAAAGTCCCTTCCTATCTCACGGGCGTTCTCGTCCATCCCCAGGATTTTGCCCTGAAGCGTCGCCATCACGACGCCGATTTTCATATCGCCGAACACGTACCGCTCGGCCCGCTGGCTGGCCCGCGCCGACAGGATGTCGTAAACGCGTGTCAGGCCCGCTTCTTCCAGCACCGGCATCGCGTCCTCCGTCGTCGTCGCGTCCAGGATGCGCCGCACGCCCTCCGGCGGCAGTCCCTCCGCCGCCGCGTAGGCCGCCATGGCCTCCAGACGGCCGTCACCGATGCGGTTATGAGTGTAGAAAACCCCGGCCGCGACCTTGGCCAGCTTTCCCAGATGGCCCAGCAGCAACACCCGGCGGACCTTTCGCTCCGCCGCAGCCTCCAGCATGAAGCCGATGAAATTGCTCGTCTGGACGACGGCCTCCCGGGGCAGGCCATTGGCCACCGCGATATTCTCCCCAATCTTTCCGGGCACGAAAATGAGCGTATCATAGCCCGCCGCCCGCGCCACGTCAATCTGGGGCACCAGGGAATTCTTGAAGCCCTCCTCTGACATGGGACGCAGGACGCCAGTGGTGCCGATAATCGAGATGCCGCCCACCACGCCGAGGATTGGGTTCAGCGTCCGCTTCGCCAGCGTCTCGCCGGCGGGAATCGAAACCTCGACCTCCCAATCGCCGCTCTCACCGGGAAAACCAGCCACCACGTTCCGCACCAGCTGACGCGGCCCGGGATTGATGGAGGGTTCTCCCGGCGGCACCGAAAGCCCCGGCTTAGTCACCCGGCCGATGCCTGCCCCGGCCCGGAACACGATACCGCTTCCCAGCGGCAGGCGGCGGATGGTCGTGAAAACGGATACGCCGTTGGTGATGTCCGGATCGTCGCCGGAGTCCTTGATGATCTCCGCCCGGGCGCCGTCCTCCACCGCCTGAACCGCTTTCACAGGAATGGCCAACGGTGTCCCATCGAGCGCCGTCAGCACGACGCTTTCGCAATACTCGCCCGCCAGAAAGAGCAGCCCGGCCTTCACGCCGGCCGCCATGCAGGCCCCCGTCGTATAGCCACTACGCATCTCCTTCTTCAAAACAATAATCCCCCTGTCGTGAGAGACAGAGGGAAAGAAAGCCGCCCGAAAAGCGCCGCACCCTCTGCCTATCAGCCGTAGGCCGCCTGCCAAAGCAGGACGGTGTCGCTGAACAGGCAGGTCTCCTGGCTCAGATCATCACGTCCGCCGCCTTCCCAGGATACCCCAGTGGCATATCGGCAGACGCTCCCTTTTACAGTGGCGGGACCGCGCCGGGATCGCAAATCCGGACTTCCCTTTTAAGCGTAAGAAACTGTGAAGAAATAAATTTGCAAATAGAGCGCAGGACAAATTCGTCAAGGCGAGGAAGCAAAAACGAAGGCGTAGCAACGTTACGTCGATATTAGAGCCGCTTGTGAGCGTAGCGAATTAGCGGCTCTTATATGCATAGCTGTTTTTGCTGACGAAGCATTGGCGGATTTGGACAAGCTATATTGCAACTTTATTTATGAACAGTTCCTTGGCACCTGTTCCCAATCTTCATGGCTATCATTATAACGCATTCGCCCCCGCCTGACCATAGGGAAAACCAAATTTCTGAAAAATAAACGCCGAGAGGCCCAAAGCGTTGATGAAGGCTGTCGCCTTTTCTTAGGATCTGTCCTTAAATTATTTCCTCTTTTTAAACCCTCTGATGATGTAATTCCACGAGGGCATATCATCGCAACGTTCAATGTCGATTGCTTCCATTTGCGAATCGTCCAATTTCAAGCCTATCGGGTAGGCATTCT
>JAFSWT010000009.1 GCA_017444395.1 Schwartzia sp. (in: firmicutes) | reverse complement strand
TAATTCCTGTGGTGTTCTCACCTCCATTTTAATGGTAAATCCGCGTTTTGCAACCGGGAGGTCACTACATATTATCTAATCTTCGATAAGAATTTTTATAAATTCTTATCGAAGATACGCCTGCTACGCAGGCTACAGCCGCGCCTACAGCGCGGCTGACGTCTCATGCACGCGCTGTAAGAAATAAAATTTCTAACAGCGCGTAGTATAAAAGAACCACGAAAAGGGAGGAAATGGAATTGGAAGAAAATCTTGTCAGCTTGCAGACGAGCGAAAAGAACGGCTGGACGCTTTTGCGCATGAAGGGGCGGCTGGACCGGATCTCGGCGCCGGGGGTGAGCGGGGAGGCGGACAAGGTTTTGGCGGCCGCGTCCAGACTCGCCGTCGAAATGAGTGAACTGGAGTATCTTTCCAGCGCCGGCATCCGCGTGCTGATGCGCCTGTCGAAAATGTCCCGGGCCGGGGGCAAGGACTTTGCGCTGGTGGCGCCGAAAGGCTTCGTGAAAACCGTGCTGACCGAGTCCCGGCTGGATATGTTCGTGACGATTTACGCGTCGGCGGAGGAACTGCCCTGACAAGGAAACCCAATGGCGGCCATTCTTGATTCCGTCAGAATAAAAAAAGGTTCCCGTCAGAGTATCGCGGCGGGAAAGGAAAGGCGCGCTCCGATGGGGCGCGCCTTTCTTTTGCCCGTACCGGGCGGAGATTTTTAACGGGATTCTAACCGAAATCAAACCCTTTTACCATTTTCTTTTTCGATGACATGGGCTATACTTCTTTCAGAGGTTTCAATCAGACTTCTATGAAGGAGGAAAGACGATGAACAGTAGCAGGAAGAAGGGCCTGGCGCTCCTGGGGGCGCTCGTTTTCGCCGCCGGGGTGCCGGGGCTGGTGCCGCAGGCGCCTTTGGGGATGGGGGCGCCGGTGGCGATGGCGGCCGAAGAGCCGGTGGAGGGAGCGCCGCTGGCGTCGGTGGCCGTCGATCCGGTGCTGCGGCAGCTCGGAAGTTACCGGCGAACCTACGAGAACGAGGTCTATGACAACGGGCAGATGATGTTGCAACGCCGGCGGACGGAGATCCACCTGTCGGACGGCGATAACCGCTCCATGCTTTCCGGGGCGCATTTCCCGAACCTGAAGGCGGCATTGGATCGCTTCAACGGGCAGGAAAAGGCGGAGAGCAGCGCCCGGGCGGCCAATCTCAAAGAAGAGGCCCAAAAGGAGTTTCTGGCGAGGGAAGGGAGGGGCTTCCACGCCTATACGGATTTCCAGGACATCGTCCTGCGGCGCGCCGATACGTTGGCGCTGAGTTTCCTGGCTACATATACCGGCTATACCGGCGGGGCCCACGGCAGCTTCAATGTCCGGGGCATCAATTTCGACGCGGTATCGGGGGAGGAACTGGCTCTTTCGGATGTCATGAACGTCTCGGAGAATCTGTCGCAGGCCGTCATCGAGGCGCTCCGGGCCAAATACCAGCCGGCGGCTTTCTTCGACAGCATGGAGGAGACGGTGACAAAGGAAATCGCCGAGGGCACCGTCTGCTGGGTGCTGGAGCCCCGCGGCGTGACGTTCTTTTTCAACCAGTATGACATCGCCCCTTACGCTTCGGGACTGCTGTCGGCGACGATCCTCTACGACGAGCGGCCGGGCTTCTTCCGGGAGAAGTACAATCGCGGCCCGGCGTCCTATGGCACGTATCTGCTGCCGGGCTATGAGGCGGAGGTCGTGCTGCGCGACAGTCCCGACGGGCACCATGACAAGCTGATGGTCAGCGACTACGACGGGAAGATCCGCATTGACCTGAACGGAATGGCGTACGAAGACGAATACCGGGCGTCGGAAGTCGTGCCGGTACTCGTGCACCGGGGAGACGGACGGAATTTCCTCTACGTCGATTGCCTGCTGGCCGCCAAAGGGGAGCGCGAGATGCGCGTTTACGACCTGAACGGCGGCCGGCCCGTCCGCACCATGGTGCGCGATTACACCTTCCAAAGGCCGTTCTTCGGCTCCGGCGAGGGCTTCACCCGCGAGTGGCTGCTGACCGATCCCTATGAGTTCCGCATCGAGCTCAGCGATAACCGCGACGGGCCGAAGACCCACGTGGTGCAGATGGACGAGACCGGACAAATCAGTTTCGGCTGATTGCCGTTGGGCGCCAAAAGAACAATAAAAAAGAGCGATCCCTGATGGACCGCTCTTTTTTGTTTGTGCATTTACCAGAGCCCGATGACCTTCCACCATACCGGGCCAATACCCAGGAAGCAGAGCATGAAGAGGATCGAGCAGATGAAGCCGACTTTCCACCATTCCGGCTGGGTGATGTAGCCCGAGCCGAAGAAGATCGGCGAGGGGCCCGTCGCGTAGTGCGTCAGGCAACCCATGATACCGGTTTCGCAGCCCAGCACGATGGCCGAGAGCATCGGCGGTGCGCCGGCCGCTACCGCCACTGCCAGGAACGCGGCATAGACCGCGCTGACGTGGGCTGACAGCGACGCGAAAGCGTAGTGTACGTACATGTTGATGAGCGCCAGGATGACGAGGGTCGTCATCGGGTCGATGCCCTTGAGGCTGCCGGAAATGCCGCCCGCCATCCATTCGATGAACTTGAGCTTCGACAGGCCGGTGGCCAGGCTCATGAGACCGCCCATCCAGACCAGGGTGTCCCAGGCGCCTTTCTCGGTGATGATGTCTTCCCAGACAAGGGCGCCGCGCACCAGCATGTAGCCGATGCAGACGAGGGCGATCATGGTGGCGTTGAAGCCGGTGAAGGAGGTCGTGGCCCACATGGCGAGGGCCGCGATGAAGGCCTGGAGAACGACCGATTCGTCGCGGGACATCGGGCCCATCTTCTGGAGCTCTTCCTTGGCGATCTGCGGCGCTTCCGGCGTTGCCTTCAGTTCGGGGGGCGCCAGCTTATAGACGAGGTACGGGGTGATAGCCAGGGCGATGATGCCCGGCACGATGCAGGCCAGCGCGTAGGTGCCCCAGGAAATGTCGAGGCCGGTCACGTCCTTCGCCAGCTTGGCGACCAGGAGGTTCGGGGCCACCGACGTCAGGAACATCGACGAGGTGACGCAGTTGCACTCGAAAGTGGACAGCATGAGGAAGTTGCCGATCTTCTTGCGGGTCTTCTCGTCCGGCTCCGACTCAAAGGCGGTGCAGAGCGAGCGCACGATCGGATACAGGATGCCGCCGCCGCGGGCCGTGTTGGACGGCGTGGCCGGCGAGACGATGAAGTCGGTGATGGTCATGGAGTAGGCCAATTTCAGCGAACTCGTGGCGATCTTTGACATGATGACATAGGCGATACGTCGCCCGAGGCCGGTCTTGATGAAGCCTTTGGCGAACATGTAAGCGCCGACGATGAGCCAGATGGTAGCGTTGCCAAAGCCCGACAACGCTTCGCCCGGCTTCAGGACCTTCAAGAATCCGGTAAGGCCGACGGCGATGAGAGCCACGCCGCCGATGGGGATCGGGTGCAGGATGAAGCCGATGATGGTGGCGACGAAGATCGCGAACATGTGCCAGGCGGCAGGCTTCAGCCCCGCCGGGACGGGGAAGAACCAGAGCGCGACACCGACGATGACGGTGAACAGGCCCTTTTGGAAATTGCTCTTAAACACGATACATCCTCCTTTTTCGTGGATTCGATGAAACCCTGTCTTTGATTGCCACGCGTTCCCTCCTTTATGAATCGAATGGAAACGATGAAAATGATAGCGTCGGGACGGAGAATCCCGCTTTGTAGCTATTATAATATAAAACGCGGCGGCAAGTAAAGAATTTTTTCATGAAATATTCATAAATGACTCGCCTTTTTTCTGCTTTTTTCCCGCTGTGACAGCCCGGAAGGCGGCGGAGAAACCACCACGGATAACAGATATTGTGTTTTCTTCTCCAACTATTATCAACCGGTTGTGTCCGGGCGATTTGCCACGGTCTTGCCTCCGGGGACAGATTTTTTTTTGCTTCGTAAAAAAAATTTTGAATGGTCGGCGCCGGGAAGGAAATCAGCGTTGGGGATGCCATTTGTGTCGAAAAGCCCCGACAGGCGAAAGAATCCCCCGGAGCCGTGTCACAGACAGGCTGCGGGGGATTCTTGTGGCCGGGAATCCTACGACTCGCTGTTAGAAATGCTTTTTTATCCGATGCTAACGAGCGCTGGGTAAATGAGATTGGTATCAGTTGCCGGGGGGCAGGAACCTTCGCTTGTCGCTGCCGAGGATGCGGGCGCTGTTCAGCACTACCGCCAGGGTCGCGGTGTTGTGGATGATGGCGGCCCAGAGCGGGTTGATTTTCCCAATGGCGCCGAGCAGCATGGCGGCGGAGTTCACGGCGATGGTTGCCATGAAGTTCTGCCGTATCAGCCGCATGGTGCGCCGCCCGATGGTAAGGGCGGTCATCAGCCCTTCCGGGTCTTCGGAGCGGATCGTCACCGCGCCGGATTCGGCGGCGATGTCCGTCTGTTGCCCGCCGAGGCTGACGCCGACATTGGCAAAGGCCAAAGCCGGGGCGTCGTTGATGCCGTCGCCGACCATCATGATGCAGCCGCGTTCCTTGAGCTTTCGGACGTAGTCCGCTTTCTCCTCCGGCAGCACCTCGGCGTAGAAGGCGTCGATGTCCATGTCCCGCGCCACCTGCGCCGCGACTTCCTTTGAGTCGCCGGTCAGCATGACGATTTCGTCGATGCCGCAACGCCGCATCTGGTTCAGCGTCTTCTTCATCTTCGGGCGAATCGGGTCGTTGATGCCGATGACGCCCAGGAGCTTCTTGTCCCGTGCCACATAGATGCAGTTGGGGGCCGTTTCCTCTATGGCGATGCGATCGAGCCCCTTGACCTTCGATTCCTCCATGAACTTCCGGCTGCCTACCAGCACCGCGCCGCCCTTGTATTCCTCAAAGTCGGGCACGACGGCTTTCATGCCCCGGGCCACCACGGTGGCGGAGCTCTTATGCTGCGGCACTTCCCAGGCCTTTTGCCGGACGTATTTCTGGATGGCCACTGCCAGCGGGTGGACGGAGTGCATTTCCGCCGACGCCGCCAGGAGGACCGTTTCCTTCTCGGTGACGTCCTCCGCCGTGCGGATATAGGAAATCTGCGGCACGCCGATGGTCAGCGTGCCCGTCTTGTCCAGGACAACGGTGTCCGCCTCCGCCAGCGCCTCGATGTAGTTACCGCCCTTGACGAGAATGCCCTTCTTCGCGGCCGAGGCAATGGCGGCGGAGATCGCTGTGGCCGTCGAGAGCTTCAGGCCGCAGGAAAAGTCGATGAACAGGAGGTTCAGTACGCGCTGCCAGTCCCGGGTCGCGCCGTACACGACGGCGGCGCCGATGAGCGAGACCGGCACCAGGAGATTCGCCATCTGGTCGGCGAAGTTCTGTACCGGGGCGCGCTGCGATTGGGCTTCCTCCACAAGATGGACGATGTGGGCCAGAGAGGTGTCCTGCCCGACCTTTTCCACGAGAATGACCAGCTCTCCCGCCTCGACGACGCTGCCCGCGTAAACCCGGGATTTTTCCTGTTTCAGTGCCGGGTTTGACTCGCCGGTGATAGAGGACTGGTTCACGGCGGCAGAGCCGGCCAGCACCCGGCCGTCAATGCAGATCATCTCGCCGGCGTGGGCAGCGATTGTGTCCCCCGCCTGCAGCGCTTCCACCGGAACCTTCCGCTCCACGCCGCCTTCGATGCGCCAGACATACCGTTGGTTGAGGTTCAAAAGACCGGAAATCTGGCGACGGGCCCGCTCCGCTGCGTAGCTGGTCAGCATTTCCGCCACGTTGGACAGCGTCAGGAGCGTCAGGCTCGACTCCGGCCTTCCGGAAAGAACCGACGCGGCCACTGCCGTCGCCGTCAGGGTGTCCGCGTTCGGCCGGCGGTCGCGGAAAAAGCCGCCGTAGCCACTGTCAAACAGATTGCGGGCCATGCCGAGCACCAGCAAGCTGCGGACGAACCGCAGCCCCTCATAAGCGGCGGGGGCGTTCTTTTCCAACAGCTTCAGGGCGGCAAAGACGCCAACGGAGAGAAGTGCGTCGCGGCGGTAATCCGCCATCGTCGGCTCCGCCTCCCGGGCCGCCGCCTCCGATTGGATGCGCCGAATCAACCGTTGCGCCGCCGGCGCGAGCTGTGCTCCGGTATGCCATACCCGCAGGCAGTTCCCGTCTGCCGCTACGGAGACGACGCCCCGTACGGCGCGAAGGCGCACACCGGCCAGAAGCCGCGCTTCATGGGACAGTACCGAGGCCAGCGGCGCTTTTACCAGGCGAATGTTCATGCGATCCGCCATCCTCTCAAAAGAGAAAAGGCCCACCAGAGGAGCTGCGGCCCCGACGGGAGCTGTTTCGCCAGCAGGATTTTCCGGATGCCGCGCACGGCGAAGACAATCGACAGCAGCGACGGCAAATCCAGCAGGCCGGCCGTCACCATCTTCAGGTGGCGGCTGATGGCGCAAAACGTCCCATGCAGATGGCGACCGATGGCAGCCAGCCCCTCGGCGGCCTCTTCCATCGGCGTCGGCCCATCCATGGGGACGGTGAAAACGCGGTTGGCAAGACGATCCGCCACCGCGTTCATCGCCGCCTCATCGACGTGGTAAACGATGAGCAGACTGCCCGAGACGGGATTCGCCCGCGCCTCGTCCACGAAGTCGAGACGCGTCAACGCCTTTTCCACCGCTGCCGCCAGAGCTTCGTTCCCCAGCAGCGCCTTCGCGTAGTAGCGACGCCGTCCCGGAATCGCCCGGGCCAGTGCGAATGCCGGCAGTGTAGCCTTCGGTGCCGGCCGGCCGGACAGGATATGACGAAGCCCCTTGCCAAAGGCCAGCCCCATCATGACGCCGGACATATATGACATAGATTTCCCTTCCTTCTCATTTCTTCTTCACATGGGTACGGATGTATTCTTCCAGGCGCGCCAACTGCGGGTCCTGACGGAGCGTGGCCGGGTCGTACTCCAGCAGCAGGGAGCCGGTCGTCAGATTCGTGCGGACGCTCTTCATGCCCGGCGCGGCGGCAATCTCCCGCCTGACCTGCTCGGCCAGCCCGGGATTTCCTACCAGAGCACGGGCATAGATCCGCGCCCGTCCCGGAATATACGAGGCAACCTCCACCGAGCGGAGGAAAAACTCAAGACTCGATTGCGGAAATCCCATCAAAGACAGCCCCCTGCCGTTTCTGCTTAAATCCCGGGCGAGCTTTTTCCGGTACTGCCAGACGTGGAGCGCCGACAGACCCGCCCACGCCAGACCGCAGGCGATATGCCCCTTCTTTGACGGCAGTGCCAGCGACAGGAGTGTGCCCGCCGCTGCCCCCAGAAGCGGCAGCCCCAACGATAACTGCTTCATTCTTCTCGCCTCACAAAAAAGGAGACTGTCTTTCGTCAGGCAGTCTCCTTTCCTTACCAATTATTTCGCCTGGGCCTTCTGCGCCGCGATCAGGTCTTCCAGCTCCTCTTTCTGCCGCTCCAGCTCAGCCAGCGGCACCTGCCCCGTCGGCGCGCCGCCGGAAAGCGCCATCATCTGCTGCTCGCGCTCCTGCATGAAGCGGTAGCCGAAAACACCGGCAATCGCGCCGACAGCCAGACCAATCCAGAAATCGCTCTTAGAAAACATACGTCATTCCTCCTGTGTAGACTGTGAATTTGAAAATCATTGTCCCTATAATATCGCATATGATTATCTTTGTCAACATGAAGACCGATTAATTTTTCTCGTGCCTCCGGGCCTCGTATCCGGCGCTTTCCTCACAGGCTGAGCCGTTGGCCGAGGTCTTCGGCGGTCATCATGGAGACGCTTTTTCCCGCGCCCCGGAGCCGCAGGTCCTTGAAGCCGGTGACGATATAGACCGCTTTGGCGTCCAGGGCGCAGGACAGGAACCTGTCGTCGCCGGGATGGCGGCATAACGGGGGCTTGGGTTTTTCCTCGATGATATGCAGCCGGGTGGTGATTGGCAACAGGAGATCCGGGCGGAGGTCACCTGGTTTTTTCGCGGTCATCTTTGCCAACGCGGCCCGGTATTCCACCACGATTTCCCGCGTGGCATAGGCTGCCACCTTTTTCTGTGCCACTGCCTCGACAATCTTCCGGGAGGTGCCGCCGAAGAAAAGTGCCGTCAGAATGACACCGGTATCCATGACGATTTTCATTGCTTTTTCCTTCTCCTCACTGATTTCACGATGCCGGCTATATCCTCTTCCTCGTATCCGGCCTCCCGGGCCCACACCTGCGCCTCGTCCAGCCAACGGGAAAACTGCTTCTTCGTCGGCAGATGCAGCGGCCTCAGTACGATCACCTTGTCAGTGGCATAGACCGCCAGGCAGTCGCCGTCGGCGATGGAAAGCGACCGGCGGATTTCGGTTGGCAGGGAAATCTGTCCCTTGCCGGAAACCTTTATGACGTCAACTTTCATAGGGACTCCTTTCATTCTGGCAAAAAATGAAGTAAGAACTCCTTACCCGAAGATATTATCACCGATTCTCCTGACAAGCAAGAGAGTATTATAAAAAAGGACATTCCCCATGCCATTTCGACCAGGCCGGAACCCGAATCGGACCGAAAGGAAGAAGCGGCGAGGCGAAGGGTGAAATACTCCGTTCATGGTATGACGGACACCAGGCGCGGGACAGAAACAAAATCGCAAAAAGGATTTTTTCCGCCGATGTCGAATATAATTGCAGTGTATTTTCCGAAACAGGAAGGGAAATGCGCGGCGCTATTGCAATATTGACGCGTCGAAAGAATAACATCGGTAACAAAGAAAAGGAGAGAAACCTATGGTCATCATCATGAATCCCGACGCCTCCACGAAGAACATCGAGGACGTCATCGCTGTCATCGAGAGCAACGGCCTCACCGCCAAAGTCATGGAGGGCGTACAGCAGCGCATCGTCGGCGTCATCGGCGACAAGACGCGCCTGGCCGCCTGCGCCATCGACGCCATGCCCGGCGTCGAGCAGAGCGTCGCCATTTCCAAGAGCTACAAGCTGGTGAGCCGCGAGTTCCATCCCCATTCCAGCATCATCGACGTGGACGGGGTGAAGATCGGCGGCGACGAATTCGTCGTCATGGCCGGCCCCTGCGCTGTGGAGAGCCGCGAGCAGCTTCTCGAAGCCGCTGAGATTGCCAAAAAGGGCGGGGCCCAGTTCCTGCGCGGCGGCGCCTACAAGCCCCGCACCTCTCCCTACTCCTTCCAGGGACTGGAAGAAGAAGGGCTGAAATACCTGGCCGAGGCCAAGGAAAAGACCGGCCTGCGCATCGTCACCGAGGTCACCGAAGTGGAGGCCGTTGATACCGTGGCCCGCTACGCCGACCTCTTGCAGATCGGCGCCCGCAATATGCAGAACTTCCGCCTGCTGAAAGAAGTCGGCCGCACCAGTAAGCCCGTCCTGTTGAAGCGCGGCCTCGCCGCCACCCTCGATGAATGGCTCAACGCCGCCGAATATATCCTCAACGAGGGCAACCCCAACGTGATTTTCTGCGAGCGAGGCATCCGGAGCTACGAGACTTACACCCGCAACACCCTGGACCTCAGCGCCGTGGCCGCCGTCAAGCATCTGTCCCATCTGCCCATCATCGTCGATCCCAGCCACGGTACCGGCAAATGGCGTCTCGTCAAGCCCATGGCCCTGGCTGCCGTGGCTGCCGGCGCCGACGGCCTCATCATGGAAATGCACCCGAACCCGGCCAAGGCCCTCTCCGACGGCCCCCAGTCCCTGACGCCGGAGAACTACAACGACCTCATGCGGGACGTGAAGAAACTGGCGAAATTCATGCACGACGAAGGCATCCACTCCATCGACCTGGCCTGACCCTGAACGGAAGGAACCGCTCCGCCGCCGCGGGGCGGTTTTCCATTTCTTTCCCGCCGCGAGTTGAAAAAACGGGAAAATGCACAGCAGCGCGTAAGAGTTTTTCTTCGCTTCGCTTGTAAATTCCAACGCCCTCTAGTATAATAAGCAGAGTTATTGAACCGAGGAGGTTGCCCCGATGGTATCCTATTTGTTGCTGGCGTTCCTGGCGGCCGTCGCCATCTTCTTTGTCGCCGAGGAATACCGGCAGGTCACGAAGCTCAACGTCGTCCGCCGACTCATCGACACCTATGAGCACGATGTCGAGAACCCGCAGCTCATCGACGAGATGTACGATTTCTGCCGGAAGGACCGGCGCCTCAAGCGGGTGGTCGAGAAGCATCAGGCCACGCGGGAGGATTTCGACAAGCTTTATCACAAGCTGCTGATTCTGGGCAATTTCCGCAAGTACAACCGCTTCGTGCCCATCTCGTCCTTCTTCGCCGTCTATACGCTGGACTATCTGCTCACCCACCGGGATGAGGACCACTTCAAGCTGACGAAGAAGTGCATGAATTTCTTCAACATCTGACGGCGGGGGCGACAAAACCGTCGGAATCGGGTATAATAGAGAGAAGCAAAAACGCGGCCTTTGTATACGAACTTGATGACAATTCAAAAATCATCGTGCCCGTACACTGGCGGCCGCCGGCAAAGGAGAATCGCTCATGTCCAATACATTCAGCGTCGCGGTCAATTATCACGACGTTCTCGGCTATATCGAATACGACGGTGACAAGAAGGAGGCCCGCGTCTTTTTGCCGGACGACGACGGCCGGAAACTGGCCGAGGAATTCCTGCATACCCCGCGCCCGGTCAGGATTCCCCGGGAGACGCTGCTGGATTTCACCGAGGAGACCATCGACCCCCTGGCCAGTGTGCGCCATTTCCAGATCGCGCTGACAAAGCTCTGGGAGGAGACCGGCGTCCATGTGGACTGGTCGCGGCCGGTGGAGTTCGTGAAGAAGTATCCGACGCTGGCGGACCTGCCGAAGGGCGGCATCCCCTTCGAGGTGCCCGAAGAGGGCTGACAACGTCAACAAAAAGCGAAAAAGGAAGGCCCCGGAGATGGAGGCCTTCCTTTTTATTTTAAGAAATCATCGCCGAATGCAAAATCTTAAATTACTACTTTAAGATTTTGTTGACTTTGAAAAAATCTTAAAGTACACTTTAAGAAAATGCCTTGCCAGACAAAAAGTCATGATCAAAAGCCAGGGGGGATTCGTGTGATTCGCCGGGAACACTATCTGTCGCAAATCCGGCCCTTCTATGAAAGCGACCTGATCAAAGTCATCACCGGCATCCGGCGCTGCGGGAAGTCTGTCATCATGAAGCAGGCTATGGACGATCTGGAATCCGCCGGCCGGAAATGCCTGTTCCTGGATTTCGATTTGCGGCCGGTCCGGGCGATGCTTCCGGATGCCGACGCTCTCATCGCCTATGTGAGCAGCCGGCTCGGCGATGAAAAGCTCTTTGTTTTCCTCGATGAAGTGCAGAATGTGAAAGGCTGGAATGAGGCCTGCCGGACGCTGCGGCTATATAATGCGTCCGTATTCATCACCGGCAGCAATTCCAAACTCCTGTCCAAAGAATTCACCCGGGAACTGTCCGGACGGTACGTTTCTTTCCGGGTCAGGCCCTTCGTTTACAGGGAAGCGGCGGAATACGCCCAGCAGTTGGGCCGTCCTTTCGCCATCAGCGATTATCTGGTTTGGGGCGGCTTCCCGGCGGCCCTGGAGCAGCCAACGGAAGAAGCGAGGAAACGATACCTGGAGGACCTCAACGATACCATCATTTACAATGACCTAGAAGTCCGGTATGACATCCGCAAGAAAGACGTATTTGAACGCATCGCCGACTATGTGCTCATTTCCAACGCGCGGATATTCAGCGCCAAGTCCATCGCCGACTACATGAAAGGGCAGGGCGTTTCCGTGTCGGTCCCCACGGTCATCAAATATCTGGGCTATCTGAAGGAAGCCTATCTGGTCGGGGATGTGCCTCTTTACTCTCCCAAGGCGAAAGCGAAGCTCAACTATTATTATAAGTTATACGATGAGGACGTTTCCCTGAACAGCATCCGGCAATCGGGCACGCGCTATGACCTGACCCACAACCTGGAAAACATCGTCCTGAACGAACTTGCCTATAGGGGCTATGAAGTTTCCGTCTATGACAACCGGGGCCGGGAAATCGACTTTCGCGCCGTGAAAGGCAGCAAGGTCTATCTGGTCCAGGTCGCGTACAGCGTCGCCGAGGATAAGGCGTATGAGAGGGAATTCTCGGCCTTCGCCGGGATCGATCATTCCGTAAAGAAAATCATCATCACCAACGATGAGGTCGATTTTTCCACCAGCACCGTCTGCCACTATCAACTCAGGGAGTTCCTGCAGCGGGATGCGCTGTAGGGGAATAATGGCGGCCGTCGCCTCCGCTGTACCGGCAGAAAAAGCCCCCGGGAGAAATATCCCGGGGGCTTTGGTTTTCCTATGGAGCGGGCGGGGGGAGTCGGACCCCTCTCTGAGGCTTGGGAAGCCGCTATTCTACCGATGAACTACGCCCGCGATAACAAGAATATGTTACCATAAATCGGAGCCGGTGGCAAGAGGTTATTTCCGCTTACGTCCGATGAGGATGGCGGAGTAGATGATATCCGCCTGGATGAACTTCGGCTGGGAAACGCCGGCGGTCTGATACTGGATTTCCACGTCCAGCCCACTCTCCTGCATCGCCTGAACCTTGCGGTTCAGCGCCCGGTTGAATTCGTCCGGCTTGTCGCCGAAGGTGACCATGTCAATGCATTCGATGGGTTCGAGCTGTTCCATTTTAGGATTCCTCCTCGCTTCGGAAGTTCGGCGCGGCGACGATTCCATCGGCTTTGTGCGCCTTGGTGGAAATACCCTTTCCTACATTATAGGGCATAGCGGGAATTTATTCAATAGCCCGGGAGATTTGCCGCGAAACGACGGTGCGGCCGCTATGCCAGCCCCCTCAGGAGCGAAAACGATCCCAGCCGAACCGCGTGCGCGGCTTCGCCGGTGTGGCGATGAACGGCGTATCGGAGGAAGCGGGCGGCGTCGTGGCGGCGGGTTCCGGGGCGGCCGGTGTCTCGGGCTCCGGGGCGGGGGTGGGCTCTTTCTCTTGCTGGAGCTTTGCCAGGTAATCGCCCAGAAGACCTTCCTTCAGCGGCGGCGGTGCTTCGCTGGTCGTTGGAGCGGGCGGCGTCTCGATAGGCGTGATCTTGACTTCGAGGCTGTCGCCGTTCTTGATGGGGTCGGTGAATTTCGCCGAACTCCCGTTGAGCAGGATGTCGAAGGAAACTCGGCTGGCAGCCGGCGGCGGCTCGAAGCCCACAGCGGCCAGCGCGGTGGAGACGATGGTGGTGCGACGTTCGGAGCGGTCGAAGTGAATCTTCGCTCCCTCGGCCAACAGGGTGTTGGCGGTGGCCGGGC
This sequence comes from Schwartzia sp. (in: firmicutes), assembly GCA_017444395.1. GTDB lineage: Bacteria > Bacillota > Negativicutes > Selenomonadales > Selenomonadaceae > RGIG3544. Next base: position 19,838 of record JAFSWT010000009.1, on the reverse strand, counting down.
GGCCGTTCATCTCGATGCTGACGACGGCGGAGGGGATTTTCTCCTCTACGCCGTTGTAGAGAATGGTGATGCTGGTGTCCCGGTCCTCGATGCCCAGCACCTGCGCCAGTTTCGGTTCCTCGTTGAGCTGGTATTCGATGCGGTCGCCCTCCTGGACATCCGCCGACAGGGTGCTGGGCGAATCGTTCAGAAGGATGTCGGGTTTGGCGGCGTATTGGGACTCGGAGCCGTTGAGATAATACTTGATCTTGCGGCCGGTGGGGGGGTAGCCGGCCGCGGCCAGGGCCTCACCTACGGAGCGGGTGTCCCGGGAGGTGACGGTGTCGCCGTCCTGCAGGAGCTGGTCCGGCTCGGCGGGCTTGTCGTTGACAAGGAATTGGGCCGGGATCTTCTTTTCAAAGCCGTTGACGAAAATCGTCGTTTCCGGCGGGTCCTCCACCAGGTCCGAGATGCGGATATCGGGATTGGCGCCGCTTTCACCCGGCTCGATTTCGATATGGCTGCCGTCGTGGATGGGCATGTCGATGGTGGCGCTTTCCCCCTCGAGGGTCAGCTTCGCCAGCGTTCCCATAGTGCCGGGGAAGAAGCGCGTCTGGCCGTCAATGGTGACGGAGGTGCCGAGGCCCGGCTTGCCGTTGAATTTCTTGAGATGGATGCCGGCGGAAAGCAGGGCGTCGGAGATGGTGAGGTCGCGGAAATTGAACAGCCGGTATTCCTGATCGTTGACATAGACGGTCAGGAAGTGCAGCGTGTTCAGCGAGGCGATTTTCAGGATGCCCAAAGGCGTCACGGCATCCGGCAGGCGCAGGACATCGGGCAGCCCGTTCACGCCGTCCACGATTTCGGGATGGCGTACCGCTACACGGCCTGCCGGTAGCTTCAAGATATTGGAGACGACTTCGGCCAGGTGGGGCGTGAGGCTGCCGCCGCCCACCAAAAGCACGGCCTGGGGCTCCTCGCCGTTCAGCTCGATGATCTGCTTGGCGATGGCGTCGGCCAGCTTCTCGATGTTCGGCATGATGGGCTCGATGACCTGGTCGGCGGCCATGTCGTAATGGGTGCCGAGGATGTCGTCGAAGGAGACGCTGTTGCCGCCGGTGGCCTCACGCTTGATGCGCTCGGCCACGTTGAAGTCCAGCAGGAATTTCTGGGAAATGGCTTCGGTGATCTCGTCGCCGGCCATGGGAACCATGCCGTAGGCGATGACGGAGCCGTTCTTGGTGATGGCGACGTCGGAGGTGCCGGCGCCGATATCGACGAGCACCAGGTTCAGATGACGCATCGTCGGCGGAATCAGCACGTTGATGGCGGCAATCGGCTCCAGCGTGATGGCCTGCATGGCCAAACCCGACGCCTGAAGCGCCGAGTCCATGGAGTCGATGACCTGCCGGGGCAGGAAGGTGGCGATGACTGTTGCCTGGGCCAGATGGCCGCGCTGGCCCACGAGGCTCTTCAGGCGGTTGCCGTCGAGAATATATTTGATGGTGCTGTAGCCGACACAGTAATAGCGGGAAGGATCGCCGATGTCCGTGGAGGAAGCCAGCTTCGCCTGGGCCGCCTGGACGCCGGCGAAGTCGAGCCGGTGCTCCTGTTCCTCGGTGATGGTGCAGTCGAACTCCATTTCGGCATCGCAGGTCTCGGTGTAAAGGGCACGGCCGGCAGCGGCGACGGCCACTTTGTCCAGCGGGCCCGCCGACGCTTCCAGCGCCGCCTTGACCTCGCGGATGACGGCGGCCACCTGCGGCACGTCGTGGATTTGCCCGTCCAGCATGGCGCGCGTCTTATGCTCCCGCCGGGTGGTGTCGAGAACGGTCATGCTGCCGTCTGCTTCGACAGCAGCCACGATGCCGATGACGCTTCGGGTGCCGACATCGAGGGCGAAAATGCGCTCTTTCGCCGCCGCCGTGGCAGCCGGGACCGGACTGGCTGCGGAAACAGCTGGAGCCGCTGCCGGGGCAACCGGTGCTGTCGGCGCGGCGGGTTCGGCGGGAACATCCGGGGAAGCGGCCGCGGGCGGCGCAGCCACAGGCGCCGCCTCTGCCGGTGTGTCCGGTGCCGCCGACGCGGCATCAGCCGCCGAAGGTGCGGGCGCTGCCGGTTCGGGCGTTGCCGACGGCGCCGGTTCCACCGGAGGCTCTACCGGCATAGCCGGCGGCGGGGCCGCCGTCACCGTCCCACCGGTTTCCGCCGCTACCTCGGCGGCGGCGGTAGCCCGGGTCGTCCGGGGCTTGCGGGTGCGCTTCTTCGGCGCCGGCTTCGCCTCCTCCGGGGCCGCGTCCTCCGCCAACAGTTCTTCCGTTTCCGTCTTGCGGACGTTCTTTTTTTCTATCGTCATGAAGATCTCTCCTCCGAACGTGAACCCTCCCGCGTTTCGGGGCGGGAAAGATTATCCATCAGTACCCTCCATTATATCAGATTGGCGGGTTTTGTCCACACCCCTCTGTTCTCTTTGACAAAACCCCCGGAGGCGGGTAAAATAGCAACAGAGAGAATTTTCAGACAGATTGGGAGGGTTGTTCATGAAGTTTTTTGTCCGCAGGATCCTGGTTTTTTTCGCGTTCGCTGTACTCTGCGCGGCGGTTTTTCCGCAGATGGCGGATGCCAAACCCCATATCCGCCATAGGTTCACTCATGTATATCTGAATGAGCCGGGGGCCTTAACCATCACCAGCTATTTCGAGAACACGGGGGACCGGGGGGCCTATATCGAGTGGACGGAGTTTGATCTGCTCATCATGGACAGCGACCGGAACCGGCTCTGGGAAGGCACCGACCTGCGCCATTATCCGGACGAGCTGTGGGTGGGCGCGGGCGACGTGCGGGAGTACACGATCACCCTCCACGACGACGGTATTCCCGAGTACCACGGCCGCTACACCTGGAAGAAGCAGAATGCCCGTGTCCATTGGAAACTGGCCCAGGGTTGATACAGGATGAAGGAGGAAGAAACCGGATGAAACATACAGGAAAACAGGAAGGGTGGCGGTCCCTTTCCTATGTTGGCAAAAAAGGCGCTCTGGCGCTGACGGTGGCGGCCTGCCTGCTGGGCGGCGGTTTTACCGGGACGGGCGCGCCCGCGTTTGCCGTGGCCAGCGCCGCCGCAGAGCAGGAGGCGGGCATTCAGGACATCGTTGGCCAGTGGTACGAAGCCGGCGCGATTGATTCCCGGTCGCTGACCATCCACGCCGACGGTACTTACAAGCTCACCTACCGGGAGGGCGGCGCCGCCTATGGCACGGTGAAGGTGATGTACGAGGAGCACCCCGACGGCTCCCGGTCGCCCTGGTACGGATTCCTGGAGAAAGACGGCACGATGTGGGCAGCTTTCGCCAAACCGGAGGCAGGCGAGATAAACGATCTCTGGTCGGGACAGGACGGCGCCATGCACTTCGTGCGGGGGCAGGGCCATGATTTCCGGCAGACCCGGGAGGGCGTGAAAGCTGCTGACTATCTCGGTGTCTGGGGCTGCGGCCGGTACACTGTCGTGATTGAAAAAGAGGACGGTCGCTATCATGTGAGCATCTCCTGGGCGGGTAGCGCCGCCACTGGTGCCCGCTGGGACTACCGCTGCACCTATGACGAGGAATCGGCGCTCCTGGTTTGCAGCGGCGGCGGGATTCGAGAGAATTACGAGTTTTCTGAAGACGGCGCCGAGACGCTGACCGAGGTTTATCTGGACGGCCACGGCACCTTTGCCATGCGCGAGGGCGTGCTGACCTGGCAGGACAAGAAAGAAAACGCCGGCGAGTCCATCGTGTTCAGGAAATAAGAAAGGGTGCCCGGCTCTGTCCGGGCACCGTGAACGGAGGCTTCGGCCCGGCGCAGGGGCGCGGGGCCGGGGCCTCTTCCTGCTGTCGCGGGCAGAAAAAGGGCGCGGCGACGGGAAGGGCCCGGCCAAAGTCACGTCCCATGCCAGCCGGGGATAGTCTGGCCGCGTTCCCGTGTGGCGACAATAGCAGTACATTGGGTTCCGCTTCTCCCGGCAGAGTTAGGAGGCACGCTCCATGAATGAGATACGCAGACCGCTTAAATACAGCATCATAGCGGGATGTTTCCTGTTCGTCCTCTCGTTGTGCCTGGTGCTGAATGTCTCGGTGTACATGAACTACCGGAATTCACTGTTCGAAAGGCATCAGGCGTATGTGCGGGATCTGTTGCATTTCGTCGCCTCGAACCTGGACATTGAGGATCTGAAGAAATGCCTGGCGACCGGCCAGAAGTCGGAGCGGTTCCGCCAGACGCAGGCATTTCTCGATAACATCAAGGACCACTATGAGATCAACTATGTGTACGTCATCATTCCCGTGAATACGTCGGACCGTGACAACATCAGGAATGTCATCGCCGGGATGTCGTCCTACGAGAAGAAGTATCAGCCCGATATGGAGGTGCAGCTCGGCGGCCTGACGGGGACGGATTACACCGCCGAGATTGCCGCCCTGTACTACAACGCCATGAACAACAAGGGCGAGATCACGTATTTCGAGGACGATTTGGACCGGTTCGGCTGGGCGTACACCGGCGTCCTGCCGCTGGTGGATTCCCGTGGCGAGTTTTTCGCCGAGCTCTGCGTCGATGTGTCCAGTACGAAAATCCATGACGACCTGCGACGGCAGACCATCATCAACATGGCGGTCATCGTGGGGTTGGGCGTCCTGTTCACGCTGCTGTTCGTCCTGTGGGTCAATTCCCATGTCATAGAGCCCATCGCTGCCCTGGGACGCGGGATGTCCGAGTTCGCCGAAAAGAGCCACGGGCAGCGGGATATCAGCCAGCTCGCAATCCGGGCGCCGGAGATCCATTCCGGCAACGAGATCGAGGCGCTGTGCCATAACGTCGTGAAGATGGCGGACGACATCCGGACCTATGTGTCCGAAATCCTGGAGACGGAAAGCGCGCTGGAATCGGCGCAGAACGAAGTCGTGCGGATGAACCAGCTGGCCAACAAGGACGCGCTGACCGGCATCCGCAACAAGATGGCCTATGACGAGGAGCTCAAGAAACTCACCTGGGAGATGGAGAGCGGCCAGGATCGGTTCGGCCTCGCCATCGTTGACCTGAATTTCCTCAAGCGCATCAATGATACCTTCGGCCACGACAAGGGCAATGTCGCCATCAGGAAGCTCTGCTATATCATCTGCCATGTCTTCGCCCATTCGCCGGTGTTCCGCATCGGCGGCGACGAGTTCGCCATCATCCTGAAGGGCTCGGATTACGAAAACGTGGACGCCCTGATTGCCGAATACTACGAACAGGAGGCGAAGATGGCCCGGGACGAGACGCTGGAATACTGGGAGAAGATTTCCGCCGCCATCGGCTATTCCCTCTTTGACCGGATGCTGGACAGCAGCGTCGAGTCTGTCTTCAAGCGCGCCGACGCGGCGATGTACGAGAAGAAGCGGCAGATGAAAGCCGTCCGGATGTGATGCCGGCGGGGCTGTCTGCCGGGGAGTAAATTTTCTCCGGAAAGCCCCTTGCCAATCCGCCGGGGGGAGTGTTATAATGATATGCGTTTATTCTATGCGAACGAGATCGTTGTCTTTAAGGAGGTGTTCCGTGTGGCCAGTGTTTGCGAGATCTGCAATAAAAGCGAGCGCAGCGGTATGAATGTCAGCCATTCCCATCTGAAGACGAAGCGCACCTGGAAGCCCAATATCCAGCGTGTCCGCGCCGTGGTCAACGGCGAGGTGAAGCGTGTCAACGTCTGCACCCGCTGCCTGCGTTCCGGGAAAGTCCAGCGCGCGATCTGATACGCTGTACTTTTATTTGCACGCAAAAAGGGCCTGTCCTCTCATCGGGGGACAGGCCCTTTTTTGCTCTTTTTCGGCTATGCGCCGGCCGCGTTCTGGCGGCTCCGGAGTTTGTCGGCGACGTGGAGCAGCGCCGTCAGCTCCTCTTTGTCGAACTGGTATTTCTCGCCGCAGAACTGGCAGCAGACTTCGGCCTGGCCGTCTTCCACCAGCTGGGCCAAATCGTCGTGGCGCAGCGTCATCAGGATGTCCTCGGTGCGCCGCTTGGAGCACTGGCATTGAAAAGAGAGATCCGTCGTCGCCAGGTACTCGATGTCGAAGCCGTCCAGCAGTTCGGCAATCATGCCCCTGGCGTCGAGGCCCCCCGCAATCATGGCGGTGACGGGGCGCGCCTTTTTGAGGTTCGCTTCAAGGCGGTCCAGCGTTTCCTCCACCGCCCCGGGCAGCGGTTGCAGCAGGAAACCACCGGCGGCCTCGGTGGCGCCGTCCTTGCCGACGAGAACGCCGAGGCCGACGCTGGAGGGCGTCTGCTCCGACTGGTAGAGGTATTGCGTGATGTCCTCGGCAATCTCGCCGGAGAAGATTTCACAGGTCCCGGTGAAGGGCTCCTTCGTTCCGGTGGTGAAGCGGGTTACCGAGAGAAGGCCCCGGCCCACGCCCTGTCCCACCGACAGTTTGCCCGCCGTCAGCGGCAGTTCCACTGCCGGGTTCGCCACATAGCCCCGGGCCGCCCCGTCGGCGGAGGCGTCGGCGACGATGGGCCCCAGCGGACCGTCGCCCCGGAACTTGACGGTAATACATTCCTTTTCCTTGAGGTTCGCCGCCAAAAGCAGCGCCCCGGTCATGGTGCGCCCCAGCGCCGCCGTAGCCAGGGCCCCGCAGCCGTGACGCCGGGCCGCCTCCTGTACCAGCTCCGTGGTGACGGCGGCGAAAATCCGCACGTCTCCGGCGGTGGCTTTTACCAGATGATCCATCGGTTGTCCTCCCTTTAGCCCAGCGTCATCGTTTCCAGGACCTCGCCGGTATAGAGATCGTGGAGTGAGAGCGTCGCGCCGTCCAGCAAGGCAATGGTCTGCCGCCCGTCGGGGCGCTTGGAGAGCGACGGCGAGCCCGGGTTCACGAAGACGGTTTGGCCGCGCTTTACGAGGCCGCCGATATGGGTGTGGCCGCTGATGAAGATGTCTGCCTGGAGCCGCGCCGCCAGCGCGTCCTTTTCCTCATCGTCTTCCGTGAAATGGCCGTGGGTGACGACGATGCGATGGCCGCCCTCGGCGACGAAGGCGTAAGGCGATGCCAGCACCATGTCCAGCACCGAGGCGTCCACCTCGGAGTCGCAGTTGCCCCGGGCCGCCACGATGGAAACCGGGCAGGCGTTGAGGCGCTCGGCCAGCCGCGCCGGCCCGTAGTCCGCCTGCAGGGGATTGCGGGGCCCGTGGTAGAGCACGTCGCCGGCGTGGAGAATCAGGTCCGCGTCGTGGAAAAAGCTGTCAAAGGCCATCTTCCAGCAGTCTTCGCTGCCGTGGGTGTCACTGATGATGCCGATTTTCATGCCGCTGCTCCTCCTTATTTCATGGCCCGCAGGAGATTCGCCATTTCCATGGCCGCCATGGCGGCGTCGGACCCCTTGTTGCCGGCCTTCGGGCCGGCCCGCTCCACCGCCTGCTCGATGTTCTCCGTCGTCAGCACCCCGAAAATCGTGGGCACGCCGCTGGAGAGCCCCACTTGGGCCACGCCTTTGGAGACCTCGCTGCAAACGTAATCATAGTGGGAGGTGGCCCCGCGGATGACCGCCCCCAGGCAGAGAACGGCGTCGTATTTGCCGCTCTCGGCCATTTTTTTCGCTACCAGCGGGATCTCGAAAGCCCCCGGCACCCAGGCCACGTCGATATCTCCCTCCGCCGCCTCGTGGCGCGTCAGCATATCCAGCGCTCCGGCCAGCAGCTTGCCGGTGATGAACTCGTTGAACCGGGCGGCGACGATGCCGAACTTCAAGCCCTTCGCCGTGATCTTTCCCTCGATGATATTTGCCATGCTGTTTTCTCTCCTTTGTCGAAAATGATCTGTCGCAATCCGCCCGCTTATTCTTCTTCCAACAGGTGCCCCATCTTGACCTTCTTGACGCTCAGATAGCGGCGGTTGAACTTGTTGGCGTGGATTTCCAGCGGCAGCCGCTCGACGATGTGGAGGTTGTGCCCCTCCAGCCCGGCCCGCTTCGCCGGGTTGTTGGTGAGCAGCCGGATGGTCGTGAGTCCGAGGTCGGACAAAATCTGCGCCCCGATGCCGTAGTCCCGGAGGTCCGGGGCGAAGCCCAGCAGCACGTTGGCCTCGACGGTGTCCTTACCCTCATCCTGCAAGGCGTAGGCCCGCATCTTGTTGGCCAGGCCGATGCCGCGCCCCTCCTGCCGCATGTAGAGCACCACGCCCTCGCCCTCGGCCTCGATGCGCCGCAGCGCCGCCGCCAGCTGGTCGCCGCAGTCGCAGCGCAGCGAGCCCAGCGCGTCCCCGGTCAGGCACTCGGAGTGGACGCGTACCATCACGTTTTCCTTGCCGGCTATCTCGCCTTTCACCACCGCCAGATGGCATTTGCCGTCCAGCGTGCTCTCGTAGGCCTTGATGCGGAAATGGCCGTACTTGCTGGGGAAATCCACGTCGGCAATCTGCCGGATGAAGGTTTCGGTGCGCTTGCGGTACTCGATCAGCGCCTGCACGGTGATGATTTTCAGGCCGTGCTTGTCCGCGAATTCCAGCAGCTTCGGCGTCCGCATCATGTGGCCGTCGTCGTCCATGATTTCGCAGCAGAGCCCGGCCGGGAACAGCCCCGCCAGCGTCGCCAGGTCCGTCGTCGTCTCGGTGTGTCCGGCCCGCCGCAACACGCCGCCCGGCACCGTCCGCAGCGGGAAGATATGACCCGGCCGCCGGAAGTCCCCGGGCTTTGCCGCCGGGTCGATGAGTTTTTTTACCGTCAGGCAGCGCTCGAAAGCGGAAATCCCCGTCTCCGTTTCCCGGGCATCCACCGACACGGTGAAGGCCGTCTCGTGGTTATCGGTATTATTCGCCACCATCTGGGGAATATTCAGCTCGTCCAGCCGCCGCCCGTCAATGGGGGTGCAGATGAGCCCCTTGGCGTAGGTCGCCATGAAGTTGATGGCCTCCGGCGTCACGTGGTCGGCCGCCAGAATCAGGTCGCCCTCGTTTTCCCGGTCCTCATCGTCCACCACCACCAGCATTTTCCCCTGCCGTATATCCTCGATGGCATCTTCTACTTTGGAAAATCCCATGAATCAAGCTCCTCCCTTTTATATCAACGGTTACGCGATATCATCAGCGGCAAAATCCGACCGAGAAACCTATAGGCAGCCGGAAAAAATCGAACCACGGGGCCGCCAGAGGCATTTCCGGGGGTTATTCTTCGAACACTTCCCGGACGTCAACCAACAGATCATCATACAGGGACACTTTCACGGACAGCCGGGCGGCGGCCCGTTCGTCCTCGCTCATGCGCTCCCATTCCCATTCAGGAAAGACACAATAAACGCCGTCAAGCTGGAAGCGTCCTTCCTTCAGGTGGTAAACTTCAATGGACTTTTCCAGCGGGCTCACGATCCAATATTCCCTGACGCCGGCCGCTTCATAAGTGGCTTTTTTAATGCCCTTGTCCCGCGTCATCGTGGCCGGGGAAAGGACTTCAACCACAAGATCAGGCGCTCCGTATATGCCATTGGCTTTCATCTTGGACTTGTCGCACACTATAGCCAGGTCGGGGGCAAAGTGATTCTTTTCGTCAAGAATCAGCTCCGGCTCAACAAATGCCTTGCACCGTTTTCCCCGAAGGTAGATGGAGAAAATGCGGGCAAGATTCAGTATGATGTGGCTATGTTCCAGCGCCGGGCGCGGACTCATGGCCACTTCCTGCCCGTCTATGATTTCGGTAATGATGAGGTCATCGTGATATGCAACGGCGGTATTGCTCATGGTGTATTCTCCTTTCGTCATCCGCCCGGGGCGGCAGTCAACGGTTGATTGTTTCCGGCGTTTTCCAACGAAAGAGCACGCCGGGAAAGTTTCGGGGGGAATCCCGAAGGGCTGCAGGAGCACGCCGGGGGAACTCCGGGAGGGGTAGCGCTTTGGTGATGCCATGGCTGGAAAAAAGGTGTTGCTTTGGTGGCGCTTTTTACTACTCTCAGTTAGGGTTTTTAAATCCTTATTAAGAGTAGTATGAGTGTATCTTTTTTGAATCTTTACTGAGAGTGCATGCGTATCAAAAGCCGTGCCGGGCCAGAAACGCCCGCGATAAACCACCGCTCCCGGCTTCCTCCGCCGGGGCGGCGCCGAGCAGCTTCTCCACATATTTGCCGATGATGTCCGTCTCGATGTTGACGGTATCGCCGGCGTTTTTTTCGTCCAGCGTCGTCACCCCCCGGGTATGGGGGATCAGCGACACGCTAAAGCCGCCCGGCGTCTCTGCCGCCACTGTCAGGCTCACCCCGTCCAGCGCCACCGAGCCCTTGACGACGATGTAGCGGGTCAGTGCCGGCGGCGCCTCTATGGTCATCACCCGGGCGTTTTTCTCCTCCCGCAGCGCTGCTACGCGCCCGGTGCCGTCGATATGGCCGCTGACGATATGGCCTCCGAGGCGGGCGGAAAGCGTCAGGGCCCGTTCCAGGTTCACCCGGCTCCCCGGCCGCAGCGCCCCCAGCGACGACCGGCGCAGCGTCTCCGGCATCACGTCGGCCTCGAAGCCGGCGGCGTCCAGCGTCGTCACTGTCAGGCAGACACCGTTCACGGCGATGCTGTCGCCGACCTGCGTCCCTTCCAGAACGCGCTGCGCTCCGATGGAGAGATGTCCCGCCGCGGCCCGCCGCACGGTGCCGATTTCCTCCACAATCCCGGTAAACAAGCCCTCACTTCCTTACATAACCCGTCAGGCAGATATCCTCGCCGACGAACTCCGACGTGACATCCCGCAGGCGGACGCCGTCATCCAGATGGGCGAAGCCCTCCCCCGACACCACCGACGGGGCCTTGGCGCCGCCGATGAGTCGCGGGGCGATGAACGTGCAGACCTTGTCGGCGAGATTTGCCTGCAGGAACGAGAAATGCACGATGCCGCCGCCCTCGACGAGCAGCGAACAGATTTCCCGCTCCCCCAGCCGTTTCAGCAGAATCGACAGGTCCACCCGGGTGCCGTCGCCGCAAAAGACGATTTCCGCGCCCGCCGCCCGCAGCTTTTCCAGCCGCTCCTCCGGCGCCCACTCGGTCACCGCGACCAATACCGGCGCCGCGCCGTCGCCCAGCATTCGGGCGGTCAGCGGCATCCGGGCCTGGCTGTCCAGCACGATGCGCACCGGGTTCCGACCGCCCTCCGGCAGCCGTGTCGTCAGGCTCGGATCGTCGGCCAGTACCGTCTCGATGCCTACGAGAATCGCGTCTGAGAGGTCACGCATCTCATGTCCCCGCTGTCGTGCCGCTTCGCCGGTAATCCATTGAGACTCCCCGACGGTGGTGGCGATCTTTCCATCCAGCGTCATCGCCATCTTCAGCGTCACGAAGGGCGTCCGCGTCGAAATCCATTTTAGGAAGGCCTCGTTGAGCTGCCGGGCCTCCGCTTCCAGTACCCCGGACGTGACTTCGATGCCGGCCTCCCGGAGCTTTTGGAACCCCTGGCCCTTCACCAGTGGATTCGGGTCCTCGATCGCCGCCACCACCCGGCGGATGCCCGCCCCGATGATGGCCTCAACGCAGGGCCCGGTGCGCCCGTGGTGGACGCAGGGCTCCAGTGTCACATAGAGCGTCGCTCCCTTTGCCAGCTCGCCGGCCATCTGCAGCGCCAGAACCTCGGCGTGCGGGGTCCCGGCCCGCCGGTGCCAGCCCTCGGCCACGATTCGCCCGTCCCGGACGATCACCGCGCCCACCAGGGGATTCGGCGAAGTCCGCCCGGCCGCGTTCCTCGCCAGTCGCAGCGCCTCCCGCATATATTCCTCGTCCAGCATATTCCCACCCCCGAAAAAAGCCGCCCAAAAACAGCTTTGGGCGGCTTGCATGCATTGCAAAACCATCGTCTTTTCTCATCCAGACTCAGAGAACAGAACATCGCTCTCATCACTGTCGGCTCCGGAATCGCGCCGGATCATGCTAAAAAGATAGCTCGCGGGCTGTACCGCCGGTGGGGAATCGCACCCCGCCCCAAAGACACGGATATGGATTTGTCGCCCTCTATCCTAGCATATCCCGGCGCGAATTGCAAGGCGACGCAGCGGAAAAACGCCCCAACGCGGCGGCAAAAGGGCAAAAGAAAGCGGCGGAGCCCATGCACCGCCGCTGCGTTGTCTCTCCCGGAAATCCTGTCTGCCTCACGGCAGAGCCTTGAACTGGCTGAAAGGCCAGAAGACCAGGATCGCCTTTCCCTTGATGAGCTCGTAGGGCACGAAGCCCACGTCAGCGAACCGGCTGTCCTCGGAATTGTTGCGGTTGTCCCCCATGACGAAGATTTTTCCTTCCGGCACTGTTGCCAGCGGGTAGCTGCCCCGCGTCTTGCTCAGGATGTAGTCCTCGTTCAGCAGGACGGAGTTCACGAAAACCCGTCCCTCTTTGATCTCGATGGTATCGCCGGGGATGGCGATGACCCGCTTGATGAAGTCCCGGCTGGGGTCCCGCGGATAGCGGAACACCAGAATCTCACCGCGCTCCGGCGGCCGGAACCGATAGATGAATTTATTGACGACGAGCCGCTCGGCGCTCTGCAGCGTCGGCCGCATGGAGGGACCCTCCACCAGATACAGCTCGACGATGAAGGTGCGAATCAGGAAGGCCAGCACCACCGCGATGGCAATGGAGACAACCCAGTCCTTGACTTCCTCGCCCAAAGAGCTCATAGTAACCCCCCTGTAAAAAGCATATCCCGAAAAATCAAATAGGGACTGTTGCCAGTCCCTATCCTTCAATTCGTATCAGCGACGCTCTTTGATACGGGCAGCTTTGCCGGTGAGGTTGCGCAGATAGTAGAGCTTGGCCCGGCGCACGATGCCCCGCCGCGTGACTTCGATTTTGTCGATACGCGGGGAGTGGACCGGGAAAACGCGCTCCACGCCGATGCCGTAGGAAACGCGGCGGACCGTGAACATTTCACGAACCCCCGAACCCTGACGGGCGATGACGACGCCTTCAAATACCTGGATACGCTCCCGGGTACCCTCGACGATCTTCGCGTGGACGCGAACCGTGTCGCCGGGGCGGAACGCCGGGATGTCCGAGCGAAGCTGCTCCTCTTCCAAAGCCTGGATGATGTTCATTTGTCTTTCCTCCCATTCCGTGACGTTCGTGGCAGGCGCGTCTGCCTGTCCAGAGGACCGCCCGTGTATCGCCCATCATACCACAAAATAATCTTCGGCGCAAGCAAAAAATGAAAAACGAAACCCGGCAAACGAAACCCGCCCCGGCCGGACGTGGATTTGCCGGCAGGGGCGGGGCGGAAGTGGAGAGTGTTACCGTTTCAGATTGATCAAGGTTTCAAGCATTTCGTCGGATACGGTGATGACTTTCGAGTTTCCCTGAAAACCGCGCTGGGTAATGTTCATGTCCGTAAACTCATTGGCGATGTCTACGTTGGACATTTCCAGCGCTGCCGGCGTGATGGTGACGCCAAGGTCAGCGGCAGTCTTGACGTTTGCCGTACCGGAATTGTTCGATTCCTGATAGAGGCTGTCGCCGGTTTTTGTGAGACCGGACGGATTGTTGAACTGCGCGATGGCGACTTGAGCCTCCGCCTGCCGCACGCCGTTTGTGTAAGTCCCGGTGATGATGCCGGAAGAGTCGATGGAAACGGAGGAAAGCGTTCCAGCCGCGTGCCCGTCAGCGTGAGCATTTATGGTACTGGAGCCGACATATTGCGTCAAGTCACTGAGGCTCAGATTCACCATTTGTTCAAAGGCTCCGTTGCCGTATTGTAGGGAAAGCGAACCGCTGCCATCGACATATGTGCCGGATTCACTGAATTTCAGCTCGGAACTGTCAAGAATTACGTTCGTCGTAGTTCCGTCGCTTTCCGTATAGGAATAGCTGTTGCCGCCGCCGGGCAAGCTCAACGACCAGGTATTCTCTTTCTCGGCTGATTTGGTGAAAATCACCGGGATGTCGTGAGATCCCCCGAGACTATCATACACTGTGACCGTCGTAACCGAGGGCGGATAAAAGGCACTGCCGGCGTTATAGACCTGGCCAATCTGCCCATCCAGGACGCTGCCGTCAGATGTGTTGAGGCTCACCGAGGCAACTTCCTTGCCGTTATATGTATAGATTGTACTGGTGGCATCACGTTCCAGACCGGTAATCGTGCCGGAAATCTTCTTGTCATAATCCTGATTGGCCGACGTGATGTCCAGATCCGCCGTCAGGGTCTCTGTCGTTCCGTCAGCCAAAGCAATCTCCGCCCCCGTGGCCGCATGGATGCTTTTGATGGGAAGCCTTGCCTGGAACGTGCCACCGACCACATATGTTCCTGTATCCTCTGGCATTGGGACAGTGATTTTATTGAACCCTTTTCCGTCCGTGTTATCCAGCGTCAGTTCAATCGTCTTGGTTACGCTATCTGCAACGGCAGCCGTGATGGTTTGCGGGGAGGGGGAATAATACCCGCCTACACTGTAGGTGCCCTCCGTCAGCCCATCGATTTCAGGCGGGTCAGGGTCGATGGCTTTATACGCCGTATTGTCAAGGGTGAGTTTCAGCGTACCCGTGGAGGAGACGGTAGCGGATTTGACGGTTGTGGTGTACACCATCTGATCCGTCAGCACCTGCCCCAGTTCGAAAGTGCCAGCGACGCTTGCGCCCAACGCGTATGTATTCCCGTCATCCATCGTGACCTTGATGACGGCGCCCTCCACTTTCGCAGGAGTGTAAGCGTTTGTCGTTTCCGTCGTGTTGTCCACATAGGTCACCGTGACCTGGGCAATCTTATAGCTCACCGGCGCGGCGTTCAGGTTGTAGGAATAGGTTGCGGTTTTTGTCGTCTCGGACGTCATTGACTTTCCTGCGGGAACGACGATATTTGTCGTCTCACCGGTCGTGGACAATGTTCCGTCCGCTGATGCCATCCAACCCTGGACGTAGAGGCCGCTCCCAGGCAGGACATAGTTGCCGTCGGCATCGAACTCGAAGGCGCCGTCGCGGGTGTAATAAATGCCGCTGTTGTCCTTCACGGCGAAAAGTCCGTTGCCGGAAATGCAAAGGTCGGTGTTCTTACCGGTGGATTGCACTGACCCGTTTGTGAAAATCAGGTCGATGGAAGATACCGAAGAGCCGAGACCGATTTGTTTGGGATTGGTACCGCCCCGGTTATCCGAAGGCGAGGCCGCGCCAGTCATAGTCTGGCTTAGCATATCGGTAAATGTCGCCCGGCTTGACTTGAACCCGGTGGTGTTGACGTTTGAGATGTTGTTGCCGATGACATCCATGCGGGTCTGGTGGTTCTTGAGCCCGGAAACGCCGGAAAATAGTGAGCGCATCATGATACATTCATCTTCCTTTCTACAAATGGGTGGCGGCACACATCTGTCAATCAGCGTCCCGGCGGCATCCCGTCTGGGTCCTGCCTTTCCACCCGATGTCAATGGTTATCCCCTTGCCCTTTTTTCTTCATCACCTCCCAAAAGAGCAACACGTTGTTTAACATGATTATAACATAGAAATATTTTATATGCTATAAATTTTAACATAAATTTTAGAGAGATATTCCATAGACTCAAAATCATAAAACATAACATATATTTCCCCCAATTCCCCTTCTATGATAGAGGCGAGGTGATGTATCATGAAAGACAAGCTCGTCATTACGAAGAAGAATCCCCGCGGCGTGGATGGCTACAAGATTTTTTCCATCCGTATCCGGGATGATACGCTGGACAGAATCAACGCGTTGTCTGACCGGACCGGGCGCACGCGCAATGAGCTCATTGGGATGCTTTTGGAGTACGCGCTGGAAAACAGCGAGGTTAGCGAGTAATAAAAAACGCGCCTTGTTTCCTAATGGCGAGGGAACAAGGCGCGAGGCGTTTCCTTGACGTGACGGATATTGTGGGATAAGGGTTGAAATCTGGATATAATGACCTTTACTGTGAAACTGGCGTAAAAAACGCCCTGCTTTAAGCGGTGAACACTTCAAGAGCAGGGCGTTTCTTGTTTTATAAAGCGACCCAGCCTAAAGGCGGAATCGTTGGCGTAATGGCATGAAGTCGTTACACGATGCCGAAAGCGTGGGCCACGACGTAGGCCGCGACGCCGCCGCAAAGAGGCGCGACCACCGGGATCCAGGCGTATTCCCAATCGGAATCGGCCTTGTTCGGGATCGGCGCCAGGAGGTGCGCGATACGGGGGCCGAGGTCACGGGCGCCGCTCATGGCGTAGCCGGTGGGGCCGCCGAGCGACAGGCCCAGCGCGAAGATCAGCATGGCCACGAAGTAGGGGCCGAGGCCCGGCGGAATCGGTCCGTTCGGCTTGGCGAAAATCATCCAGATGACGAACATCAGGAAGAAGGTGGCAATCATTTCCGTCAGGAACGCCGCCGGCAGGTTGCGGATGGCTGGCGCGGTGCAGAAGACGCCGCGCTTCGTCAGCGGGTCCTCGGTGGCCGCCCAGTGCGGCATATAGGCCAGGTACACGATGAGACCGCCGACGATGCCGCCGGCCAGCTGCGCCGCCGCCGTGGCAAAGAACTGCGGCAGGGTGTAGATGCCGGCGAAGGTCTTGGCCAGCGTTACCGAGGGATTGATGTCGGCCTGGGGCGCGCCCAGTGCCACTGAGGTGAACACGCCCAGGAGAACCGCGAAAGCCCAGCCGGCGGTGATGCAGATCCAGCCGCCGCCGTTGCCGCAGGTCTTCTTCAGTGACATGTTGGCGTTGACACCGCAGCCGAAGGTAATCAGGACCACCATGCCCATGAATTCGCCCAAGAGATTATCCATTCTATACGCCTTCCTTCCAGAAGTATGAGTTGTGTGCCGGAAAAATAATATTTGTTACGATATTTTTTGTCCGAAATCTTTGGCATTACAATGAGTTTCTGGGAGATATATTGATACAATGACGTCGAATTTGGTTTTTCCCGAAAAAGCGTGATGCCCGTCAGGCCAATGATACCATATTCCGGCGAGCACCGGGACAGTCCCTTGGCAAAATTTCAAAACAAAAATTTTTGTGTTTTGATTTTTTTGCCGCCCTTTCGAGACCGCTGCCAAAGAAGCGTCCCCGTAAGGAATTCGCCGCTACTGGTTTATAGCCCGTCAACCAAAATTCTCTCCCGATCCAACGCAAAGGCTCCGTTGGCAAAGCTGCCGGGGAGAGCGGAGCACCGTCTCTGCCCCTGCACCTGCGTATTTTTCAATCCTCGTCCAACCAGTGCATGGCGTGCTTCACGGCCTTGCGCCAGCCCTTGTAGAGGTTGTCGGCCTCGTCCCGGGCCATCTTCGGGTCGAAGCGCACGTCGAGTTTCCAGCTCTTTTTGAGCTCTTCCTTCGACGACCAGACGCCCGTCGCCAGGCCCGCCAGATAAGCCGCGCCCAGCGCCGTCGTCTCGATGACCTGCGGGCGCTCCACCGGAACACCAAGGATATCGGCCTGGAACTGCATCAGCATGTTGTTGGCCACGGCGCCGCCGTCCACTTTCAGCGCCGCCAGCCGGATATCGGAATCCGCCTCCATGGCGCTCAGCACGTCCCGCGTCTGATACGCCATTGAGTCCAGCGTCGCCCGCACGATGTGGGCCTTCGTCGTGCCCCGGGTCAGGCCGATGATCATGCCCCGGGCGTTCATATCCCAGTACGGCGCTCCGAGACCGACAAAAGCCGGCACCATATAGACGCCCTCGGCGCTCTCCACGCGCTTTGCCACCCACTCGGAGTCCGGTGCCGTGTCGATGACCCGCAGGCCGTCCCGCAGCCACTGGACCGCCGAGCCGGCCACGAAAATCGAGCCCTCCAGTGCGTACTCCACTTTGCCGTCCAGTCCCCAGGCAATCGTCGTCACCAGACCGTTCTTCGACTCGTGGATTTTCGTGCCCGTGTTCATCAGCATGAAGCAGCCGGTGCCGTAGGTGTTCTTCGCCATGCCCGGCTCGAAGCAGTTCTGGCCGAACAGCGCCGCCTGTTGGTCGCCCGCCGCGCCGGCGATGGGAACGGCTCCGCCGATGATCGAGGGAATCGTCTCCCCGTAGATTTCGCTTGAAGGATGGACCTCCGGCAGCATCGAGGCCGGAACCGTCAGATACTCCAACAGCTTTTCGTCCCATTTCAGTTCATAGATGTTGTACATCAGCGTCCGGGAGGCGTTGGAGTAATCCGTCACATGGACCCTGCCACCGGTCAGTTTCCAGATGAGCCAGCAGTCGATGGTGCCGAAGAGCAGATCGCCCTTATCCGCTTTCGCCCGGGCCCCCTCCACATGGTCGAGGATCCATTTGATTTTCGTGCCGGAGAAATAGGCGTCGATGACCAGCCCTGTCTTGTGGTGGAACTCGTCCGCCAGGCCCTGCCGCTTCAGGTCTTCGCAGATGTCCGCCGTCTGGCGCGACTGCCAAACGATGGCGTTATAGACGGGGCGGCCGGTGATCTTGTCCCAGACAACTGTCGTCTCGCGCTGGTTCGTGATGCCGATGGCCTTGATGTCGCTGGCCACGAGGTTCGCCTTTTCCAGCGCCTCTTTCATCACCTGCGTCATCGAGCTCCAGATCTCCTCGGCATCGTGCTCCACCCAGCCCGGCTGCGGGAAATACTGCGTGAACTCCTTTTGCGACACTCCGACGATTCGCGATTCATCGTCGAAGATGATCGCCCGGTTGCTGGTGGTGCCGGCGTCCAGCGCCATAACGTACTTACCTGCCATACTTTTACTCCTCCTTTGGGCGTTTGATGTACGGACCGAATGTAACGGTCCGCCGGACGAAACATGAAATGACCGGATCTTTCCTCTTATTATACGATTATTGCGATAACATTTCAATCGTTCCGAAAGGAAAAAGTTTCGAGGGAGGGGATTGGCGGGAAGGCGGTGTGGGATGGCTCATCGGTGGATTTTCCTTGACATATGACAAGCATTTGAGTATGCTGACAAAAAAGTGGGGAGGGAAGGATCGCGTATGGCGGAAGGGATTCAGTGCCCGGTTTGCGGGGAATATACGTTTGAAGAAGAGGGCGATTATGATGTTTGTGAGGTGTGCTTTTGGGAGAATGACGACTTGCAATTCAAAAATCCTGATATGCGCGGCGGCGCCAATAAGGAATCCCTGAACGAAGCCCGCGCCGCGTGGCAAAAGAGGAGGAAGAAAATCGCCTGAACCGGCAACCGAAAGTACTGTGCCAGCGCGCATGGTGCTTTTTGATTCCGGCGGATTGCCGATTATCCGGCACTTCGCTCTTGCGACGGGGCGCGGAAAAGAATATAATGGAAGAGAAAGGCGGTGGTTTCCATGACAGCATTGCAGGCGCAGGCGGTAAAGATGATGGACGGTTTGAGTGACGAGCATTTGCGCCGCGTGATTGACTTCATCAAAGGCTTATCGTCCTCCCCCACAGAGGACGACGCTGAAATGACTGAGGCGATGAAAGCGTTTCATCGGCTCACTTCTTCGCACTTGGATTTCCCTGAGGATTTCGACCCGGACAAAGAACGATGGGAGGCGCTGAAGGAGAAATATGGTCCTTTTACTATGAAATCTTAGTGAGTCAAGCCCGAAGGGCGAAGGCGAACTTAGATTTCATGTATGCGCAGGGCACTTGACGAAGCAAGCCCGAAGGGCGAAGCCTGAGTCTAGTGCACCACCGCTTGATTGATACAAATGTTGTGCTTGATGTGTTGCAAGAACGCATGGAGTTTTACAATGCGTCATGTAGGATTTTACGGCTATGCGCCGACAAACAGGTACAAGGCTATATTGCGTTTCATTCTGTGTCGAATCTTTGGTATGTTTTGCGAAACTATAATGATTGCACGAAGCGTGAAAAAATCAGCGATGTCTGCAATATATTGACTGTGTGCAGCGCAGGGCATAATGAAGTGATGCGTGCCATTGACAACGCAGCGTTCAAGGACTTCGAGGATTGC
>JAFSWT010000067.1 GCA_017444395.1 Schwartzia sp. (in: firmicutes) | reverse complement strand
GTTTACCGGCCGTTGAAGGAAGCCATCCAGACCAAGGGGCTGGCCTCCGAACTGGAACGGATGGTGACGGCGGCCTACCGGGATGACGCCCAGACCGGTAATCGCGAGAAGCTGCTGGAAGAAGAACAGAAGTATCAGGAAAAGATCGCGAAGAAGCGGGCCAAGGCGCAGCGGAAGAACGAGGAAAACATTTCCACCTATCAGCGCAAGGCGGAGCAATACAATTCCATGGGGCTGCCGGAGGAGGCGCTCCATGAGGCGGACCGGCTGCTGCTCTGCGATCCGGACAGCACGTTCGGCCACACGCAGAAGAGCCTGGCCTATCATCAGCAGAACAACCATGAAGCGGCGCTGACGGAGTGCAACATCGTCGAGCAGGCGTCGCCCGGCGATGCCCGTAACCTCATGATCCGGGCCTTTGCCCATCAGGCGCTGGGGCATGACGAGGCGGCGCTGGCGGACTGCGCCCGGGTGGAGCAACTGGCGCCAGGACGCTTCGCCGGCACGCATCTGGTCACCGGCCTCGTCTATGACGGCCGAGGCGACGAGGAAAGCGCGTTCCAGGCTTTCTCCCGGGCGCTCAGCATGGCCCCCCAGACCGGGATCCCGGAGAAATACGTCGCCCGGTTGAACGGTACTCCCCAGAATGAAGAAGGGGAATGACGGCTCCGGCATCTTTCTCCAAATCCCGTCTTCTGAAAAACCGAAACACATACCGTTTCCCTCCGCGTTGACGGATGTCCGGCCATTCATCGATTCGCGCATAAAAAAACACGATGCGATTTTCCCGCATCGTGTTTTTTCATGCGCGTTATTACTTGTTTTCCTGCCGCTTCGCGTCCTTTTTCTCTTTCTCCCTGGCCGCGTCCCGGGCCTTCTTTTCCTGGGCTTTGATTTCCTCCTGTATCGACGCATCCAGCGCCTTGTAGAACTGATTCACCAACATCGTATAGGTCTTGACGTCCTCTTTCTCATCCGTATCCGTGATGAGCTGGTAGGAATACAGGAGACGGTTCGTGCCCGCCTGGAAGATATCGAAATAGAAGCAGGCGCGGCTGCTGTTGGCGATGGTCAGCAGGACATAGGCATCGGCGTACTGGCCGACGTTGTCACGGAAAAGCTTGGCGGCCACATGGCGATCCTTTGTCCGGATATCGACGCCCTTGTCCCGGGCGATATTCTGTACCACAGCTTCGTAAGTCACAATCTGACGCTTCGTGACGGTCGGCTGGGTATCAAGGATCTGTTGCAGTTCCTCCCGTGAAGGGGCTTCCCGGACCGGCATATAGAGCGGTGCCGCCAACGCCAGCCGTTCAATCCGTACAAAATCGCTCCCGGCCTCCTCAGCAATCGTAGCTTTGTCGGTATAGGCCAATGCCCCCGGAACGGCTGTCGCCAACAGAACAGCAATCAAAAAACATATCCGTAAAAATTTCATATCATCCGCCCCTTCTTATGCCTTCGCCATCCAGAGCCCATGCAGGTTGCAATACGCATAAGCCGCGATCGGCTCATCGCCGGCCGTCAGGGCAAAAACCGCCTCCGGCGCGCCGCCGGCCGTCAGCGTCTTGCGCTGTCCCCCCTGTTTGGTCGCGAGATAGATCCACTCAATCAAATGTTCCTCCGTCATCGGGTGCGCGGCGCTGCCAACCCTGACGACAATGTTGGCGCCCTCCCGGGTGATGACCGGAACATGCTTCTCCGCCGAGGCATCTACCGTATTCGGCACCAATTCCGTCAGAGGCTCACCGCAACACTGGACGGGACATTTCCCCTCCCGGAGCAAGCCGACAAGATTACCGCATTTCTTGCACTCAAAGAATTTTCCTTTGGCCATGACACAAGCTCCTTTCTTTGACTCAAAATCACCGTTTCCCGGAAACCTGTCCTCTACGGCAGGTCATTTCAACAAGCCATGCGCCCGAAGAGCCGCCTCCAGCTTCTTGAGATTCGCCGGCTCCATCTCTGAAAGCGGCAGCCGAAGCACGCCGGCATCCCAACCCAATAGCCGCATCGCCGTCTTGACGGGGATGGGATTGACCTCCGAGAACAGGGCATCCACCAAATCGGCGTACTCAATCTGGAGTTTCGCCGACTCAGTCACCCGGCCGTCGAAATAGAGCTGGCAGATATCATGCGTCGCCTGGGGCGCGACGTTGGACAGGACCGAAATGACGCCCTGCCCGCCCAGCGACAGGATGGGCACGATCTGATCATCATTGCCGGAGTATATGGCCAGATCCTCACCGCAGGCCCGGCGAATGCGAAGGATTGCCGAAAGGTCGCCGCTGGCCTCCTTCGCCGCCACGATGTTCGGATGCTTCGACAGCGCCGCGTAGGTCTCGACCTTGATGGTAACGCCGGTGCGTGACGGCACGTTGTAAAGGATGCACGGGATATGCACGCTGTCGGCGATGGCCGTGAAGTGCTGCACCAGGCCCTTCTGGGTGCATTTATTGTAGTAGGGCGTGACGAGAAGCAATCCATCGGCGCCTACTGATTCCGCGTATTGCGAGAGCTGGATGGCGAAGGCGGTGTCGTTGGAGCCGGTGCCGGCGATGACCGGGACCCGCTTCTTCACGTGCTCCACCGCGAATTTGATGGCCGCCTTGTGCTCGGCGTCGTCCATCGTCGCCGCCTCGCCGGTGGTGCCGGCGACAATGATGGCGTCAGTCCCGTGGGCAATCTGGTCGTCAATGATGCGGCCAAATTCGGGGAAATTGATGCCGTCGGCGGTAAACGGCGTGACAATGGCGACGCCGGCTCCGCGGAAGATGAGCTTCTTCATGCTAAAACCCCTTTTCCTTAGTAAACTCCGGGATACCTTCCCGATAAAACGCGCCGGGGCGCACTTTCTATATTTTCTATTATATCATACCCTTCCCCGGTGGGAAAGCCATTTCCCGCGAAACACGGCAAGGGCACATGTTCACCGGGTTGAAGAGCGTCATTCCATGACCTGAAGGATGTGGCTGAAGCGCCCGGCGTTCTCCCGCAGCTTTTCCTCATTGCCAAAGACGCAGAATGTATCCTCTCGAAGCCCGGCGGCAACGACCTCGGCCAGCGCCCGGATTTCTTTAACCCCGGTGGACAGGATTTCGTCCCGGAGCCGCTGACGGTCCGCTAAGGTAATGCCGCACATATGCCGGATGAGGGCGATGCTGCCTTTCATCTGCGGCGTCAGCGGCATATCCAGAACGCTCATCGTGCCGATGATATACTTCGTCATTTCCCGCTCAGAGGCGTCAAAGCCTGCCAGATACTCCGGCACCTGGTCATAAACCGCCAGCGTCTCAGCGAGATTCGGATCACGATAGGAGGTAAAGAGCATCCGGCCATCGTTGGTGAACTGGGCCGATGCGCCATAGGCACCGCCCTGGACGCGCACCTTCGTCCAAAGATAGCCATAGCGCATGATGGTCTCCAGCACCCGCATGGAGCCGGTCAGCGGAAAGCCCAGCTGACGGAAATTGGCTCCCTTGCCCACGTATTGCACCCGGCTGGAAGTGGCCAGACCCTCGTTTTTCGTATAAGCCACCGGCTTCGCCACCGCCGGCCATTCGGTTTCCGGAAGCGCAGTCAAAAAGTCCGTCAGCGGTCCGGCTACCGCCTCATAGTCCGCTGCCGCCGTGGTCAATCCCAGAACCAGCCCCTGACGGCGGAACAACTTGCCCATCACCGCCGTGAGCTTTTCGCTCGCCGCTTCGATCTGCTCGTCAAACCGGCGACTCAATTCCTTGATAAAGTCGTAATACGGCAGGTCGCCCCGGGCATCAAACCGGGCAGCGGGACTGATATAGGAGCCCAACCGTCTGGCCATGACCTGCTGGGGCAGGTTCATGATTTCCCGTTCGCAACCGGCCAGGCACTGATCCGTCAATTCCTTCATCCGTTTCCGATCCGTGAATTGCGAAGCGGTCAGGATCTCTGCCAGGAGGGCACACAGTTCCCCGGCTTTACGGACCAGAACCCGGGCCTTGATGACGCCCTTGGCGTGCCAAATCGTTTCGTCCTTGTATTGGGACTGCGTCCCGAGGTCGAAACTGATGCCACCGGTATGAAGGTTCTTCAACGTCGTCAGTTCACTGTAGGAATGACGATCCGTATCCACGGCCCCCAAAATATCGCAAAGGAAATACGCGTAGAGCTGCTCCTCCGGCGTCAGCACGTCGGCGTCGAAGTACAGGTTGAGATAGGCGATGCCGTGCGTGGAAATATCGCTGTAGAGAATCGTCTGCCCCGCCAGGCTGCGCTCCTCCAGCGGCAATTCTTCCGCCTCTCTCCTGATATCCGAAAGCGCCAGCAGGGGAATTTTCGCCAAATCCTCGGGACGGTCCGGCGCGGCCTGCATCTCCTTGAGCCGGGCGGTCATCGTCACGACTTCTTCGACCTCCGCCGGCGTCATAGCCGCCTTCTTCGCCGCCAGTCTTTTCTCCGTCTCCGCCTCCCGGGCCGCCGCCATCGTCCGGTCAGGCACCATCGTCACCAGCGTCTGGTGCGGATTTTCCAGCAGGAACTGCCGCAGCACCTTCTCATAGAAGCCATTGTCCAACCCTTCCCGCAGGGTCTTCAAAATATCCTCGTAAAAAAGCGCTTCCGCGGGATCCCGGTCATAGAGCCACCGGCTCATGACGCCCAGGCCATAAACCAGCCCTTTCGGTGTCTGATTGAAATCCGCCTCCCGCAGCTTGAATTCCATGATATTGAGCGACGCTTCCAAAAGCATCTGGTCAATGCCCTGATTCGCAAGTTTTTCCAACGTGCCTCGGCATACCTCATGGAACCGGTCCTCGTCCTCCGCCTCGGCGTTCGTCACCTCGACGGAAAAATGCGGCTGGCAGAGATCGTTTTCCAAAAACGCCATCATGTCCTTGCCGATTCCGGCGTCAAGCAGTGCCTGGCGCACCGGGGCCGCATCCGTGGTAAAGAGCGCGTGTACCAGGACAGCCAGGGCCACTCTCGTCAACTGCTCCCCACCGTCATCGACGACCAAATTCCAGCTCAGATAGGTCTTGCCCTTTTCATCTTCGTCAGCGCCGACAGGATACCGTTCTCTGATCCGCCGCAAACCGTCGAAGGGTTTCTGATTGTCAATCGTGGAATCGACATTGGCCTTACTGAACGCCGAAAGATACGCCTGGTCCAGGAAAGCCAGCTTCTCCTCAATATCCAGATCGCCATAGAGATAGATATAGCTATTGGAAGGATGGTAGTATTTCTTGTGGAAGCCAGTGAATTTCTCCATCGTCAAGTCCGGGATGCGCTCCGGATTGCCGCCGGACTCAAAATGGTAGGTGGTATCCGGGTACAGGGATTTCAGAACCGCCGTCTCCAAAAGATCCTCCGGTGACGAGGTCGCCCCCTTCATTTCGTTATAGACGACACCGCTGTATTGGAGCGGCTGTTCCGGCGACTCCACCTCGTAATGCCAGCCCTCCTGCATCAGGATCTCCGGCTTCTGATGAAGGACCGGGTAAAACACCGCGTCAAGGTAAACGTCCATGAGATTCTGGAAATCCTTGTCATTGCGGCTGGCCACCGGATAGACGGTCTTGTCGGGATAGGTCATGGCATTCAGGAAGGTGTTGAGCGAGCCTTTCACCAGCTCCACAAAGGGTTCTTTCAGCGGAAATTTCCGCGAACCGCAAAGGACAGAATGCTCGATGATATGCGGCACGCCGGTATCGTCCGATGGCGGCGTACGGAAGCCGATGAAAAACACCTTGTTGTCGTCGTCGTTCTGCAAATAAAAGAGACGCGCCCCGCTTTTCTCGTGGAGGAACTCGAAGGAAACCGAGTCCACCTCCGGGATCGGGCGCGTTTTCTTCAGACGAAATCCATGAATCACATCGTTAACTTTCATTGGAAACCCTCTTTTCATTCGTATATTGGTTAATCGGCAATCGCTGTCTTTGCATTTTTCATCAATCGCGCCGGCGACGCCACTGGTCGAGCCGCGCGGCCGTGTCACGGTCGAGGCGGTCGGAAACCGCACTGCGGGCGATGGGCCCGGCATAGGGAAACAGGTACTCGCGCCGCATCTTTTCCCGGCATTTCCTCACCCGCCGCCATAGTTCCCGCGGCGGCAGGCGATAGGCGCCCGCCCCCAAAATAACCGTCTGCTCGGCGCCGTCGGAAGTGACCACATGGACCTCGCGCCCCGCCCGGACTGATTCGTAGGCCAGCCGCTCGATATAACTGTCCGCCGTCTCTCCCGCCGCCGTGTAGATGACGGAAAGATGCGCATCGCGCTTATCCTCACGGGCTTCGTCGTTAGTGAACAACGCATCGAATACGATGGTCATGTCATAGCCCTCGTAAGCACCGAATTCCGCCATCCGGTGCACCAAACGGTCCCGCGCTTCGGCCAGTTCCTCCGCTGCCAGTCCCCGAAGTTCCGGCCAGGCGTGGATGACGTTATAGCCGTCCACGATGTAATGCTCCCGTTTTTCCGCCATACCGCCCTCTCCCCCGGTCCTGTGCCACAATCATTTTCCGGACTGTTCCGGCGTTTTCTGCCGCCGCTGGCGCACCACCTCATACATCAATACCGCCGCTGCCACAGAGGCGTTCAGGGAATTGATACGCCCCACCATCGGCAATCGCACCAGGAAATCGCATTTCTCCTTTACCAGACGGGAAAGCCCTTTGCCCTCGCCGCCAATGACCAGTGCCATCGCCCCGGTTAGGTCCGTCTCGTAATAGTCCGCCTTTCCCGCCATATCGGCACCGGCCACCCAGTAGCCCCGCTCCTTGAGCCGTCCGATGGTCTGGACGAGATTCGCTGTCCGGGCTACCGGGACATATTCCACAGCACCGGCGGATGTTTTGGCCACCGCCGCCGACAACGGGCAGCTCCGCCGCTTTGGGATTACGACGCCCGAGACGCCGGTAGCGTCCGCCGTCCGGAGAATAGCCCCGAGGTTCTGCGGGTCCTCGATGCCATCCAACAGCAACAGGAATGGCGGCGAATCCTGCGCCGCCGCGCTGTCCAGCAGCTCGTCGAGGTCAGCGTAAGGGACCGGCGCCGCGTAAGCCAATACCCCTTGATGGCGCCAGCCGGCAGCGATAGTCTCAAGACGATTCCGGCTTACCGTTTCAATGACAACCCCCTGCGCCCGGGCCCGGGCCAAAATCTCCGTCAGGGAGCCCGCCGGACTTCCCTCCGCCACCAGCAGGCGGTTCACGTCCCGCCCGCCCTTCAGGAGTTCCAGCACCGCGTTCCGACCGACAACCGCGTCCTCGGGGAGAGGAATCAGCGATTCCGCAACCACATCCTTCGCCGGAGAAGGAACAGCCTTCTTCACCGAACGATTCACAAGAGAATCGACCCCGACGGACTTTTTCATCTCTGGCTTGCGACCGCCCGATTTTGCCCCGCGCTTCTTCTCCATCATCGTCAAGGCTCCCTGAGCTTCATCATCTCAGCAAAGCGTCCGCAGGTCATCTTGCCCTCCGGACAGCGGCCGGTCTGCACGCAAGAGGCCCCGGCGTTCCTAAAGAGCAGCGGCGCTACTTTTTTCGCCTCGGCCAGCATCTGGTACGCCATTTCCCGGATTTCCCACTGGGCCCGGTTACAGCAACGCAGGTTGAAGAAGTGATGCAGCGAGCGGGCGTTCATCGTCACCACGATTTTCGTCTCCGCCGCGTTCGCCAGCACGTAACGGGCGTCCTCTTTCGGAATGCCGAGTTCCGTGAACGCATCATAGGCTTCGCGGATGGATTGCATGAGCGCTTCGAACCTCGCTTTCGCCTCCGGCACAGCCGCGATGGAAGGCGGCATCACGCAGGCGAAGTCATGGGCCGCCACATAGCGTTGGGATTGCTGCGAATAGGAAGCGATGCGGTGACGCACCAGCTGATGGGTCAGTACCCGTGAGATTCCTTCAATGCCAAAGGTGAAGGAAACATGCTCCAACGTCGAGGCATGGCCCATTTCCACCAGCATTTTCACCATGTCCGCCACTTTTGCCTCCGGCAGTTTCTCCTTGAGCTCCGCCGCCCCCGAGGGCGAATAACAGAGCCGGGCCGCCATGGCTACGACCCGCTCCGGCTCCGGTGTATGCTCCAAAAGCGTCACTTTGATCATGATTTCGGTTCCCCTTTTTTGCTTTCTTCCCCTTCGGGCCGCGCCGCCATCATCGCTCGGGCAGACGCCTGAAAAGCCGCTTCGGCGATCTCCTCCAACCGCGCGTTCTCGCCGTTCAACCACAGCGTCCCCAGGAGTGCCTCAAAACCGGTGCTGGCGTGATAATCCCGCACGCTGGCGACACGAGGCGCGTGACTGTGCGCGTTGCGTCCCCGACGGAAAACATCCCGCTCCGCCTCCGTAAGCGACGACTCGATGGCCTGGTAGGCCCGGGCCTGCCAGGCAGCGGAAACAATCTGAGCGCTGAAGCGGTCCAGCACCTGTACCTTGCTCTGCTCATAGGCAAGCAGCCGCCGCCGCACGAAAAGATGATAATAAGCGTCGCCGATATAGGCCGCCACCAGCGGATTCAGCGACCGGGCCTCAACACTCCCGTAACGCTGCCGCGGGGCGCCGCTCGCATCCGGCTCGAACATCATGCGGACGAGCTTCTGAAAATCCGCGAACTTCATGCCCGTTTCCACCGGGTGCCCGCCGCTGAGTCCTCCAGCAGGATACCCCGCGCCTTGAGCTCGTCCCGAATCGCGTCCGCCCGGGCCCAGTCCTTCGCCTTGCGGGCCGCCAGCCGTTCCTCCACCAGCGCGTCGATGGCCGCGTCTTCATCGGTGCCGGCCGCTGCCGTCTGCTCCAGAATGCCGAGGATTTCCGCCATGTCGTCAAAATCCGCCCGGACTGCCGCGAAATTTGCCGCGTCAAAGTCCAGGCCGCGGTTCATCACCTCGTTGTAATAGGCGTTGATGTCTCGCGCCGCCGCAAACAGATAGCTGGCGGCCAGCGCTGTATTGAAATCATCCGCCATCGCCGTGTAGAAATCTTCCCGCAGGGCCGCCAGTTTTTCCGCCAGTGCCTTCGCGGAATCGGAACTCCCGTCCCGCTTCGCCAGCGCCGCCAGATTCTCCTTTGCCGCCGAAAGCCTTGACAATCCCGCCCGGGCATCCCGCAGCCGCTCGTCGCTGAAATCCAGCGGGCTTCGATAATGCGTCTGGAGGATGAAGAACCGCACCACCTCGCCGGAATACTCCTTCAGGATATCTGTCACCGTCAGGAAGTTGTTCTTCGACTTGCTCATCTTCTCCTCGCGGATGGTGATGAAACCGTTGTGCACCCAGTAGCGGGCAAAGGAATCGGCGCGGCCGCAAAAGGCACGGGACTGGGCAATTTCATTCTCATGGTGCGGGAAGATGAGATCGCTGCCACCGCCGTGAAAATCAAAACTCTCCCCGAGATACTTGAGCGACATGGCAGAACACTCGATATGCCAGCCGGGCCGTCCCTTACCCCAGGGGCTCTCCCAGAACGGCTCTCCCGGTTTCGCGGCTTTCCAGAGGGCAAAATCCATCGGATTCCGCTTGCGCTCATCCACCTCCACCCGGGCCCCGGCCATCATATCATCCAGGCTACGCCCGCTGAGGCAGCCGTAGTTGGGAAAGCTCTCAACACTGTAGTAGACGTCGCCCTCCAACTCGTAAGCGTACCCCTTGTCGATGAGGCCCTGTACCATGCCGATGATCTCGGGAATCGTCTCCGATACCCGCGGATAGACATCGGCCCGGCGCACGTTAAGGGCATCCATAGCCGTGAAATACGCTGCTATATACTTTTCGGCAACCTCCTTCCAGGTACAGCCCTGCTCATGGGACACCTTGATGATCTTGTCGTCCACGTCGGTGAAGTTCTGGATATATCGCACCTCATAGCCGCATTTCTTGAAGAAACGCCGGATTACGTCCCAGATCACGAAGGGCCTGGCATTGCCGATATGCGGATCGTTGTAAGGCGTCACACCGCAGACGTAAATGCCGGCTTTCCCCTCTTCCAGCGGACGGAACGTCTCCTTTCGCCGCGTCATGGTATTATAGACGGTAATCTGTCTTGCCATTATTCTGTCCTCTCCCAATCAGTATTTCCCAAAATCCCGTCGCAGCATCTCCAGAATGCCGTAAGTGAACGGCGAATTCCCATTCTCATCCCGGAGCGTCTCCAACTCCTCCACCGTGCGGCCGCTGGCGCGCAACACATCGAAAAGCGCCTTCATCGCCGCCTCGTGCGTCTCTTTCGCCGCTTTCATCTTCCTCGTGCCGAGGCCCCCCATCAGCCGGTGCATCGACAATTCATTCTCCGCCATCAGGCAGTTCATGCCCGCCTGATTGATTGCTTCAATATAATCCATAACTCCCCGCTTCCTCACGCTGCCGTGTTCATCGCCCGGACTTTACTCTTTAAACCATAAGGATATAATACACTTCCTGACAAGCTGACGTCAAGCTTGCACTACGTGCCCGGACACCGTCCCTTTTCCGTTCTCTCTGTCCGGTTTTTTCAAGAAAGCATGGATTTTACCCCCGATTCAGCGTATAATGAGTAAAAAATTGCCCCCGCGGCAAAGGAGCGTGAATGATCATGGATTTCGATTGGTCAAGGTTTACGGAGGATTCTTTCCGGGAAATGCGCAAAATCATCGTCGAATCCCGCATGGACGACTATTTCACGGAGGGCCGGCTGGGCTTTTTGCAATGCGGCGTCATTGAAGCCGAGTTCCGGCTGCAGGAGGATGCTGACGATGAATTCCTCATCACCCTCAACTATCGTACGCCAACGGCCGACGGGCTGGAGGGGAGCTCCTGGCGCTACGATTCCGACTGTCTGTACTACGAGTTCCGGGAGAACATGGAATCGCTGTTTGCGGCGGACATGAAGAACATACCGCAGCTGGCGGCCTGCGCCGGACAGCCGGCGAATGGCGGCGACAAATCATGATTGCTTCGAATCCGGTGAAAGCGGCACCATGAAATATTTCATCTGATTCTAATTTTAGCCCAAAAGGCTTCTAATGGTTCTCCACGACAATATAGACAGAACAAACCAAACGGGGAGGGATAGGGCATGAGAACAATCCGAGCCCTTGGGCTGACGGCCCTTCTGCTCCTGTGTACGGTGGCGACGGCACTGGCCGGCACGGTCACGGCAACGGGACAGGGCGCCACAGAGCGGGACGCCCTGCACAATGCCATGCGGCAGGCCATTGAACAAGAGGTTGGCGTACTCATCGACAGCCGGACTTACGTAGAGAACTACCGCGTAATCAGCGACAAGATCTTCACTCACTCCGAGGGCTACATCAACGGCTACCAGATCCTGAGCCAGAGCTACGCGAACGCTATCTACTCCGTCACCATCCGCGCCAACGTGAGCTCGGACCTCCTGAATACCGATCTGATGTCGCACCTGCAGAAAAGAGCCCTCGTCAGCGCCAATATGCAGGATCCGCGCATCGGAGTCCTCTTCATCAACGCCCACGACCGCAGTTCAAACCCATCCATCGAAAATCTGGTGATGGCCAGCCTCCAGGATAACGGCTTCATGCGCATCGTCGATATGAACCAGATTGACGCCTCCGTCAGGAACCGCATAGCCAACGCGGTATTCGAGGGCGACGAGGACCTGGTGCAGATGCTCCAGTCCCATTTCAACGTGGATTATCTGGTGACCGGGCTGGTGGAAGTCGCCAGCAACGACTGGTCCTCGGTCCTGGAACAGGTTATCCCGGTTTTCGGCGGTATCGGCTACTCCAAAGCGGATGTGACCATCTCCGTTCGCATGGTAAACGCCAACACCGGCGAAATCGCCTACGCCGGCTCCTTCGACGCCCACTCTTCACGGAGCGGAAGCGATGCGGCCCGTGCGGCTCTGCGCAAGGCAGCGAAGGATCTGGTCAAGGCATTGTCCCGGGGGGCGCTGAAGAAAGCGGCAAACCCGGAGCAGCACGTAACCATCCTGGTGACCAACAACGCTTTGGGAACCATGTCCGAGGCCTACGGCTGGCTCAGCCGTCTTGACGGTGTCAACAACATCTATGTCCGCAGTGCCCAGGGCGGCAATATGCAGATTGATGTCAACTACAACGGCACCGCCTACGACCTGGCCCAGGCGCTGGAACGCGAAGGCGTGGTAATCCGGGAGATGAACTCCGAATACATCCGCATCTGATGCGGCCGGAATGAAAAAAAGGAGGAGAAACCATGAAAAAATTATTCTTGCTGCTTACCCTGCTCTGCCTGTTGGCACTGTCCGCCACCGCTTTCGCCGCGGCGAACTTCGACGCCAACCGGGTCGAGGCGGACGGCTTCGGCCTGCCGCCCACCTACGCGGCGCTCCCGGCCCAGGCCCGCCTGGCCGCCCGCCGGGCCGCCATCGTGGACGCCCAGCGCAATCTGGCGGAGCAACTCAGCGGCGTCCAGGTCACCTCGGAGACCACCGTCCGTGAACTGCAGCTCGCCAGCGACGTCGTGACCACGCGGGTCTCGGCCCTCATCAAAGGCGCGACCATCGTCCGTGAAAGCTATGAATCCGACGGTTCCTACCATGTCGTCATGGCGGTGCCCCTGTTCGGCAGCATCTCCTCTTTGGCCTCGGCTGTCCTGCCGCAAACCGCGGTGCGTGACCCCTTCCCGGCGACGTTGCAGCCGGAGCCCGAGGAAAACCCCTACTCGGCGCTGCCCCCGACGACGACCACGACGACCACGACAACGACCACCACGACCACGGCGCCGCCCGTTGTCCCGTCTATCCCGTCTGTTCCCTCCGTCCCGTCCGTGCCGGCGCCCCCTGTCTATCAGCCCACGTATAGCAATAACGGCGGCCCCTACACCGGCGTCATCATCGACTGCACCGGCCTCGGCCTTCGTACCGCCATGTCCCCCGTCATCAAGACCACGGCGGGCGAGAAGATTTACGGCTACAAGAATCTCGACTCCAAGACAGTCATCCACAACGGCATGGCCGGCTACAGCCCGGACCTCACCAGCAAGGTTGCCCGGGCCGGCTCGAATCCGCTGATCCTCCGTGCCGTCGGCGTTGACCATTATTTCAACCCGGTCATCACCGTCAACGACGCGAACCTGCTGCTCACCGAGAACCAGAAAACCCATTTCCTCGACCAGACGGCGGTGGTTTTCGTCCGTTAGAAATTTCACGGCCGGAAATGCACATATACCCAAGAAAAGCCCGTAATCGCCGGAGTTTCCGGTGAAAACGGGCTTTTCGCCTTTTCCTGGGGGTTGTTTCTTTCAACGATTCCTGTTGCCCGCACGTCAGCCGTTGATTCCTGACCGGTGGAAACAACGGTTGCGCCCCGGGCCGGTAAAGCCTTATAATATCAGCAAGGAGCGTCATAAGCGATATCTCTGTCCTGTTTGGAGAAAAGGAGTCATCCACCATGTACTTCCTCTACAGCGAAAAGGAAACCGATTACCTCAAATCCCGGGACGCCCGGCTGGGCGAAGTCATCGACAAGATCGGACCGATTGAACGGACGGTGGACAGTGACCTGTTTTCCTCGGTCGTGCATCATATCATCGGCCAGCAGATTTCCACCAAGGCGCAACAGACAATCTGGCAGCGCCTGAACGACGCCTGGGGCGAAGTGACGCCGGCGGCCATCGGCAAGGCATCTGTAAAAGAATTGCAATCCTTCGGCATGTCATTCCGAAAAGCCGAATACATCAAGGATTTCTCGGAAAAAGTCCTGCGAGGCGCGTTTGACCTTGCCGCCGTGGAAAAAATGACCGACGAAGAAGCGATCCGGGCCCTGGCGGGACTGAAAGGGATTGGCGTATGGACGGCGGAAATGATTCTGCTGTTTTGCCTGCAACGACCAAACATTTTCAGTTTCGATGACCTCGCCATCCAGCGGGGTATGCGGATGGTCTACCACCATCGAAAAATCAGCCGAAAGCTGTTTGAGAAATACCGCCGGCGCCTGTCCCCTTGTTGCAGTGTAGCCAGCCTGTATTTCTGGGCAGTGGCCGGAGGAGCCATCCCGGAAATGCACGATTATGCGCCAAAGAAGAACCCGCCACGCCCCAAAGTGCCGTCCGGGAACCGCCCCCGATAAACCACTCGCCGACCGCAGATACTAAACCGCCAACGTCTGAATCTTCCCCGGGCTTATGAAAGGAACCTGACCATGGACTATACCTGGCACTATGATTCTCCGCTGGGCGGCATCACGCTGGCCAGCGACGGAACTGCCCTGACCGGACTGTGGTTCGACGGACAGAAGTATTATGGCACTGTTCTGGGTGAAAAGCACGAAGACCGGTCGCTGCCCGTTTTCGAACAGGCCGTCGAATGGCTGGGTATCTACTTCCGCGGGAAAGCGCCGGATTTTACCCCACCGCTCTCCCTGAAGGCGACCGCCTTTCGCCAGGCGGTCTGGAAAATCCTGCTGACGATTCCCTTTGGACAGACGATGACCTACGGCGAAATCGCGCAACGCATTGCCAGGCAAAGAGGGCTTCGTCAAATGTCCGCCCGGGCAACCGGCGGCGCCATCGGGCACAATCCAATATCGCTCATCATTCCCTGCCACCGCGTTGTCGGGACAAACGGCAGGCTCACTGGCTATGCCGGTGGTCTCCACCGAAAGCAATACCTTTTAGCGCTGGAAGGCGTATCTTTACCGGGCATCGGACGATCTGACGGCCCCGGCGTGTTGCCGGGAGATTCTCCTGCCGCGCGCTAGACCTCCTGACTCAGCATGGACATCTTCATCTTGTAATAAGCCGGTGTCATGTCCATGAAATGCTTGTGGGGATTCTCGAAGCGCTGCTCCTCCTCCCAGATCTCGGTGGAGAGCTGACGGCGCACGAAAGCGGCGATGTCCTTCACCGGTACCGGCGGAGTCGTACGCTTACCACCCTCCATTACCAGGCGCTGGAGCTTTTTCGCGGTGCAGTTCTCGAAATGGCGGACCTTCCAGGGCCGCTCGGTGTCAATGAATTCGTCAGAGGCATTGAGGTCGATGGCTTCGCCCTTCTTGGCGATGAGTTCCGCCACCGCCCGGCCGCTCTGGTCATAAATGCGATAGACTTCTTTAAGGCCAGGGTTCGTGACCTTCTCGATGACCTCCGAGACCTTGATTCGCGGATCCATCTCCCCGTTTTCCTCGACGGCACAAAGCTTATAGACGGCGCCGAAAACGGGATCGTTCTTCGATGTGATCATGCGCTCGCCGACACCGAAGGAATCCACCTGACCGCCCTGGCTCAGGATGGAGGAGATGGTGTATTCATCGAGGCTGTTGGAAATGACGATCTTCGCGTCCTCGAAGCCCGCGGCATCAAGTTTTTGCCGCGTTTTTTTCGTAAGATAGGCGAGGTCGCCGCTGTCGATGCGGATGCCGTAATTCTTTGAGCGAATCCCCTTCGCCCGCATTTCCCGGAAAACTTCGATGGCATGGGGCAGACCGGACCGCAGGACATCGAAGGTATCGATGAGCAGGATGCAGTTGTCAGGGTAAAGGGCGGCAAAGCGGCGGAAGGCGTCGAGCTCGTCCTTGTAGTACATGACCCAGCTGTGGGCCATGGTGCCGCCCACGGGAATATCGAAATACTGGCCGGCCGCCACGGTGGCGGTTCCGACAACGCCGCCGATGTAGGCAGCCCGCGCCCCGTAAATGGCAGCATCGTTGTTGTGGGCCCGGCGGGCGCCGAAATCCGAAACCGGCCGTCCCCCGGCCGCCTTGACGATGCGCCGGGCCTTGGTGGCAATCAAAGACTGGTGGTTCACCTGAGCCAGAATCTCGGTCTCTACCAGTTGCGCCTCCACGAGATTGGCAACGACGGTGATGACCGGTTCACCGGGATACATCACCGTGCCTTCGGGAAAGGCGTACACATCGCCGGTGAAACGGAAGTCCGCCAGATAATCAAGGAACCGGTCGTCAAAGAGATTGAGCTTGCGGAGGTAGGCAATATCCTCCGGGGAAAAGTGCATTTCCTCCAGATATTCCAATATCTGCTCGAGGCCGGCGAAAATGGAAAAACCGCCCGCCTCGGGATTCTTGCGGAAAAAGACATCAAAGGCCACCCGGGCGTTGACGCTGTGCTGCCGGAAATATCCGTTGGCCATCGTCAACTCATAGAGATCCATCATCATCGAAATATTGCGGTCACGGTTCAAGTGACTCCCTGCCATAGCAATCATCCTTCCTGTCCGGTTTGAGACTTGTCTGCCAGTTCGTCGTTCAGCCTGTCATTTTTTCCCCGCCGGGTTCCGCCGGCTCCGCGGATTGCGCCCTTTATGGCCGGCGCCTTTGCGGTTCGCGTATTTGCTCAAGGGGCGGGTTGTTTTCTTCGCTTCTGTCCGATGTTCACGGCGCGCCTTTGCCAGCGCGACTTCCCGGGCCTTTTCCTTCCGGGGGCGGCGCGGGGATTGCTGCTTTTCGATGCGCCGCTGAATCCCGGCCTCGATGCGGCGAAGCTGATCGTACTGACGAGCGGTGACGAAAGTGATCGCTTCGCCGTCATGCCCGGCCCGGCCGGTGCGGCCCACACGGTGAACGTAGTCCTCAGTGGTCCGGGGCAGGTCGTAGTTCACCACCTGCGTCACGCCCTCGATGTCCAGGCCCCGGGCCGCGATGTCGGTCGTCACCAGGATCTGCAGCTCCGCCTGACGGAAACGGCGCAGGACGAGCGCCCGCTGTGCCTGCGTGAGGTCGCCTGAGAGCTCGTCCACCAGATACCCCCGCTTTGCCAGCGCCAGTGTCAGGGCGCGAACGCGTTGCCGCGTGGCGGCGAATACCATCATCAGATAGGGCTGGCGGGTATTGATGAGTTCACAAAGCTGATCCAGCTTCGTTTCCTCGGTGGTATTGATGACAGTCTGCCGGATGACGGCGAGAGCCGCCTGTCCGCTCTCGATGCGGATTTCCTCCGGGCGCGTCATGAAGCGGCGGGCCAGCGCCCGTATGCGGTCGGGAATCGTAGCGGAAAAGAGCAGGATCTGCCGGTCTTTCGCCAGCGCTTCCAGGATGGCCGTCACATCCTCCAGGAAGCCCAGTTTCAGCATTTCATCGGCTTCGTCCAGCACGATCCTGCTGGCGGTTTCCAACCGCAGGGTGTGATGGCGCATATGGTCCAACAAACGGCCCGGTGTACCGACGATGAGTTGGGGATGACGACCGAGCTTTTCTTTCTGGCGTTCGATATCATCGCCGCCGTAAATGGCGAGAACCGTCAGGTCAAACGCCGGCGCGAGTTCCTTCGCCACCCGGGCAATCTGCTGGGCCAACTCCCGGGTGGGCGTCACAACAAGGCCCTGCACCACATCGACGCCGGGTTTCATGCGCTCCATGAGCGGCAACAGGAAAGCCAGTGTCTTGCCGGTGCCGGTAGGCGCCTGCACGACGGCGTCACGACCTGCCCGCGCCACGGGAATCGCTGCCTGCTGCACCGGCGTGGGCTCGGTGATGCCGTTTCGCCGCAGTATCTCCAGCGCCTCTTCCCGCACGGGAAGTTCCGTAAACGATGCCATCAGCTTGCCAATACCTCCGTTCCCGTTTCCGTGATCAGGATGGTCTTTTCCCACTGGGCGGAAAGCCGGTGGTCCTTCGTGCGGACCGTCCAGCCGTCCACCGGATCGGTGGTGACCTTATGCGTACCCTCGTTGATCATCGGCTCTACCGTCAGCACCATGCCGGGCACCAGGAGCATCCCCGTTCCCGGCTTGCCTACATGGGGCACAAAAGGTTCCAGATGGAAGGCCTTCCCCACCCCGTGACCGCCCAGAGCCGTCACGACGGAGTAGCCGTTCTTTTTGGCGTGGCTGCCGCAGGCGTCGCCGATGTCTCCCAGCCAGCGCCAGGGACCGGCGGCGGCGATACCGAGTTCCATGCATTCCTTCGTCAACTCCACCAGCCGCCGGGCCGCTGGTGAGACTTCGCCGATCATGAACATTCGCGAAGCGTCGGCAAAGTAGCCGTCCAGGATCGTCGTGATATCGACGTTGACGATGTCCCCCTCCCGCAGAATGGTATCCGGCGAAGGAATGCCGTGGCAGACAACATCGTTGATGGAGATGCAAACGCTCTTGGGATACCCCTCATAGTCCAGACAAGCGGACACTCCGCCGTGGGACGTGATGTAGTCATCCGCCGCCCGGTCCAGCGTCGCCGTATCGACGCCGGGGCCAATCATCTCCGCCACCCGGTCGAGGGCGCCGCCGTTGACGACGCCGGCCCGTCGGATTGCCTCGATATCTTCGGCGTTATTGATGATCTTGTGGGGCGGACGCACCTGCCCCTTGAAAAAATCGAATCGTATTTCATCCAACCGGGCGTCAAAGGCCAGATGACAATGCTTATACTTCTTTCCGCTGCCACACCAGCAAAGCTCATTCCTGTTCATTCGTCCGCTCCCATCCTGTTTCTGTTTCCCACGCCCGGCCATTTACTGCCGCCGGGAAAAATATGACGACCATAGTATATCACAAATGCGTCGTTTTTTTCAGCGAACCGGGTGTTTTTTTCATCGTCACGAGCGATATTTGCCGGTTATTAACGGAAAACCCTTGCGAAATCAAGGAATTAGGTGCATAATGAAAGCGAGAGAATATCCCGGTTTTCCGAGAGAAGGGATGGAGCCCAATGTCTTTTCAGTTTCCCAGGCCGGGAAAGTCCCGGCTGATTGCCGCGCTGGCAGTGCTGGCGGCGGTGCTGGCCGGAGCGGGCGTCTGGTACTTCGGTTCCTATACGAAATCGCCGGAATACGCCCTGCGTCAGATTCAGCACGCAATCACCAGCCACGACCAGCAGACCTTTGACCAGTATGTGGACATCGAGCAGCTGACCACCAGCGCCGTTGAGGCCGTGCTGGCCGGCATGATGGACGCCGACCGCTCTCTCACGGACGCGTCCCGCGATTCCATCAGCAATTTGGCAGCAATGTTCCGTATTCCTTTGCAGAACAGCTTCCGCAGCGTTCTCCAGGATTTCGTCCGTACCGGCGTCTGGGGCGGCAACTCCGAACCGGCGAACGAGGCAGAAACGTCAGTAGACTCCGGGCTGATTCTCGCTAAACTCGGTCTGCGGAATATTTCCTTTGCCGGCATCGATTCCCTGAAGAAGGATACTGAAAACGGCACTGCCACGGCCCACTTGCGTCTCCGGCCGGCGGAGGCAAAAGAAGACTTCATCCTTCAGGCACGCCTCGTTCAGACAGACTCCGGTCGCTGGCAGGTCAAGGAGTTGGTGAATTTCCGCGATTTCATCGCCTTCATCGCCCAAACGCGACAGGCACAGCTCCGGGAATATCTTGAAACGTCCGCCCCGGTTTTGGAACGGCATGACGCCTTTGTCCGGGAGACGGATCAGAAACGATCCGCTATCATGCGGGGCCGGAGCCTCGGAGACACCATAGTTCGCCAGGCCCTGCGCGAAATCGTAACGGGCGCGCTGCTGCCGGATTGGCAGGCACGTCTGAAAGCGCTGGAAAGCATGACGGTTCCGACGCAGGCACAGTCCATTCACCGGTTGCGCCTACGCATAACCAAAACCCGTATCGAGTACTGCCAACTCTACGGCGAGTGGCTGGACACCAGGGACGCGGCCACGATCCGCCGGGCCAATGAGCTTTTGCACGAAGCCCGGACTATGGAGCAGGAGCAGGAGCGCCTGCTGCACCGCCTTCAGGCCTCGGTGGAGCACATCTGATACTACAGGGAAGGAGGAGAAGCCGATGGTTTACCGGGCTGTAGTATTTGACCTTGACGGCACGCTGGTGGATTCCCTGGCGGATCTCGCGGCCAGCGGCAACGAATTGCTCTCGTCTCTTGGCCAGACGACCCACCCGGCCGATGCTTACCGCTATTTCGTCGGCAATGGGTCGCGAAAACTCGTTGAACGTCTGCTCCCCGATGCCGGTCCGGAAGAAACGGAGCGGGCACTGGCGACGTATAAGGAAATATACGCCCGCCGCCTGTTGGAGCATACGCGTCCCTACGACGGCATTCCCGAGCTGCTGGCCGCTCTCCGGGCCCGCGGCGTTAAGCTGGCTGTCTGTACCAACAAGCACCAGACAGCGGCGGAAGCGGTTCTCGGAAAGCTCTTCGCGGCCGGAACCTTTGACGCCTTCACCGGCGACCGGCCGTCCGTGCCACCGAAACCCGACCCGGCAAACGCGCTCTATGTCATGGAGCGGCTTGGGATCCGGCCGGAGGAGACGGCCTACCTCGGCGACACCGCCGTGGACATGGAGACCGCCGTACGCTCAGGGGCGCTGCCTGTCGGTGTTCTTTGGGGCTTCCGCCCCCGGGAGGAACTGACGGCGAGCGGGGCCCGGGTTTTGCTCGAAAAGCCCCTGGAGCTTCTGGAAAAAGTCATATTCCCCCATCCTCCCCGATGACGCCCTCGTTTTTTCTCCGTTTCCATCGTTTTTCCGCTTTCCGTCCCGGGCAGGGCTGCCGCCACGACGCGCCATATACCATGAACGCGTCCTCTCGTTTTCGTTTCATGAGGAGGGATCCGATATGGACAGACGGGTTGAGAAGGTTTCAGCCATCAGGAAGGTTGCCAACAATGTGGGACAGTTTTTCCGGCAGCGCCGCAGTTCATCCGGGGCGGCCGGACAGGATTTTGACCAGCAACTGGCGCGGGAGATGCGCCGGAAGCGCCCCGTGAATGAGCCGGAGGATGCCCCGGAGGCTCCATATGTCCTGGATCTGAATTTGGGAAACCCGGTCAGCGGCCACGACTATCCTTCGGTATTTGAGAGGTTGAGGAACCGTTCGTATGAGAAGTGATCCGGAATACATGCAGCTTGCCCTGACGGAAGCGCGAAAAGCGATGGAACAGGGAGAGGTTCCCATTGGCGCCGTCCTCGTCGATGATGAGGGCGGCGTCGTTGTGCGCGCCCATAACCGCCGGGAGACCGACCATGACGCCACCGCCCACGCCGAGATCATCGCCATCCGCGAGGGCGGACGCCGTCTCGGACGATGGCGCCTCAGTGGTTGTACGCTCTATGTCACGCTGGAGCCCTGCCCGATGTGCGCTGGTG
Organism: Schwartzia sp. (in: firmicutes); assembly: GCA_017444395.1. Taxonomy (GTDB): domain Bacteria; phylum Bacillota; class Negativicutes; order Selenomonadales; family Selenomonadaceae; genus RGIG3544. Next base: position 13,604 of record JAFSWT010000067.1, on the reverse strand, counting down.
CTCTGGTGATGGCACGCCTGAAGCGTGTCGTCTATGGTGTGCCGGACGCACGGGCCGGCAGCGTGGAGTCCATCTTCAACATCCCCGCCCACCCCTCCCTGAACCACCATCTTGAAGTGACCGCCGGCATTGCCGAGGACGAGTGCCGGGCTCTGCTCCAGACGTTTTTCCGTGCCCGGCGCGGCGGGTCAAACGGTTGATCGACGTCTCCCCATCCTGAAACGGTGATATCTTATTCCCCCGCATTTACGAATGCGGGGGAACTTGCTATAATATGAAGAAAGCATATCCTAAAGGAGCGCGAGCGAAGTGATCTTACAGCGTGATTCCGTAGAACTTTTGGCGCCGGCGGGCAACCGGGAAGCCCTGGAAGCGGCGGTGGAGGCCGGTGCCGACGCGGTCTATCTCGGCGGCAAGCATTTCAATATGCGCCTGCACCGGCAGGACATGAATTTCACCAACGAGGCCCTGGCGGAGGCGATTCAGTACACGCACCGCCACCGGGTGCGGCTCTATGTCACCATCAACAACCTGATCAGCGAAAAGGAACTGCCGGAGCTGGAGGAGTTTCTCTCCTTCCTTGACACCATCCGCCCCGACGCCATTCTGGTGCAGGACATGGCGGTGATTGAGCTCGTTCACCGTCTGGGCGTCCACATCCCGCTTCACGCTTCGGTGATGATGAACATTCACAACGCGCCGGCCATGCGCCTTCTGAAAGAGCACGGCGTAACCCGGATCGTCGCCAGCCGCGAGATGACGCTGGCCGAACTCACGCTGCTCCGGCAGGAAACCGGGCTGGAACTGGAATACTTCATTCACGGCGATATGTGCATCGCCGAAAGCGGCCAGTGCTATCATTCCGGCGTGTTGTTCGGACAGAGCAGCAACCGGGGCCGTTGCCTGAAGCCCTGCCGCTGGCCTTACCGCCTGCTGGACGAAACGACGGGCGAATACGAGAGCGACGGCAACCCCGGCCCCTACAAACTGGCACTGAAAGACATGTGCCTGTACCGTGACCTGCCGGCCCTGATCCAGTCGGGCGTCTATTCCTTCAAGATTGAGGGACGGATGCGTCCGCCGGAATTCGTGCGCCGGATCGTCAGTACCTACCGGCGGGCCATCGACGCCTATATCGCCGATCCCGCCGGCTACATGACGGACGAAGCGGCCTGGCGTGATCTCTACGAGAACCGGGCCCGGGATTTCACGACCTCCTTCGCCTTCGGCCAACCCGACGCCCGGGCCATCGACTATGACGGTCAGCGTGAACCCCGCTTCTTCAGCAAGGCAAAACCGGAGGCAGGATTGGACAAAGCGCCGGCTGTGTCTGGCACCGGATCGTCTGACGGGGGCTACCGGACACTGGCGGTCCGCGTCGCCGATATCGACAGCTTGCTGGCCGCCTGCGACAACGGTGCCGACGTCGTCTATGTCGGCGGCGAAACCTACCGCCCGCGCCGTCCCTGGACGCTGGCGGATCTTCGCCGGGCGAAGGACCTGGCCAGAGAGTTCGGCGTCCGCATCGTGGTCTCAACGCCGCGCAGTACCCGCCATCGGTTGGTCGGCGAGATGGAACAGTTCTTCTACGAAATGGAACGGTTACATCCGGCCGGGCTCCTGCTGGGAAATCCCGGCAGCCTGAAGCTGGCGGCGGAGCAGACCTGCCTGCCGCTCCAGACGGATTTCTCCTTCAATGTATTCAACCATCTGGCGGCCCGCTTCTGGAAGCAGTACCGGGTATCCCTTTCCACGCTCTCGCTGGAGCTCTCCCTGCCGCAAATGCGGGCCATCCTGCAGGACGAAGCACCGCCGCTGGAGGTCATCGTCCACGGCGCTTATGAATCAATGATCTGCGACCACGATATCCCGGCGCTGTCCCAGGGATACACGGTGGACGACCATCACTACGCGCTGGTGGACGAGACCGGGGCGCGTCATCCCATCCGCCGCGACCAACATGGCCGCGACCATATCTTCTTCACCCGGGACCTCTGCCTGTACCCGTATCTGGCGGCGCTGGAAGGCGCGGCCTGTTACCGTGTCGAAGCCCAGACTTACAGCCCGGCGCTCACGGGGAAAGTGACCCGCCTTTACCGCCGGGCGCTGAACGCGCTGGCCGACGGCAATTTCGCCGCTGACACCGAAGCGCTGGCGGCGCTGGAAAAGGAAAGCCCCCGCCCCTTCGGCATCGGCGCTTTCCTCTTTGACGCCTCAAAATAGGAGGGACTGACCATGAACGAATACCTCGGCCCGGATGCGGTGCTGGAAAAGAGAAAACGCTACATCATGCCCTGCCTCGGTCATTTTTACCAAAAGCCGCCACAGTTCGTGCGCGGCTCCATGCAGTATCTCTACGACCATACCGGCAGGAAATATCTCGATTGTTTTTCCGGCGTCTCGGTCATGAACTGCGGCCACTGCAACCCGGAAATCGTGGAAGCGATTCAGGAACAGGCCGGCGTCCTGCAGCATGTCTGCAATATCTATCTGACGGAGAACTGCGTCAATCTGGCGGAGCAACTGGCCCGTGTCACCCCCGGCGACCTGCAGAAATCCTTTTTCTGCTCCACCGGCACCGAAGCGAATGAGGGCGCGCTGCTGCTGGCGGCCATCTACACCGGCCGCAGTGAATATCTCGCGCTCCGGGGCGGACTCCACGGACGGACGAAGCTGGCCATGAGCCTCACCGGCATTGGAATGTGGCGCACTGACCCGGATCCCGTAGGCGGCATCCACTTCCTGCCAAACCCCTACTGCTACCGCTGTCCTTTGGGAAAGCATCATCCCGAGTGCAACCTGGCCTGTGCCGATATGGCGGAGGACATCATTGCTACCGCGACCTCAGGCCGGCCCGCGGCGCTGATCGCCGAGCCCATCCAGGGAAACGCCGGCATCGTCACGCCGCCGCCCGGCTACTTCAAACGGCTGCAGGAGATTCTCCACGCCCACGGGGCACTTCTCATCATCGACGAGGTCCAGACGGGCTTCGCCCGCACCGGGAAGCTGTTTGCCATCGAGCACTTCGACGTCGTCCCCGACATCATGACGATGGCGAAGGCGCTGGGGAACGGCGCCCCCATCAGCGCCTTCATCGCGCCGGCCCGCATCGCCGATACCTACACCCAGCCGGGGGCCTCCACCCTCGGCGGCAACCCGGTCTCCTCGGCGGCAGGGCTGGCGGTGCTCCGCTATATCGAAGACCATCAACTGGCGAAAAACGCCGAGACGAGGGGGCAGGAACTCGCGGACGGCCTGGCGGAACTCCAGACGCGTCACCCGGTCATCGGCGACATCCGCGGCCTCGGCCTCATGCGGGGCGCCGAGTTCGTCCGGCCTGACAAATCCCCGGCGCCGGAGGAACTGGACCGGGTACTGGAAAAGATGAAAGACCGGGGCTTCATCATCGGCAAGAACGGCCTCAGCCGCAACGTCATGGCTTTCCAGCCGCCGCTGGTCATCAGCGCCGGAGATATCAGCGATGTCCTGAATTCCCTTGACGATGTGCTGAAGGAAGAGAATCTTTGATACTTCTGCCCGGCTGTATATTTTGATCCGCTGCCCGGCGCAAAAGCCGGCGGCAATCCCGGATTGCATGAAAGGAAATGTGGTGGCTTTTTGTGGATAGTTCCGACATATTACTCTATCTCCTTTTCCTCGCTGTCTGTATAGGCGTCAACAGCTTCCTGTCCCGCTTCGAGACAGCCATCGCCGAGAGCCGGCGGAGCCGTCTGGAGCGGTTCGCCGACGGCGGAGACGAACGCGCCGGCAAAGCGCTGGATATTCTGGAAGCACCGGAGGACCTCCTGTCGGTGGCTCAGATTGGCATCACCGCCACCAGCATCCTGCTGGGGCTGGTCATCGGCATCTTTGCCGCCCCGTTTCTGGCGGCGCGGTTCGGGTTCTTCACCCGGTTTTACGGTCTGGCGGTCCTTCTCTGCGTACTGACAGTGCTGTATCTGACGCTTCTCATCGGGGAGTTCATCCCGCGAAAGATTGCCCTGCAGGACCCGGAACGCGTACTGATGGAAAACAGCCGGACGCTGGGCCTTCTGGAGCGCGTCTCCCGGCCGCTGGTGCGCTTTCTTTCCTCCTCGGCCAACGCGGTGCTGCTGCTTTTCGGCATGAACCCGCACATCGAAGACACTGTGACCGAAGACGAAGTCAAGGATCTCATCGAACAAGGCACGGAGGACGGCACCTTCGAAAAAACGGAGCAGGACATGGTGGACCGCATTTTCCGCATGAGCGACCAAACCGCCTACTCACTGATGACGCCGCGAACCCGGATGCAGTGGCTCGATATTGAGGACCCCCTCCCCTACAATCTCCAACTCATCAAGAAGAACCCGGACACGGTTTTCCCGGTGGGAAAGAACAATCTCGATGATTTCTGCGGCATCCTGTACGCCAAGGATTTACTGAATGCCGCTATCGCCCGCAAGCCATTGGACATTCAGCCCTACATCAAGAAGCCGCTCCTCATCCCCCGCTCCCTGGAGATGTTCCGGGTGCTGGAACGCTTCCAGAAAAGCGGCATCCACGAAGCGGTGGTACTGGACGAATACGGCGGCCTCATCGGCTTCATCACCCTCAGCGACATCCTGACGGAAATCATCGGCTACACCAGTCCCGCCGACGAGCGCGAATCGGAACAGATTACCGCCCGCAGCGAGAACTCCTGGTTCGTAGACGGGCTTTGCGATATCAACGACTTCAAGGAAAAGTTTGACATCGAGGAACTGCCCAACGAGATAAAAGACCACTACCAAACGATGGGCGGTTGCCTGACGTCGTACTTCGGCTATATCCCCCAAGTCGGCGAAAGTTGCGTCTGGAACGAATTCACCTTTGAAATTCTTCGCATGGACCGCGCCCGCATTGACAAGATTCTGGTAACCCAGAACGACGACGGAAAAAACTCCTCTCCTGACGAGCCGGTCGCCTGACAAAGCGCGTCCCGCCGCAACGAAAAGAGCCTTCGCGTAAATGCGAAGGCTCTTTTCGTTGCATTTGATAAACGCGCCCAAAGGAAACAATTATTCAACCGATTTCCGGCAGGCGGCTTTCCCAGTCAGCGACCAGTTTCGCGCCGCTTTCGATGAGCGCTTCGGCCGCTTCGAGCTGGCGGTCAACCTGCGCGTTGGAGGTGCCGCCGAGGGAATTGCGGTTTTTCACGCAGGCCTCAGGCGAGATGGCCTCCCGGATATCGTCCGCGAACAGCGGCGACAGCGCCCGGAACTCCTCCGTCGTGAGGTCTTTCAGCCACTTCTGCCGTTCGATGCAATACTGCACGGCCCGGCCGGCGACGGCATGGGCTTCGCGGAAGGGCAGGCCCTTTTTCGCCAGGTAGTCGGCCAAATCGGTGGCGTTGGAAAAATCCTCATCCACCGCCCGCCGCATGATTTCGCGGTTCACCTTCATGCCCCGCAGCAGACGGGCATAAACGGCCAGGCTGAACTTCACCGTATCGATGGCGTCGAACAGCCCCTCCTTGTCCTCCTGCAGGTCCTTGTTGTAGGCCAGCGGCAAACCTTTGACCGCCGTCAGCATCGCCATCAGATGGCCGACAACGCGCCCGGTCTTGCCGCGCACCAATTCAGATACATCGGGATTCTTCTTCTGCGGCATCATACTGGAACCGGTGCAGTGAGCGTCGTCGAGCTCGATGAAGGAAAACTCCCGGGTGCACCAGAGGATGATTTCCTCGCTGAGCCGCGACAGATGCACCATGAGAATCGAGGCAGCGGCCAGGAACTCCAGTATGTAGTCGCGATCGCTGACAGCGTCGAGGCTGTTGCCGTAAATCCGCTCGAAGTGCAGCCGCCTGGCCACGAATTCCCGGTCGATGGGGAACGTCGTCCCCGCCAGCGCCCCGGCCCCCAGCGGCATGATGTCCGCCCGCTGCCAGACGCCGGCAAAGCGGTCGAAATCCCGCCCCAGCATGGCGAAATACGCCAGCAGGTGATGGGCCAGCAGGATGGGCTGCGCCCGCTGCAGATGCGTATAGCCGGGCATGATGACATCCCGGTATTTCGCCGCCGTCCCTGCCAGCGCCCGCTGCAAGTCGAGGATATGCTCCGCCACCGCCGCCACCTCGCGACGGACGTAAAGGTGCATATCGAGGGCCACCTGATCGTTGCGGCTGCGGGCCGTGTGCAGACGGCCGCCGGCCTCGCCAATCGCGTCGGTCAGGCGCTTCTCGATATTCATGTGGATATCCTCAAGGGCGACATCAAAGGAGAAGCGTCCCTCCTCGATATCACGGAGAATCGCCTTGAGCCCGGCCGCGATTTTCTCCTCGTCCTCGCGGGAAATGATGCCGCACGCCGCCAGCATGGCGGCATGGGCGAGACTGCCGGCGATATCCTCGCGGTACAGGCGTTTGTCGAAGCCGATGGAGGCCTGGAAATCGTTGATCATCTCGTCCGTCGATTTCGCGAAGCGCCCACCCCAGAGCTTCTCACTCATTTGAGAAGCCCCGTCTTTTCCTGCATCAGCGCCCGGACCTTCAGCGGCAGGCCAAAGAGGTTGATGAATCCGGTGCCGTCGGCCTGATTATAGACCTCGTCCTCCTCGAAGGTGACATACTCCTTGTTGTAAAGCGAATACTTCGACTTCGCGCCCGCCGACATGATATTGCCCTTGTAAAGGCGCAGGCGGACGGTGCCGGTGACGGTGCGCTGGGTGCTGTCCACGAAGGCGTCCAGCGCCTCCCGGAGCTGGGTGAACCAAAGGCCGTCATAGACGAGTTCGGCGTAGCGCTGAGCCACCAGGTCCTTGTAGTGAAGCGTCGCCCGGTCGAGGCAGAGGTACTCCAGTTCGCGGTGGGCGTAGTAAAGGATGGCGCCGCCCGGGTTCTCATAGACGCCGCGGGACTTCATGCCCACCAGGCGGTTCTCGCAGATATCGGTGATGCCGATGCCGTGGCGGGCGCCGATCTCGTTCAGCGTCGTCAACAGCTCGGTGGCGCTCATACGCTTGCTGTTCACGGCCACCGGGACCCCGGCCTCGAAATCGACGGTGAGATGCTCGTCCTCGTCCGGGGCTTTCTCCGGAACCTGAGTGACCAGGAACATATTGTCCTGCGGCGCATTCCAGGGATCCTCGAGGTCGGAACCCTCATGGGAAAGGTGCCAGATATTGCGGTCCATGCTGTAGGTCTTGTTGTCAATGGCGATGGGGATGTCGTGCTTCTTCGCGTACTCGATTTCCTCCTCGCGGGACTTCAGCTCCCACTCACGCCAGGGGGCGATGATGCGAAGCTGCGGCGCCAGCGCCTTGACCGAAAGCTCAAAGCGCACCTGGTCGTTGCCTTTGCCGGTAGCGCCGTGAGCGACGGCGTCGCAGCCCTCCTGCTTGGCGATTTCCACCAGCTTCTTGGCAATCAACGGCCGGGCGAAAGAGGTCCCCAGCAGGTACTTGCCCTCATAGACGGCGCCCGCCTTCAGCGTCGGCCAAACATACTCCGTCAGGAATTCCTCGGTGAGGTCGGCGATGAACACCTTCGAGGCGCCGGACTTCAGCGCCTTCTCCTTCACGACGTTGAGCTCATCCCCCTGCCCGATGTCAGCGCAGACGGCGATGACATCGCAGTCGTCATAGTTTTCCTTCAGCCAGGGAATGATGCAGGACGTATCCAGTCCGCCAGAGTACGCCAACGCTACTTTCTTTACCTTTGCCATGAATGAACAGCTCCTTTTCGTTTATATGCAATGATATTTGATACCTGTAAAACACATGCTATCCGGCTCCGGAAGCACACCCATCGCGTCAGTCACCCATCGTCAGCGCCATAACCGCCTTCTGGGCGTGCAGGCGATTCTCCGCCTCGTCGAAGATGACGGCGGCATTGGCCTCGAAGACGTCCTCGGTGATTTCTTCGCCGCGGTGCGCCGGCAGGCAGTGCAGCACGATGGCCCGCTTCGCCGCCTTTTCCAGCAACGACCGGTTGATCTGGTAGCCGGCCAGATCCTGCCGCCGCTTCTCCCGCTCCGCCTCTTCGCCCATGCTGACCCAGACGTCAGTACAGAGGATATCGGCCTCCTTGGCCGCCTCGGCTACGTCATGGGTGAGAAGAATCGTCGCCCCGCTGGCTTTGGCGTCCTCCCGGGCGTTAGCCACGACCTTTTCGTTCGGCTCATAGCCGGGCGGCGTCGCCACCGCGAAGTCAATGCCCATCTTGGCGCAACCGTACATCAGCGAATGAGCCATGTTGTTGCCGTCGCCGATGAAAGAGAGCTTCAGTCCGCTGAGGTCCTTGCCGCAGCGCTCCCGAATCGTCAGCAAGTCGGCCAGCACCTGGCAGGGATGCAACAGGTCGCTGAGGCCGTTGATGACCGGAATATCCGCCCAGCGGGCGAATTCCTCCAGCGTCTCATGGGCGAAAGTGCGAATCATGACGCCGTCGAGATAGCGTGACAGCACCCGGGCCGTATCGCGGACCGGCTCGCCGCGCCCGATCTGGAGATCGTGGCTGGACAGGAACAACGCCTGACCGCCCAACTGGTACATGCCGGTCTCAAAGGATACCCGGGTGCGGGTGGACGACTTCTCGAAAATCATGCCCAGCGTTTTTCCCGGCAGGATGGTATGAGCGACGCCGCTCTTCTGCAGCGCCTTGAGTTCCGCCGCCAGCGACAGGATCTCCTCCAGTTCGTCCCGCGTCAGGTCATGGAGGGAAAGCAGATCTTTTCCCTTCAGCATGGATAAAACCTCCCAAAAAGCAAATAACGTTTGTAATTATATACCGGATTCCTCGCCATTACAAGATATCGTTTACGCGAAGGCCGGTAAGACCTTTTCCATAATGGCGATGAGCTCGTCCACATCTTTTTCTTCGGCGATGAGCGGCGGCACAAAGCGCAGGACGTCGCCGGCGGTGCAGTTTATGATGGCGCCCTGTTCAAGGCAGGCGTTCACGATGTCGCGCCCCGGCTTCGTGAGTTGCATCCCCAGCATCAGCCCGGCGCCCCGGACCTCGGTGATCAGCGATGGGTACTGCTGCTGCAGTGATTCCAGCTTTTGCCGCAGATACGCGCCCACCCGGGCCACCTGCGCCAGGAATTCCGGCCGGCTCACGGTGTCCAGCACGACATTGGCGGCGGCGCAGGCCAGAGGATTGCCGCCGAAGGTGGAGCCGTGGTCGCCGGCCTGGAAGGCAGCCGCGACTTTGTCACTGGCGATGAAAGCGCCGATGGGGACGCCCCCCGCCAGGCCCTTGGCCAATGTTACGATATCCGGCTTGATACCGAACTGCTCGTAAGCGAAGAAATGCCCCGTCCGCCCCATGCCGCACTGAATCTCGTCGAGAATCAGGCAGGCATCGTACCGGTCGCAGAGCGCCCGGATTTTCCGGTAATAATCCGCCGGCGGCACATGAACGCCACCCTCGCCCTGAATGGTTTCCAGCATGACGGCACAGGTCTTGTCGCTCATCCGCGCTTCGATAGCGTCATAGTCGCCGAAATCGACGTACTCAAACCCCGCCGGCAGCGGTCCGAAGCCCTCATGGTACTTCGGCTGGCCGGTGGCGGTCAGCGTTGCCAATGTGCGGCCGTGGAAGCTGTGGTTGGCGACGATGATTTGGATTTTTTCCGGGTCCTTCCGCCAGGCGTATTTCCGGGCCAGCTTGATGGCCCCCTCGTTGGCCTCGGCGCCGGAGTTGCCGAAGAACACCTTGCCCAGCCCGCTGCGTTTTACGAGCTTTCCGGCGGCGTCCGCCTGGGCCTGGGTGTAGTAAAGGTTCGAGCAGTGGATCATCCGCCCCGCCTGCTCCGCCACCGCCTTTACCAGCGCCGGGTGGTTGTGCCCCAGGACATTCACGGCGATACCGCCCAGGTAATCAATGTATTTCCTGCCGTCCGTATCATAGACATACATGCCGTCCCCGTGATCGAGGACGATGTCATAGCGGGCAAAGACAGGAATATAGGAATCCCGGTCCTTTTGAACGATCTGTTCCTTCGTTTCTTTCATAGCAGCTGCTCCTTATCTCACGATTTCCGTTCCGATGCCCTGAGAAGTGAAAAGCTCCAACAGTAGCGAATGCGGCAGGCGGCCGTCGATGATGGAGGTCTTCTTCGCTCCCTTCGTCAGCGCGGTAAGGCACGCCTCCACCTTTGGAATCATGCCGCCGGAGATTGTGCCGTCGTCGATGTAGGCCAGAGCTTCGGTCTCCGTCAGCGACGAGAGGAACGAGCTTTTATCCTCGTAATCCTTATAGATGCCCTCGACATCGGTCAACAGCAGCAGTTTCTCGGCCCGAAGTGCCCCCGCCACCTCGGCGGCGACGTAATCGGCGTTGATGTTGTAACTCTCGCCCTCATCCCCGACCCCCACCGGGGCCACCACCGGGATATACCCCTTTTCCAGTAGATCATTCAGGGCCTGGGCGTTGATTTCCTTTACCTCGCCCACATAGCCGATATCAGCCTTTTCCACCCGGCCGTCCTTGTGAATCTCGGCCAGTTTCTTCGTTGCCCGGATGAGTCCCGCGTCTTTGCCGGAAAGGCCGATGGCCTGTCCGCCGCACTGGTTGAGGCGGTTCACGATCTCGGAATTGACCTTGCCGATGAGGACCATCTCCACGATCTCCATCGTCTCCTGATCCGTGACCCGCAGGCCACTCACGAACTCCGCCTTCTTGCCCACCCGCTCCAGGAAACCGGTGATGTCAGGTCCGCCGCCGTGAACGATGACCGGATGGATGCCGATGTATTTCATCAGCGTGATATCCTGAACGACCTTCGTCTTCAGCTCGTCGCTCAACATGGCGTTGCCGCCGTACTTGATGACCATTGTCTTGCCGTAGAACTTCCGGATATACGGCAGCGCATCCACCAGAATATTGGCGGTTGCCTTGTGCATTTGCATTCTTTTCGCCTCCTGTCATACTACTCGCTGTTAGAAATTTTATTTCTTACAGCGAGTGTATGAGACATCAGACGCGCTGCAAGCGCGGCTGTAGCCTGCGTAGCAGGCGTATTTTCGATAAGAATCTTCTTATCGAAAATCAGTATCAGGTGTGGTACTCGCCGTTGATCTTTACATACTCATAGGAGAAGTCGCAGGACCAGACGGTGGCATCGGCGTCGCCCAGCCCCAGGTCGATGGCGATAACGATATCATGGGCCGCCATAACCTGCCGCAGCGCCGCCTCATCGAACTCCGCCCCGACGCCATGCGCGTAAACCGGGATATCGCCGAATTTCACCACCGTCTTTTCCGGCACCATCGGCACCCCGGCATACCCCACGGCGCAGATGACGCGGCCCCAGTTCGGGTCCTGGCCAAAGAACGCCGTCTTCACCAGCGGCGACTTCGCTACGCTCATGGCGACCTGCTTGGCATCGGCAAAAGACTTGGCGCCTTTGACCGCAATCGTCAGGAACTTCGTGGCCCCCTCGCCGTCGGCGGCAATCCTCCGGGCAATACCGGTACAAAGCTCCTTCAGCGTCTGATAAAACACATCGTAGTCCGGCCCTTTCGCGGTGATTTCCGGGTTGCCGGCGGCGCCGTTGGCCAGCACCACCACCATGTCGTTGGTGCTCATGTCGCCGTCAATGGAAATCATGTTGAAGGTCACTTCGGTGATTTCCGACAGGGCCTGCTGCAGGAGCGGACGGGCGATGGCGCAGTCGGTGGTGATGAAGCAGAGCATCGTAGCCATATTCGGCTGGATCATGCCGGAGCCCTTGGCGATGACGCCAAAGCGAACTTTCTTGCCGCCGATCTCCACCTCTGTCGCCCCGGCTTTGGAATAGGTATCGGTGGTGACGATGGCGTTGCCGGCGTTTTCACTGCCCGTTTCCGACAGCTCCGCCGCCGCCTTTTCGATGCCAGCCTTCATCTTGTCCATCGGCAGATTGACGCCGATGACGCCGGTGGATGCCACCAGCACCTCGCCGGCCGCGCAACCCACCGCCTGAGCGGTCAGCGCCGCCATTGCCCGGGCGTCCTCCAGGCCCTTTTGGCCGGTGCAGGCATTGGCGCAACCGGCGTTGGCGGCTATCGCGTGGGCCTTGCCACCGGCGACAACCTCCTTCGACACATAGACCGGCGCCGCCGCCACCTGATTCTGGGTAAAAACGCCGGCCACCGCCGCCGCCCGCTCCGTATAGATGACCGCCAGGTCGAGATTGCCGCTCTTCTTGATTCCGGCCTTGACGCCCGCCGCCTTGAATCCCTTCGGGAACGTCACGCCCTGCTTGACATGGTTTTCACTGAACATATTGCTGTTTCCTCCCTTTATAACTATGGATTACTTACGGATACACCGGCGCCAGCTTCAAGCCCAGCGTTTCGTCGAAGCCGGCGGCGATGTTGAAATTCTGCACCGCCTGACCGGCCGCGCCCTTGACCAGATTGTCAATGGCCGAGAAGACGATGACGCGATGGGTGCGTGGGTCGATGTGCCAGCCGAGGTCGCAGAAGTTCGAGCCCCGGACGTATTTCGTCTCGGGATAGGAGCCGCGGCCCCGCAGACGGATGAAGTATTCTCCCGCGTAGAGCGTCCGGAACGCCTCGTCCACCGCTGTCTCCGTCACGCCGTCCCGAAGCATGGCATAGGCGGTAGCCAGGATGCCGCGGGACATGGGGACCAGGTGCGGCGTGAAATTCAGCGTCACCGCCTCGCCGCCGAGGTCCGTGAGCGCCTGCTCGATTTCCGGCGTATGGCGGTGGCTGACAGCGCCATAGGCTTTGAAATTGTCATAAAGCTCGGGGAAATGGTTCGGTAGCTTGGCCGAACGGCCGGCGCCGGAAACGCCGGAGGCGGCGTCCACAACAACGGTCTTCAAATCTATGAGACCATTCTTCACCAACGGAGCCAGCGCCAGAATCGAGGCTGTCGTATAGCAACCGGCATTGCCGATGATGGGGGCAGTGCGAATATCCTCCCGGTAGAGCTCCGCCAATCCATAAACCCGCCGCGCCTCCGGATGGGTATGCCTGACCTTGTACCATGCCTCATAGGTGGCAATGTCACGGAAGCGGTAATCGGCGCCCAGATCGATGATCCGCACCGGCTGGCCGGCCAGCTTTCGTCCGATTTCCATGGCGTGGCCGGCGGGCAGACCGATGAAGATGAAATCGCTGTCCGCTCCGATGCGTTCGAGATCGTCGAGGCTTTCCAACCGCTGATCGTAAAGGCCGGCCAGATGGGGATAGACCTCGGAAACCGGTTTTCCGGTGTAGCTTTCGGAGGTCAGGTGTACGACCTCTGCCCCGGGATGGCCGGCAAGCAGCCGCAGGAGCTCAGCGCCGGCGTATCCGGTAGCGCCGATGATGCTGACTTTCATCAATGGTTCCTCCTCGGAATGAAGATTTTATAATTATACACTTTCTTTGCATAAAAACGCAAGATGCTGTTTGTTTTTTTTCGACGATATGACATTCGCTCCGTTCAATCCACCGGGTCATCGAAGCCCAGCAGCCAGGTGGCGGCGAAGCCGACGGCATAAGATGCCAATAGCCCGGCCAGATACATCGGGATGTTGTCCGTCGCCGCCGCCAACGGCAGCCCCGATATGCCCAGTGTCGACGCGCCTACCCGGGCTGCCGCTTCCACCGCGCCGCCCGCGGCTCCACCGATGCAGGCGCCG
>JAFSWT010000066.1 GCA_017444395.1 Schwartzia sp. (in: firmicutes) | reverse complement strand
TCTAATATGATATTTTTTTGAAATAACAGATAAACAAAATGCGCGCCAGCGATCAGTCCCGATCGCTGGCGAGGACCCATTCGACGACGGACTCCGCCCCGGCCTTCTTTAAGACGCGGGCGCATTCGGCCAGCGTCGAGCCCGTGGTGAAGATATCGTCGAGCAGCAGGACGGGGCGTCCGGCGATCGCTTCCCGCGCCTCATCATCCGAGACCGTGAAAGCGTCCCGGACGTTTGCGGCTCGTCCCACAGCGTCGAGCCCGTACTGGGGCTCCGTCATGCGCGTCCTTAGGAGCGCGCGCCGCCATGTCCAGCCGTCCGCCTCCAGCCACGCGCGGAAGATCAGCTCTGTCTGGTTATAGCCCCGAGTCTTCTCCTTTTTCGGGAAGAGCGGCACAGGCACGGCGATACCGGGCATCCACGCCGCCCGCGGCAGCTTCTCGTCCGCCGCACGCAGGAAGGTCCCGAGAGCGGGAAGCCCATCCGTACGTCCCTTGAATTTCAGAGGCAGGAGGAGCGAGCGCAGCGCGCCCTGATAGACGCCGAAGGCCCACGCCTCGTCGATGACCTTGCGATGCGCCCCGGACAGCGGCAGCCGTCGGATGCGGAGCGCATTGGCCAGACAGGCGGCGCACCACGCGCCCCGTGTCTCGACATAGGCGTCGCAGGCCGGACAGTGCGGCGGGAAGAGAAAATCGAGGACGGGGGCCATCGCTTTTTGCATCGACGCCAAAAAACCGCTTTCTTCACCCATCGCCCCGAAAGTTTGCGGCGCGTTCATTCGAGCGTCCCCGCCAGCCGCGCCGCCAGCAGCGTGTAACGGCGGCGCGTGCGGTCGTTCTCGACGGCGGCGCGGAGTGCCCGGCGGCTGCCCAGCAGGATGACGCGCTCTCTCGCGCGCGTCACGGCCGTATAGAGAAGGTTCCGCTGAAGCATGATATGATGGCCTGGCACCAATGGCAGAAGGACGACGGGATATTCGCTGCCCTGGCTTTTGTGGACGCTCATGGCGTAGGCAGGCTGAAGCTCGCCCATCTCCTCCCGCTCGTACTCGGCGGTGAGCTCGTCGCCGTACCGCACGAGCAGCTTCTTCTCATCCATGGCCTCGACGAATCCCACATCTCCGTTGAATACGCCCTTCTCGTAATCGTTCCTGATCTGCATCACCTTGTCCCCGACCCTGTAAGTGAAGTTGCCTGCCGCGCGCTCGGCCAGGTAAGGCGCAGGCGGGTTCAGGGCATCCTGCAGAAGCCGGTTCAGCCGGTCGATGCCGCAGGAGAGGCGATGCATCGGCGAAAGCACCTGTACGTCACGCAGCGGATCGATGCCCTCGGCGGGCAGCTCCTCGGCGCAGAGGCGAACGATCTCCGCCGCAGTCGCCTCCTCCGATGCCGTCTCGCGGAACTCGAAGGCGCCGCCGTCGGCGCAGACGGGCATCCGTCCCGCGTTAATGGCGTGCGCGTTCCGCACGATGAGACTCGTATCCGCCTGCCGGAAAATCTCGGTGAGGCGCACGCAGGGAAGTGCCTCGGAGCGCAGGATGTCGGCCAGCACAGCCCCCGGCCCCACGGAGGGGAGCTGGTCCACGTCCCCCACGAGGATGACATGGCAGCCGCGCGGCGCCGCCGCGAGGAAATGCTGCATCAGGACGATGTCCATCATGGAGACTTCATCTAATATAATGACGTCCGCCTCCAGAGGTTCCTCCTCGTCCCGAGCGAAGACGACCTCCTCGTCGCTGCCCTGCGCCTCCAGCATACGATGAACGGTGGAGGCCTTGCGTCCCGTGGCTTCTCCGAGACGTTTCGCGGCGCGGCCCGTGGGGGCGCCGAGGCGGACGGTGAGCCCGAGGCCTTCGAGGACGGCGATCATGCCGCGCACAACGGTGGTCTTGCCCGTGCCGGGGCCGCCGGTCAGCACGAACACGCCGTGCCTGAGCGCCGCCGTTATCGCCTGGCGCTGCCCGTCCGAAAGCGTGAGACCGTCGGCGCGCTCCCATTCGCGGGCAAGGATCTCCGGGTCGTCCACCGAGAAGACGTCCGCCCTCGCGGCAAGGTCACGGAGACGTTCTGCAACCTCCGTCTCCGCCGCGTAAAGCATGGGCGGATAGACCATCGTCTCCCCGCCCACCGTCTCGCAATAGAGCCGCTCGCTCTCCATGGCCCCGCGAAGGGCATCGCACACCGGTTCACGCCCGACACCGAGGGCGCGGGACGCCTCCCGCAGGAGCCATTCCTCCGGCACGCAGGCATGGCCCGCCGACGCGACACCCTCCAGGGCGTAATCGATTCCCGCCGCGATACGCTCCGGGTCGTCCGGCTCGACCCCGGACGCCATGGCGATGGCGTCCGCCGTCCGAAAGCCGATCCCCTTCACGTCGGAGGCGAGGCGGTACGGCTCCCGTTCCAAAATATCAAGCGCAAAGGAACCGTACTGTTTGTAGATGCGTGCGCCGTATGCGCCAGAAACGCCGTGAGTTTCCAGCCAAAGCATGACTTCCTTGAGCTCGGACTGCTCCTGATACGATTCGTGGATTTTTTTCGCCGTCTTCTTTCCGATGCCGGGCACATCAAGGAGCTTATGGGGCTCGTTCTCGATCACGTCGAGGGCGTGCTCCCCGAAGCGCGCGACGACACGCTGCGCCATGGCAGGGCCGATGCCCGCCACAGCCCCCGAGGCGAGGAAACGCAGGATGCCTTCCGCGCTCGTCGGGGCGGCCACACGGATATGCGTCGCCTTGAACTGCGAGCCGAAGCGCGGATGCTCGACCCAGTCGCCCTGCAGCTCCACCTGCTGACCGACCAGGGGGGGCGCCGAGGAAACCGTCGCCGTCACGCGCCCGCTTTGGCCGTCGGGCACGACCCGGAATACGGAAAAACGCCCGTCCTCGCTGGAGAAGACAAGGCTCTCCACAACGCCCGCCAAGGTTTCCATACCGACGCCTCACCTTTCCTCAATATCCCGCGCGCTTTATGCTTCTTCCGCCAACGCGCCCCACGTCTCGTAACGCCGCTCGATTTCCCTTTCCTTCTCGGCGTATGCCTCGGCAATCTCCCGGCTGCGTCCGGGGTCGCTCTGGGCCGTCGGGTCGTTCATCTCATGCTCCAGGAGCCTGAGCTCCGCCTCAGCCATCGCCAGCTCCGCCTCTGCGCGGCGCAAAAGCTCCTCCCGCTTCTCATCGCTCACGCCCGAGATCGCGCGGCGCGCTTCCTTTGCCGCGTCCTTAGGACGCGCCGCGCCGCGCGCCGCAGGCGGTGCTTTCTTTTCACGGACAGGCGCGGGCTTTGCCTCTGTTCTTTCTTCCTCGGCCTCCCGGGCCAGCGCCGCCTTTTTCTCACGGTACGCGCTGTAGCCGCCCTCGTAGCCCGTCAGCCGGCCGTCCTCCAGCTCAAAGGTGCGGTTCGCCACCCGGTCGAGAAAATAGCGGTCGTGGGACACCACGATAAACGTCCCCGGGAAGGCCATCAACGCCTCCTCGACGGCCTCCTTCGCCGGAATGTCGAGATGGTTCGTCGGCTCGTCCAGCACGAGAAAGTTCGCGCCCGTCAGCATCAGCTTCAGGAAGGCCAGCCGCGACTGCTCGCCGCCCGACATCTCACCGATGACGCGATAGACCTCATCGCCCCGGAAGAGGAACGCGCCGAGATAATCCCGCGCCGTCTCCTCGTCGAGCCCGTATTCGTAAAGGATTTCGTCCAGCGCCGTGCGGTCCTTGTGCAGTCCCTCATGCTGCTGGGAAAAATATCCGGCCTTCACGCGGCTGCCGAGCTTCACGCTGCCCGTCGGGGACGAGTGCTCCCCCAGCAGGATGCGCAGCAGCGTCGTCTTGCCCGCGCCGTTCGGTCCCACAAGCGCCGCTCCGTCCCCGCGGCGGATGAGCATCGAAAGCCGGGAGAAAACCGTATGCCCGTCGAAAACCGCCGACACCTCGTCGAGCTCCGCCACGCGCTCCGCACACTCGCCCGGCGGATGGAAGGCGAAATATTTGAACCGCGCACGCTCCGGCGGCAGCACGATGCGTTCCAGCCGATCCAGTCGGCTCTGGCGCCCCCGGGCCTGCTTCGCCTTGATGCCCGCCTTGTAGCGGCGGATGTATTCCTCCGTCGCGCGGATCTGCTCCTGCTGTTTCTCGTAGGCGCGGCGCAGCGCCTCGTCCCGCGCCGCCCGCACCTTCTGGTAATAAGTGTAATTGCCCGCGTAAGTCGTCGCCGTCCGATGCTCGAGCTCGATGATCTTCGTCGCCACGCGGTCGAGGAAAAAGCGGTCGTGGGAGATAATCAGGACGCCCCCGGCATAGGCGGCGAGAAAGCCCTCCAGCCACTCGATCATGCGGATATCGAGATGGTTCGTCGGCTCGTCGAGAAAAAGCAGCTCCGGCTCCCGGAGCAGCGCCCGGGCGAGACAGACCCTCGTGCGCTGTCCGCCCGAAAGATGGGCGACGCTTTGGGAAAGCTCCCCGTCCGTGAAACCGAGACCGAAGGCCACGCGCCGGATGCGGCTCTCGAAATCATAGCCCTCAAGCTGCTCGAATCGCTCCACGAGCCGCCCGTAAGCCGCAAGCCGTTCCTCATCCGCGCCGTTCCGCTCGATCTCCTCCTCCATGGCCCGCTTCCTGTCGCCGAGACGCCGGATGTCGGAAAACGCGCCCATGAACTCCTCGTAAAGCGTTCCTTGGCCGAGGGCCGCCTGCTGCTCCACATATCCCACCGTCGCCGCCGCGTCAAAGCGGACCGTCCCGTCGTCGTATGCCTCCTCGCCCAGGATGCAGCGCATCAGCGTCGTCTTGCCCGCGCCGTTGGCTCCCACGAGTCCGGCCCGCTCCCCCTTCGCAAGCCGGAAGCTCACGTCGCGGAAAAGCTCCAGCGTGCCGAAGGACTTTTTGAGGCCGGTGACAAGAAGCTCACTCATGCCGGTAATCCTTCCCTATCGTAAGCGTCGCCCAGGCGTCCTCGCCGACGCTGAGCTCGCAGGGGAAGGGCAGCCCATCGAAAAGCGACTCCGTCCCCTTCGGCACAAGGATCGTCGTCGTCGCCCGGGACGTCGTCTCGCCGTTACCCACATGATCGATAGCGAAGCCCCGTTTCTTGAGGTCCTCCGCCGCCTCGGCCGCCGCTCCGGTGATGCCGCTCTCGTTCAGGACGCGCACCGAGATTTCCTCCGGCGCCGGTACTTTCTTGCCGCCAAGCCTTCGCGCCCCGGCCGGCAGGGTTCCCCCGTCCCCGGCCGCCGAAGCCATCACCATCGTGCCGTCCACCTCGGTGAGCCCGGCGGGCAGATGCTCCCGATAAAAGGCATCTTCCTTCTTCGCATGCTCCGCCATCACCGGCGTGAACTCGATGCCCATCTGGCTCGCGAAAAGCGCGCGTGCCTCTTCGATGGCGGGCAGCCAATAGCTCGTCTCCTGCCACCAGCCCGGCATGCCCGGCAGCATCGCGGCGGAAACGCCGTGGGCCTTCACCTCCGGCAGCATCGAAACCATGCGCAGGATATCCCCGATATCAAGATCGGTCTCGATGACCGACGAGAGCTCGCGGACGATATTGGGCAGCTGCGGCAGCACCTCCGCCGAGGTAAGCCTGTCGATCAGCGCGTGCATGAATTTCTGCTGGCGCGCGATACGCCCCACGTCGCCCTCCTCGTCACGGAAGCGCACATATTCCATCGCGTGCTTCCCGTCGAGATGCTGCTCCCCCGGATAGAGGTCGATCACAAGCCCCCCGTTGTCGTCCCACGGGTCCTCGTAATACATACGCTTCTCCACCTCGAGATCGACGCCGCCCACCGCGTCGATGATCCGCTCAAAGGCGCGGATGTCGATCAGGATATACCCGTCGAGCTTCGTCATGAGGAGCTTCTCCACGATGGCCTGGGTGTATTCATGACCGCCGTAGGCATAGGCGTGATTGATTTTCTCATAGGTGCCCTCGCCCATTTCCACACGCGTATCGCGGGGAATCGAAAGCACCGACGCCTTCCGCTCTTCCTCGTTCATCGTAACGATGAGAAGCGTGTCGCTGCGTCCCGTGTCGTTCTCCCTCGGATCGACACCCATCACCATGATCTCCGTCGTCTTATCCGACACCGCGATCTCCGGGTCCGCCGGCTTCGGCTTCGGCGTCTGCCCGAAAAAGGCGTACACGCCCAACGCGATGAGCCCCGCAATAATCGCCAAACACAAGAATACCCGTCCGTACCGCAACCGCTTCCGTCTGCGCTTCCTCCGCATTTCCTCGCCCTCTCTCCGATCTATCCGCCCGCGTCGACGACGAGCCGACAATAGACACAAGACATACGCATCCGTCATCAATGAAAAGCCAAGACTCTAATCATATAGTATAACAAAAAAGCCCGCCGCTATCAATGCGGCGGGTGCCAAATCCTTCGACGCGGAAAAAATCTGAAAGCGCCTTCCCGACCGAACGCCATGAAAAAATCCCTCCCGCCGCGGAAATTCGCAACGGGAGGGATCTTTATTTCATGTGTCCGGAAAATACCCTGTCTTACATCATGCCCGGCATTCCGCCGCCCATGCCGCCGGCCGGAGGCATCGGAGGATTCTTCTCCGGCTTGTCGGCCACCAGCGTCTCCGTCGTCAGCACCATCGCCGCGATGCTCGCCGCGTTCTGCAGAGCGGAACGGACGACCTTCGCCGGATCGACGATACCGGCCTCGAGCATATCGACATAGCTGCCGGTCAGCGCGTTGAAGCCCTTGCCGTCGCCTTCCTTCTTGACCTTCTCGACGACCACGGAGCCCTCAAGGCCCGCGTTGTTCGCGATCTGACGAACCGGCTCCTCGATGGCGCGCTTGACGATGTTGATGCCCGTCTGCACGTCGCCCTCAGCCTTCAGCTTGGAAAGCGCCGGGAGGATGTCCACGAGAGTGGTGCCGCCGCCGGCCACGATGCCTTCCTCGACGGCCGCGCGGGTCGCGTTCAGCGCGTCCTCGATGCGGAGCTTCTTCTCCTTCATCTCCACCTCGGTCGCCGCGCCGATCTCGATGACGGCCACGCCGCCCGCCAGCTTCGCAAGGCGCTCCTGCATCTTCTCCTTGTCGAAGTCGGAGGTGGTCTCCTCGATCTGCTTCTTGATCTGCTCGACGCGGGCCTTGATCTCCTTCTTGTCGCCCACGCCGTCCACGATCGTCGTCTCATCCTTCGACGCGCGAACCTGGCCCGCATGGCCGAGGTCGGCAATCGTAACGCTGTCCAGCTTGCGGCCCAGCTCCTCGCTGATGACATTGCCGCCCGTCAGGATGGCGATATCCTCCAGCATGGCCTTGCGGCGGTCGCCGAAGCCCGGCGCCTTCACGGCCAGCGCCTTGAACGTGCCGCGCAGCTTGTTGACGACCAGCGTCGCCAGCGCCTCGCCGTCGAGATCCTCGGCGATGATGACGAGTTCCTTGCCCTGCTTGACGACCTCTTCGAGAATCGGCAGGATGTCGGAAATCGTGGAAATCTTGCGGTCGGTGATCAGGATGTACGGATCCTTCAGCACGGCCTCCATCTTGTCCGTATCGGTGACCATGTACGGGGAGATATAGCCGCGGTCAAACTGCATGCCCTCGACGACCTTGAGCTCGGTCTTCATCGTCTTGGACTCCTCGGAGGTGATGACGCCGTCCTTGCCGACTTTCTCCATGGCGTCGGCGATCAGCTTGCCGATCATCTCATCGGAGGACGAGATCGTCGCGACCTGCGCCACATCGTCGCCCTTGACTTTCTTGGACTTCTTCTTGATCTCCTCGACGAGCTTCTCCACCGCCATCTCGATGCCCTTCTTGACGACCATCGGGTTGGCGCCGGCAGCCACGTTGCGCATGCCCTCATGGACCATGGCCTGGGCCAGCAACGTCGCCGTGGTGGTGCCGTCGCCGGCCACGTCGTTCGTCTTGGTGGCGACTTCCTTCACCAGCTGGGCGCCCATGTTCTCAAAGGCATCCTCGAGCTCGATGTCACGGGCGATGGTCACGCCGTCATTGGTGATGGTCGGGGCGCCGAACTTCTTGTCGAGCACCACGTTGCGGCCCTTGGGGCCGAGGGTTACCTTTACCGCGTTCGCCAGCGCGTCAACGCCTCTCTCCAGCGCGCGGCGGGCTTCCTCACCGAATAAGATCTGCTTTGCCATATCAAAGAACCTCCATTTTCAACTTGTTTTCTCTGGGATTGTATTATTTCAGGAAACGCGTCATCCGAAGAATCAGATGATCGCGAGGATGTCGCTCTGGCGGATGATCAGGTAATCCTCGCCGTCCACCTTGACTTCGTTGCCCGAATACTTGGCGAAGAGGACCTTGTCGCCCTTCTTGACCACCATCGGAGCCAGCTGGCCGCTCTCGAGCATCTTGCCCTCGCCGACGGCGATGACCTTGCCCTCCTGCGGCTTTTCCTTGGCCGTATCCGGCAGCACGATGCCGCTGGCCGTCTTCATATCCTGCTCGGAAACCTTCACTACAACCCTTTCACCCAAAGGCTTAATCATTTTTATCTTCCTCCTAAATATTGAAATCGCCTTTGTTAGCACTCCCAGGCAATGAGTGCTAACTCACAGTCCATATGATAATCGCTTTCCGGGAAAAAATCAAGAGGTTTTTTTGATTTTTTGACATTTTTTCATTCCCCCGTCCCTCACGGCGTTTCATGGCAAAGGAAAACGCCCCCGCCAAAGGGACGGGGGCGTCGGTATTTGTATGCGTCAGGATTTCGGCTGGATGGACTCCTCGAGCCGCTGGAGGTCGTTTTCCAACGCCGTGGCACGGGTACGGGATTCCCGGGCCCGCTGCATGGTCTCGAGGGAGTTGTCGCCGCTGAAGTTCTGGCGGATGCCGGTCAGGTAATCCACGGTAGCGTTCAGCAGTTCCTCGCGCAGGGAAGCAATCTCCCGGGCCGCGGGGGGAATGGCGACTTTCTGGAGCTCCGCCGCCAGCGCCCGGCGGTTCTCGATGCGCCGGGTGATGTTCTCCACCGAGGCGATGGGCGAAGCCGTGGCGATGGCGTTGAATTCCGCGTCGTACTTCTCAAGGATGGGCCGGGTGTTTTCCAGATACTGCCGCTGGGCTTCCTTCCGGGCCTTGTCGAGGTCGATCAGGTACTCCTTGAGGTTCATGATTTCCGTGATCTTCCAGGTCTTATCCTCCAGCCGCTTCATCCGGAGGTTCAGCACATAATCGCCGATGTCCGGCTCGCTGATCTTGACGCCGGCCAGGGCCTCGTCGCCCTGTTCCCGGGTGGCGGTAACTTCCCGGAAGGTGATGTCCCGCAGGCCGGCCCGCCGGGCAATCTCGCCGGGGTCGGCGGTCAATGTGCCGCGCTGCCCGGGAGCGACGGGATTCTTTCCCTGCTCCACCGCTTCCAGGATGCCGATTTTCAGCCCGTTGACAATGGCCGGCTTGAGGGCGACAAAAATGCTCTGGCCCAGCTCCGACTCGAGGGCCGGCGCCGTCGGGTCCTTGCCGGCGAAGGCGATGATGTCATCGACGCTCCGCGACAGGATGCTGTCAAGGTCAACGTGCTGGCGGAAGGTTACCGTATCGCGGTTCTCCACCGACTTTTGGATGAGCCCCAGCGAATATTGGGGCGTTTTGGCATGATAGCCATAATACCACACGCCGGCGCCGATGAGGATGAGAGCCAGCAACAAGAAGGCCGCTCCGATTTTCTTTGCCAAAGGTGGTCATCTCCTTTTCCCGGGGCTGTACGCCCCTATTCTTTCCCGATGGCGCAGACGGCGTAGGCGGACATACCCTCGCCGCTGCCGGTGAAGCCCAGGCGTTCCTCGGTGGTCGCCTTGACGTTGACCTGGCCCGGGGTGACGCCGAGGGTTTCGGCGATGTTGCTTTGCATCTGCCCGATATGGGGCGCGAGCTTCGGCGCCTGGGCCACGATGACCGCGTCCACGTTGCCGATCTCGTATCCCTCGCCCCGCACCAGGGCAGCGACATGGGCCAGGAGTTTCCGGCTGTCGGCACCCTCCCACTTCGGGTCGGTGTCGGGAAAATGGCGGCCGATGTCGCCCAGCGCCGCCGCGCCCAGCAGGGCATCCATGATGGCGTGGAGCAACACGTCGGCGTCCGAATGGCCGAGCAGCCCTTTCTCCCAGGGAATTTCGACACCGCCGAGAATCAGCTTCCGCCCTTCGACCAGCCGGTGTACGTCATATCCAATCCCGGATCTCGTCAATCCTCTCGCCCTCCTGTCATCGGCGCAGTTCCTCCAAATGGCGTTTCATCTCGCCGACCTTGTCCGCCACCAGATCGGCAGCGGCGCTGACGCCTTCCCTTGCCCGCACGGCCAGGTCGTTTTTCAGGAACGACTCCGCCGCGGCCAGGTCTTCCGGCGTCGTGATCTTGAAATTCCAGTTGTCGCCGTCCACCACCTGCACCGGATGACCGATGCGCTCCACGAGGCTGGCGTCATCGGTGCCGACGAAGCCGTCCCGCATGGCCGCGAGATAGGCGTCCATCAATACCCGGCAGCGAAAGCCCTGCGGCGTCTGGATTTCCCATAGTTTGGCCCGGTCCGGCGTGGACTCCACCAGTCCATCCGGTCCTACGACCTTGATGGTATTCTTTTCCGGTATGGCCGCTACCGCCGCGCCGGTGCGCTTCGCCCCGTCGATGACCCGCCCGATGGTGGCGGCGCTCACCAGCGGCCGGGCGGCATCGTGGACCAGGACGATTTCCGTTTCCGGCCGCACGGCTTTCAAACCGTTGGCCACGGAGAACTGCCGCTCGGCGCCGCCCGCCACCACTTTCACCGGCGCGAGATTCGGCACTTTGGCCAGCAGGCGCTCCACCGGCGCCACCTCGTCCTCGGGCACGGCCACGATGAGCTCGCCCACCTCGTCGATGGCCGAGAACTTCAGCAGCGCCCAGACCAGCATCGGTTTTCCGGCCAGCGTCAGGAGCGCCTTGTTGACGCTGACACCGGCCTGCAGCCGCTTCGCCTGCCCGGCCGCGGGAAAAATCACGGAAACCATAGTTGTCTCCTTCCGGCAAAAACCCGCCGGCATGGAGCGACGGCGGGTTTTTGCGAGTGCCGGTTCTCCATGCCGGGGTCATTTCCTACCTAACGGATAACTCAACCCTTGCGCGGCTTGGCGAAAATCATCCGCCCCGCCGACGTCTGGAGGGCCGACGTCACCTCGACGTCGATGGTGGCGTTCAGATAGCGGTGGCCGTTCTCGATGACGATCATCGTGCCGTCGTCGAGATAGGCAACGCCCTGCCCCTGCTCCTTGCCGTCCTTCACCACCGTGACCCGCATGGATTCGCCGGGAATCACCACCGGATTCACCGCGTTGGCTAGGTCGTTGATGTTGAGCACCGGCACGCCCCGGAGCTCGGAAACCTTGTTCAGGTTGAAATCATTGGTGATGATCTTGCCACCCACCATTTGTCCCAGGCGGACCAGCTTCGAGTCCACCTCGGAAATGTCGTCGAAATCCTGGCTGCTGATCTCCACCTCGACTTTCGAGGCGGTGCGGATCTTCTGCAGGATGTCGAGGCCCCGGCGGCCCCGGGTGCGCTTCAACAGATCGGCGGAATCGGCGATGTGCTGAAGCTCCTCCAGGACGAACACCGGGATCAGCAGCGTCCCCTCGACGAAACCGGAGTCGATGATGTCGGCGATGCGACCGTCAATGATGACGCTGGTGTCAAGGAGCTTGTAATGTTTGTCCGGCGCCTTTTCCGGCACCGCCGGCTCTGCCGCCGGCAGGGGCTGGGGCGCCTCCTTGGGCTCCCGCGCCCGGGCGAGGTCACGCAGGAACCGCGGCACGAAGTCAAACATGCCGGCGATGTCTTCGCGCTTCGTCATGGTGATGCGGATGCCGAGGTAGCCAAAGACGATGCTGAATACCACGGGAATATAATTGCCAACAATGGGAATACGGGAAAACGCCGCCCCCAAAAGCGCGGCCAGTATGAGTCCGATCGCGAGCCCGGCGGCCCCGGCGATGACATCGTGGATCGGCATCTTGTTGAGCTGCCCCTCCACCCAGGCCGAAAACCGCTTCAGGGTCGAAATGAAATACGGCGCCGTCAGACGTCCGACAGCCAATCCCAGGACAACGCCCACCAGAATGCAGACGAGATTCATCAGCGTCATGCGGAAAATCCCCATATCCATCTTCAGGACTTCCGTGCCGATGAACGTCGTCAGCAGCGGGCTTGCCAGGTGCATCAGTGTCGCGCCGGCCAGCGCCATGAACGCGGAAATGGAAAAACGAAGAACCCGGTCGAGCATGCTTCTCACCTCCTTTCTGAATAAAAAATCGTACCGAAAAGAAAAGGCACGGAAAAAACCGCCTGGGAGCTGTTTTTTGAAAACGCCCGGCAGCTTCTTCATCTTTGAAAAAGGCTTCATGCCTTTCCATCGATATTATAAACCAAAAATCCGGCCAATACAAGGGAATATGAGGCGGAAAAACAGAATACCGGGCGGAAAAATGCGGCGGCGGCTTTTCATTTTTTGACGGCGGTGGTATAATTCCTATGTCAAATTTGTATATCGGAGGACGAAACCTATGGCGTATATCAATGAGAATTATTTCAAACTGCCGGGGAACTATCTGTTCGCCGAGGTGGCACGGCGGGTGCTGGCGTACCGGGAGACGCATCCGGCGGCGGACATCATCCGCCTCGGCATCGGCGACGTGACGCTGCCGCTGCCGGCGGTCTCCGTCGAGGCCATGCGGCAGGCGGCGGCGGAGATGGGGCACCGGGAGACGTTCCGCGGCTACGGGCCCGAGCAGGGCTACGATTTCCTCATCAACGCCATCATCAATCACAACTACAAGCGGCGTGGCCTCACGGTAGAGGCGGACGAGGTCTTCGTCAGCGATGGCTCCAAGAGCGACTGCGGCAACATCCAGGAAATCTTCGCCATTGACAACGTCGTCGCCATCACCGATCCGGTCTACCCCGTCTATCTCGACACCAATGTCATGGCGGGCCGTACCGGCGCTCTGGGGCCGGACGGACGCTTCGCCGGCGTCGTCTATCTCCCCTCCACGGCGGAGAACGGCTTCGCCCCGTCGCTGCCGGAGACACCGGTGGACATGATTTACCTCTGCTGCCCCAACAACCCCACCGGTACCACCCTGTCCCGGGCGGAGCTGGCGAAATGGGTGGACTACGCCCGGAAGAACGACGCCGTGATTCTCTTTGATGCCGCCTATGCCGCCTACATCACCGAGCCCGACGTGCCGCGCTCCATCTACGAGATCGACGGGGCCCGCGACGTCGCCATCGAGTTCCGCTCCTTCTCTAAGACGGCCGGCTTCACCGGCACCCGCTGTGGCTACACCGTCGTCCCCAAGACAGTGACGGCGAAAGCGAAAGACGGTTCCCGCCACCCGCTGAACCCGCTCTGGAACCGCCGCCACTCGACGAAGTTCAACGGCACCGCCTACATCGTCCAGCGGGGCGCCGCCGCCATCTACACCGACGAAGGCCAGGAGCAGGTCCGGGAAAACATCGCCTACTACATGGAAAACGCCCGCATCATCCGCGAGGGCCTCACCGCCGCCGGCTACACGGCCTACGGCGGCGTCAACGCCCCCTACATCTGGCTCAAAACGCCGGACGGCATGACTTCCTGGGAATTCTTCGACCATCTGCTGCAAGAGAAGAACATCGTCGGCACCCCCGGCGCCGGCTTCGGTCCCTGCGGCGAAGGCTACTTCCGCCTCACCGCTTTCGGCGGCCGCGAGGACACGGAAAAGGCCGTGGCCCGGATTAAAGAAGGCTGACGCGCCACCGATAACAGCCAGGCTGAAAGTAATGACGCCCCCGTACCGCGATTACCGCGGACGGGGGCGTTTCTTGTTCCTGTTCGGTTGGCGCGGCGCTGTCATTCTCCGGCTCCGGTGCAGAGGACATGCAGCCGCCCGCCCTTGTCCTCTACCGTCAGTTTCCGGACAAGGGTTTCCTGGTCGGGAATCGTCACATTGAACTGGTGGTGGCAGTCGTCGATCTCGTAAATCAGGCCGCTGAACATGGTCACGCTCAGGACCATCTGGCAGGGGAGGTCAATTCGGGAAGCGATGACCGGGAACTCCGGGAATATCAAATCGCCACAGCGAAACAGTGGCAACCGGTACAGCGTGCCGGCCGTCGTGCCGCCAAAGCCGCCGAAGGGAAGGTTCAAAGCGATGGGAACCGCGCCCATTGCTTTGAGATTGGCTTCCTCTTCTACCCATACGGGAAGCACCGCGCCTGTATCCAGCATAGTATCCAATTGGAAGTAATCCGCTAAAATCACGATGGGACGTTGCGCATTCTCTCTCATCGGTAAAGTGAATTGCTTCATCGTACACTCACCAATAATCCCAGTGGACACAGATTATCCGGCGTGGTATAGGTGGTGTACATATCTTCCCCGGCGATTTGCTTCCGCAATGCTTCACCGCCGGATTTCCCCACATATTTGACAACCGCGGAGCGCACATTGCCTGCATCCTTCCATTCCACCTCAGACAACCCCACCCACTTGTCAGGATATTTATCCACGATTTCCTCCCAGGTCATCCGCCGGTCATCCATCACGATCCCTCCGTTTCACCGGTGAGTTCTTTTCTTCATTATACCCTTTCCCGCGCCCCGTCGTCAATGAACACAATGAACGCGCCTCCGGACGTTAAGAAGCCCGGCAGAGATGACCTCCGCCGGGCTTTTCTGTATTGGGGCGGCGCTCCCTTACAGACGGGAAAGCAATTCCGCCTTTTTCTGCTGGAATTCGTCCTCGGTGACGACGCCCTGATCGCGGAGCTTGCCGAGACGCTCCAGCGAGTCCATCACATCCTCCTTTTCCTCGGCCGTCACATCGATGACCGGCCCTTCCGCCATCTTCGAGGCGTTTCCCATCGCCAGCGATTTCAGCTTCTGGCATTCCTCGGTGTCGCAACTGATGAGGAATTCTTCCCCGGTATCGAGCTTGCAGGCGCAGCAAAGCTCCTTGCTGTTGCCGCCGAGCACCAGCCCCGCCAGGAGCCCGACCGGTCCGAGGGCAATCGCGCCCAGCGTGCCCCAGCCGGCTTTGCCGAGAATGCTGTACTTGTTTTCCTCAGTGATGTGCTCTACTGCCGCCAGATGCTCGTTGAGATTGACCTTGCGCGACTGGAAGAAGCCCTCGGGAATGCTCAGCGTATAAGTGCCGAAGAGCGATGACGAGATTTCCGCGCCGTTGGGGAGCCCCCCGCCAATGACTTTCATGATGACGCCTCCTGTGTTTGCATATTCATAGATGGAAACCCTTTCTGTATGTTATATTCGCTTCCCATCGCCGATTTCCTGTCGGGACGGAAAATTTTGCCCCCGGATGGAATGCGCCGGCCAACCAATCGCCCGGCGGCGGAAAAAGACACTTGCCTCTTTCCGGCCGGTCCTGCTAAAATAGAGTCAGAATCTTTCGTCGAATCTCTATCATGAACGGAGGGATACGTCAATGGAAATCAAGGCCATCATGCTGGACGCGAAGGACAACGTGGCGACGCTCACGCAGGCGGCGCGTCCGGGGGACAAGGTACGCTGCATCGGCGGCACCGGGGAGACGGTGGAAAGCCGGGCGGAGATTCCCGTCTGGCACAAGATCGCGCTGCAACCGCTGACCAAGGGCGCTGCTGTCCTGAAGTACGGCGAGCCCATCGGCGAGCTGACAGAGGACGTGGAAAAAGGCGCCTGGGTGTCGCACCTCAATATCAGGAGCGTCCCCCGGGACTATGCCGGCGAATATGTGACCATCGAATAGGAAAGGCGGGATCATCATGCAGTTCATGGGATACAAGCGCAGCGAGGGACGGGCGGGCATCCGCAACCACGTATTGATTCTGCCGACCTGCGCCTGCGGCAGCGAATCCTCGCGCATCGTCGCCAGCCAGGTGCGCGGCGCCGTCAATATCGTTTTCAACACCGGCTGCTCCGACGTCGCCGCCAACACGGCCATGTCGCAGAAAATTCTCACCGGCTTCGCCTGCAATCCGAATGTGTACGGCGTCGTCATCATCGGCCTCGGCTGCGAAACTGTGCCGCACAAGGCCCTGCGGGAAAAGATCCAGGCCATGACGAAAAAGCCCGTTGTCTCCTTCGGCATCCAGGAGGAAGGCGGGACGCTGAAGACCATCGAGAAGGCCACCCGGGCCGCTCGGGCGATGGCCGCGGAGGCCGGCTTGCAGCAGAAGGAGCCCTGTGACATCTCGGAGCTATTGCTGGGCATCGAATGTGGCGGCAGCGACGCCACCTCCGGCATCGCCTCGAACCCGGCTGTCGGCAATCTCAGCGACCGTCTGGTGGACCTCGGCGCCTCCACCATCATGAGCGAATCCATCGAGTGGATCGGCGGGGAGCACGTCCTGGCCCGCCGGGCCGCCACGCCGGAAATCCACAACCAGATCATCAAGGTCTGCGAGGACTACGAGAAGCACCTGCTGGCGGCGGGGCAGGACTGCCGTGCCGGCCAGCCGACGCCGGGCAACAAGGATGGCGGCCTCTCCACCATCGACGAAAAGAGTCTCGGCTGCATCTTCAAGGGCGGCACCCGTCCCATCGTCGAGGTCCTGGAGCAGGCGGAGCGCCCGACAAAGCAGGGGGCCATCGTCATGGACACGGCCGGCTATGACATTTCCTCCGTCACCTCCATGGTCGCCGCCGGCTGCAACGCCGTGATCTTCACCACCGGGCGCGGCACCCCTACGGGCAACACCATCGTCCCGGTGCTCAAGGTGACGGCCAACGAGCACACTTATCAGTGGATGGAGGACAATATGGACGTCGACCTCAGCGCCATCATCCGCGGCGAAATGACGATTGCGGAAAGCGGCGAGATGCTGCTGGGCGAAATGGAGAAGGTCCTGAACGGGCGGCTGACGAAAGCCGAGGCCTTCGGCTTCTCCGATATCGCCGTCGACCATGTCTGTCGGTTCATTTAATACGCATCCGTATAATGCATAACCCCAAAAGAGCGGCTCCGCCCGGAGCCGCTCTTTTCCCATTTTGCCGGCGCTGTCATTCCGGCCGCTTCTTGCCGGTCAGATGCTGGATTTCCAGGCAATAGACGCCGACGTTTCCCACAGATTCCCTGGCGTAGCTTTCCGCCCGGTCCATATAATCGTAGCAATATTTCCGCGCCAGAAGGAGCAACGCCGCCGCCTGCTGTTCCGGCG
Organism: Schwartzia sp. (in: firmicutes); assembly: GCA_017444395.1. Taxonomy (GTDB): domain Bacteria; phylum Bacillota; class Negativicutes; order Selenomonadales; family Selenomonadaceae; genus RGIG3544. Next base: position 27,507 of record JAFSWT010000066.1, on the reverse strand, counting down.
GCACCGGCCGGACGACGCCAAAGGCGATGGTGCTCTCGTAGGCGGTGGAGAATTTTGCCGGAAGCACATGCGTCGCCCCCACGACGGTGAACGATGCCCGGGGCTGATGGCGAAGATTGTCCGCCTTTTGCCCCGCCGTCGCTCCGTGGAAATAAATCTTCCCGTCGTCATAGACATAGCTGAGCGGCACGCCATAGGGCCAGTCGTCCTCGCCGACCGTCGCCAGCACACCGTATTCCCCTTCCTCCAGCAGCTGCCGGGCTGCCGCCTCGGAAAGCTGCCGGTCCTGCCGCCGCATTTTTCGGAACCCGCTCATAAGCTGAACCCGCAGTCCCGCACGGGCAACACCTTCCCTTCCAGGACAGCGGCCGCCCGTTCCTTATCACTGGCGGCGACCTCGATGCGATATATCTTCGTCGGCGACGCGTCGCCGAAGTTCAGGAAATTCCCGGGCCTGATCTTGGCGCCGCAACCGGCGACGGGCATCTCCTCGGCCGCGAAGGGGACCGCCGCGATGCCGGCCTCCGCCAGCAATTCTTTCGCCCGTGTCCAGTCGGCCTCGTCCCGGGACCGGTACACGACGGCTTTCTTCCATTCCTTCATTCCCAATGCTCCTTTCACGGTCCGTATTCTCTCCCGTCGTTATTCCCTATCGTTCCTCCGCCGGAACGTAATAGCGAAACGCGGTAGGAATACCGTAGCGGGTCTTCAAATCTCCCGGAGCGGCCCAGGTCAGCGGCGGCAGCGGCGCGGGAGCGGAAGCAGGCGGATTGACGGCAGCGGCTTTGAGACGAACGCGCCAGCCGATGAGTTGCCACTCGATATGGGTGAACACATGGTGGGCGGCCGGGAGCCGGCGCAGGCTTTTCACCGGCCAGCCCATGGCCGCCGCCAGCGCCGCCACCTCCTGCCGCGTCAGATGGCCGGCCACGTTGGGCAATTCCCAGAGACCCGCTAAGAGGCCCCGGGACGGCCGGCGGTGAAGGGCGACGCCCGCCGGGCCCTCGACCCAAAGCACCGTCCGCGCTTCAACGCGACGCTCCTTTTTCGGCGCCTTCGCCGGCAGCGACGCCACCCGGTCTTCGGCCCGCGCGACACATTGCGCGGCCAACGGACACTCGTCGCAGCGGGCAGCCGCCCGGGGCAGGCAGACGAGGGCGCCCAGCTCCATCAACGCCTGGTTGAAGGCGGCAGCGTCCCGGGGAATAATCGCCCCCACCGCCGTCTCGATGACCCGCCGCGTACTTTCCCGCATGACATCACGACTGTCACCGGTCAGCCGGGCGATGACCCTGAGGACATTGCCGTCCACGGCCGGAACCCGGCGACCGAAGGCGATGGAGCTGATGGCTCCGGCGGTATAGCGACCGATGCCCGGCAGTTTTTCCAGTTCCGCCGCCTCCGCCGGCAGCGTGCCGCCATGCTCCGTCATGATGATTTGCGCCGCTTTTTTCAGATTGCGGGCCCGGCTGTAGTAGCCCAGCCCTTCCCAGAGCTTCAGCAGCGCGTCGTCCTCTACCGCCGCCAGCGCCGCCACATCCGGCAGAGCGTTGATAAAGCGATCAAAATAAGGCAGAACCGCCGTCACCCGGGTCTGCTGGAGCATGATTTCCGAAATCCAGACGTAGTAGGGCCGGGGATCGTCCCGCCAGGGCAGCGGGCGCTTGCGGGCCGCAAACCAGCGCCGCAAAGGCGTGACGATAGCGGCGAGAGTGACTTGCGGCATGAGAATCGCCCTCCGTTGAAATCCTGCGAGTCGGATAGATTTTTACCTCATACTACTCTCAGTTAAGATTTTTAAATCCTTACTGAGAGTAGTATGAGACGTCAGACGCGCTTTAGCGCGGCTGTAGCGTGCGAAGCACGCGTCTCTCAGATTAATATTTTAATCTGAGAGTAGTATCAGTATAACACAGATTCGACATCCAGCGTAAGTATAAGTTATTTCATATAAATAGCATATTGAGTCCCGGTTGAAAAAATGGTATAATACCCTTGTAAATAATCATATGCCGATAAAGGAAAGGGGTTAAGGTTATGGATAAGCCGATGACAACCGACGAGCTCAGAGAGAAATACGGGGCCATCGATTACAACAACGCCGAGGAGCTGATACGCATGATGGTCAAGGAATTCCAGGACGACTTCAACGGCCTGGGCCATGCCAATATCATCATCGCCGGCAAGACTGGCGTGGGCAAGAGCACATTGATCAACGCCGCTTTCCGGGAGCGGCTTGCGGCCACCGGCATGGGCGAGCCGGTCACAAAAAGTCTGAAATGCATCGAGAAAAAAGGGGTCCCCATCCGTATCTACGATACTGTGGGGCTGGAGTTGGATGAGGCCCGCAAGAAACAATCCATCGACGAGATACGGGACCTGGTGGAAGAGAAGCTCCAGGCGGGACAGCCGGACGAGTTCATCCACTGCCTCTGGTACTGCATCCAGTCGGATTCGGACCGCTTCGAGGCCGCGGAACAGGAATTCGTGCGGACGATGGCGACGGAGTGCGAACTGCCGGTTTTCCTGGTCATCACCAAGGCCTACCTCAAAAAGCACGCCCGGGATTTCCGCGCCGAGATTCAAAAATTCAACCTGCCGGTGAAGAAAATCTGCCTGGTGCTGGCGGAGGCCTATGCTGACGACGATTTCCGCATGGCCCCTTACGGCGTGGACGATTTGGTACAGGTGACGCTGGAGGCGCTGCCGGATTCGGCCCGCCGGGCCTGGGCCAACGCGCAGCGGGCCTCGCTGGTCCTGAAGCGCGTAGCGGCCGAGGCGATCATCAAGCAGACAGTGACGATGGCTTTCGGCGCCGGCTACAACCCGTTGCCGATGTCCGACGCGGCCATCCTGGCGCCGATTCAGGCCAGCATGTTCATCCGCATCACCAACGTCTACGGCATCACCCTCACCAAGAGCCTGGCGGCCAGCATCGCCAGTTCCTTCCTGGGCATCGCCGGGGCGACGGTGGTGGGCCGGACGCTGGTGGCGAACCTGCTGAAGATGATTCCCGGCGTGGGCACGGTAGTTGGCGGCACCATCAGCGGCGGCACCGCGGCGGCACTGACCTGGGCCATGGGCCGGGCTTACATCGTGCTGATGGAGAAGCTCTTCAACGGCGAGCTCACGGTGGAGGACCTGGAAAACGAAAGCACCCGGGAGAAAATCACCCGGCTCCTGAAGGACGAGCTGGCGAAACACCGCGGGGAAAAGTGATGTACCCGCTGTCAGGTTGTTCCTTTTGGCAGCGAGGGCATGAAGCATCAACAGCGCCATCGCTGACCCGCGGCCAATAACAGGAGGGATATCGGCTTGAAACTATTAGAGAACATCGCCGTCCTCATCGACGCCGACAACACCCAGCTTTCCCGGCTGGAATCCGTATTGCAGGTGGTCTCGACCAAAGGCCGCATCATCGTCAAACGGGCCTATGGGAATTGGCACAAGGAAGAACTGAAGCATTGGGAGGGCGAGCTCAAGCGCCTGGCCATCAAGGCGGAGCAACAGTTTGACTACACGACGGGCAAGAACGCTACCGACATGGCGCTGGTCATCGACGCCATCACGCTGCTGCACCGCAGCCTTTACGACGCTTTTGTCATCGTCTCCAGCGACAGCGACTTCACACCTCTGGCCATTCATTTGCGGGAGTCCGGCGTCTACGTCATGGGCGTGGGCCGGGAGGCGACACCGGAGGCTTTCCGCAACAGCTGCGACGATTTCATCTTCATCGACCATCTCGACGATCTGAAGAACGCCGACGAGGACACGCCGGAGCCGGTCCCGGAGGCGGCCGATGTCACGCCGGCCAAACAACCGGAAAGCCGGGGAGCAGACAACCAGCCGGGCGAGGAAACGGCCAGCCGGGAAAAGAAGCCCGGCCGGACCAAAAAAATCCACAAACTGTTGCGAATTGCCAGCGAGCAGTATTCCGACAACAACGGCTACACGCCACTGGGCCAGGCCGGCACCTACATCAAGCGGGTGCAGCCGGATTTCGACATCCGCACCTACGGCTACAACAAGTTGGTGAAGCTCCTCGAAGCCTTCCCGCAGCTCTATACCGTCAGGAAATCAAAGCTCAACGTCTATTATCAGTGCAAATGACCCCTTCCCCTGAAAAAAGGACGCCGCGAGGAAAACCCGCGGCGTCCTTTTTTTCAGGGGCTTTATTTCGCTTTATTTCGCGGCCTCCGGCGCCTCTGCCGCTGCCGTCTCCTGAGGCGATGCTGCGGCTGCCGTCTCCTGAGGCGATGCTGCGGCTGCCGTCTCCTGGGCCGGCGCGGCGGCTGCTTCCGCCGCTGCGTCCTTATTCTGCTTCTTCGGCTTGTTCAGCGTGAAGTTGCGATATTTGTGGGCGAAACGGTCCGCCACCACGACGAAATTCTTCAGCACCGACTTGAAGGCGTTGTCATCGAAACCGGAGAGCGCGAGCGCAAAAACGAAGCGGCCGGCGCTCCAGCGCACGACTTTCGTTCCATTCGGGGTCACGGCAATATCCACCTTGGTGCGTTTCACATCGCCGGCGTGCTGCGTCGTCCACTCAACGCCATAAAAACCGCTGATGTCCTTCGTGCGAACGCGCTCGAAAAGCGCCGTGCGAAGCGTGATGGTGCTGTCGTCGGCCTTGCTCTTGAAGCGCAGGTCCGCCACCTGACCGGCGATGCTGAACGCATGAACCGCCGGATGATAGAGGGCATAGAAATTATTTGGCAGATAGAGCACCGGGAAACCGATGGCCCGTTCCAGTGCCGGCACGTCGGGGTATTCGATGTAGGGATTGGGCAGCCCCACGGTTGGCGTCTCCTCCGCCGCGACCGTCGATTCGCTCTCCGCCGGGGCCGGCTCTTCACCGGCCGCCGGCGCCGCCTCCGCCACCGGGGCCTCCCGATCGGCTTCTTCATCCACGGTCTCAACGGCGACCGGCGCTTCCGCCTCCTCACCCTCGGCGAAGGCCACGCCGCCCGTCAGGAGACTCGCGGCCAAAACCGCCGCGCCTAAAGTATGCTTCCATTTTTTCATGTCGATTCCTCGCTTTTCCGAGGCGGTTCCGCGCCCGCGCCATCCTTTTTTCCGGGCCGGGGGCCGGACCGCCCTCCGTGTTTTCCCTCATAGTTTACCATTTTCCCGCGCCGTGTGCAAATTTTGTTCGCGACGCCGGGCCCCGCTGCCCTTCCTCGCCTCCCTCATCATCCCGCGGGAAAATCATTTTGCGTAAACCATACATATTCTCTTGGTTGACAATTTCCCCTGGCAGGCGTATCCTTAGGGAGACAAAAACACTGTGCAAATTTTGGGAGGGATTATTCATGGCGCAGCTTTCCCTGCGGGAAATGATTCTCTGCGCGCTATTTGTGGCGCTGGTGGCGGTGGGGGCGTTTGTCCGCATTCCGGTTGGTTCGGACGTCTTTACACTGCAATTCATGTTCACGCTTCTGGCGGGGCTCCTTTTGGGGCCGCGGCTGGGGGCAACGGCAGTTCTCGTCTATATCATGCTGGGACTCATGGGGGTGCCGGTGTTCGCCTCGGGCGGCGGCCCGTCCTATGTGTTGCAGCCGACCTTCGGCTATCTGCTGGGCTTCGTGGTGCAGGCCTGGTTCTGCGGCTGGGCGGCCCGGCGGCGGGAGGCCCCCGGTTTTCGCTATCTTCTGGGAGTGAACGTCGTCGGCATGGCCATCGTTTACGCCTTCGGTCTCGTGTATTTCTATGTCGTATCCAACTACGTCATCGACGCCCCGGTTTCAGTCTGGTGGGTCGTCCTTTACTGCGGCATTTTGCAGGTGGTGCCGGACTTCCTGCTCTGCCTGGCGGCGGCGCAGGCGGCGGTGAAGTGCGCCCGGGCCGGCGTCTGGGTTGAGACGCGTGAGATAGCGGCGTATCAGGCGAAGGAGGCGTGAGCGCATGGGCAAGGGAATTTTCGTGACCGGGACCGGCACCGACATCGGCAAGACCTATGTGACGGCGCTGGTAGTCAAGCGGCTGCGGGACGCCGGCCTCGCCGCCGGTTACTACAAGGCGGCCATCAGCGGCGCTGAAATCGGTGAAGCGGGGGAACTCCTGCCGGGGGACGCCCTCTATGTGAACGAGGTAGCCGGTATCGGCGAGACGACGGAAAACCTCGTCTCCTACGTCTATAAGGAGGCGGTGTCGCCGCATCTGGCCGCCCGCTGGAACAACCGGCCCATCGACTTCGACCGGGTAGAGGCGGATTTTCGCCGGGCGCTGGCGAAATACGACTATCTGACGATGGAGGGCAGCGGCGGTATCATCTGCCCCCTGCGCTGGGATGAGGAGCAACACGTGATCCTCGACGACCTCGTCAAACGGCTGGGGCTGGGGACGCTCATCGTGGCCGACGCCGGCCTCGGCACCATCAATTCCGCCGTGCTGACCATCGAGCACCTCAGGGCCCGGGATATCCCGATTCGCGGCGTCCTGCTGAACAACTGGCATCCCGGCGACGCCATGCAGGAGGACAACCGGCAGATGATTGAGGCAATGACCGGCGTCCCGGTCATTGCCGTCGTGCAAAAAGACGACCGGGCGCTGGATATCGCGGCGGATTTCCTGGCGTCGCTTTACGCGTAAGAGGCCCGGCAGGACAAGATTTCATAAAGACAGGAGAGAAACAGTGTGAGCGACAGGAAAAACGAGAATTGGGAACAGCGGGATCTCGAATACATCTGGCATCCGGCGGCGCAGATGAAGGACTATGAGGAGCTGCCGCCGATGGTGATTGCCCGGGCGCGGGGCGCCTGGCTCTACGACGTCCACGGCAAAAAATACCTCGACATCATCAGCTCCTGGTGGTGCAATCTTTTCGGCCATTGCAATCCGGAAATCAACCAGGCGGTGAAGGAGCAGATCGACAAGCTGGAGCACGTCATCTTCGCCAACTTCTCCAACGAAGCGGCCATCGAGCTGGCGGAGGCGCTGGCCCGCATCGTGCCCAAAGGGCTCAAAAAATTCCACTTCAACGACAACGGTTCCGCGGCGGTGGAGGCGGCGCTGAAGCTCTGCTTCCAGTACCACCTCCAGACCGGTCACCCGGAAAGGCAGCGGTTCATGTGCCTGTCTGAAGGCTACCACGGCGAGACCATCGGGGCGCTCTCGGTGGGCAGCCTCGACCTTTACGCCAGGATGTACCAGCCGATGATGATGGACAACATCCACGTCGAGGCCCCGGACTGCTTCCGCTGTCCCTACGGGAAGACGCGGGAAAACTGCCAGTGTGAGTGCTTTTGCAAAGCGGAGGAAGCCTTCGCCAAACACGCCAAAGAAACGGCTGCCATCATCGTCGAGCCGCTGCTCCAGGGAAGCGCCGGCATGCGCATCTATCCGCCGCTTTACCTCCAGAAACTGCGCCGCCTCTGCGACGAGACCGGCGTCCTGCTGATTGCCGACGAGATCGCTACCGGCTTCGGCCGCACCGGGCGCATGTTCGCCTGCGACCACGCGGCGATTTCCCCCGACATCATGACCATCTCCAAGGGGCTCACCGGCGGCTATCTGCCCATGTCCGTCACCGTCACCACCCAGGCGATTTACGACGCCTTCTACGCCGACTACAGCGAGGGCAAGGCCTTCGTCCACAGCCATACTTACGCCGGCAACCCGCTGGCCTGCGCCGCCGCTTTGGCGGTACAGCACATCTTCCGCACCCGGCCCATTTTCGAGAACGCGGCCGTGAACGCTAAGTGGCTCACCCAACGGATGACGGAGGAAATCCTGTCCCATTCCAACGTCGGCGAGGTACGCCACATCGGCCTCATCCACGCCTTTGAGCTGGTGGCGGACAAAAAGACGAAGCAACCCTTCGACGCCAAAAAGCGGCTGGGCTACGAGGTCTATCGCCACGCGCTGGCCCACGGCCTCTTGCTTCGCCCCATCGGCGACGTCCTCTACTTCAACCCGCCCCTCAACATCACCCAGCCGGAGCTCGACACCGCCATCCGGCTTGCCAGGACGGCACTGGACGAAGTCCTGCCAACAGCTTGACGGCCCTTTTGTCCCATTATTTTATAAAAACAGGTGCAAATCTTCCCCGGATATGGTAAAATGAGGCGAATAGGTATATCATCCGCCCTTTGGGAAGAAAGCAGCCTGGACAGGAAGCGTATCACGCCGCCCCGGGCTCATGTCCGGGGCGGTCAACTTATCAGGATGCGAGGGAAGCGCTATGGAAAACACAACGGGAAAAGCCGCCATGCTGATTGTCGATGATGTGGAGATCAATCGCGTCATCCTGGCGCAGTTCTTCAAGAATGATTATACCATCTTCGAGGCCGGCAACGGCCGCGAAGCGCTGGACTTCATGATGGAGAACAAGATTGACGTCATCCTGCTGGACCTCGTCATGCCCATCATGGACGGCTTCGAGTTCCTGGCCCACATGAAACGGGACGCCCGCTTCTCCTCGATTCCGGTCATCGCCACCACGGCCCAGTCCGAGGGCGAGAACGAAGTCAAAGCGATGGAAATGGGCGCCGCCGACTTCATCTCCAAGCCTTACAGCCCCACCGTGGTCCGTATGCGTGTCCGTAACGTCATGGCCCGCATGGAAAACGAATGGCGCAAGGTGGAGCAAAACGCCCAGAGCCAGCAGATCGTCGAAATGCAGCGGCTCATCGAGCGGGATGCCCTGACGGGCATCTACGACCGCGAGAGCTTCTGCCGCAAGGCCTCGGATCTTCTGCAGAAAGACGCCGGCACCCGCTATGCCATCGTCTATCTCGACATCAGTTATTTCAAGGTCGTCAACGACCTCTTTGGCATGGAGACCGGCAACCTGATATTGAAGACCGCCGGTGCTTACTTCCAGCACATCACTGAGGGCGTCGGCCTGGCCGGCCGCATGGAGGCCGACCACTTCGCCCTCTGCCTGCCGCTGGACACGCTGAACATGGAGGCGCTGATCCAGGGTCTGGACGGTGCCGTGCAGTCGCTAGCCATCCGCCACAACATTCTGTTCTACGCCGGCGTCTATCCTGTCTCCAACGTCTTCCTGACCGTGGATCAGATGTGTGACCGGGCCCACATGGCCATGAACACCGTCAAGGGCAACTACAACAAGCGGTACGCCAACTACGACGAGGATATGCGGGCGCTGATCCTGGAGGAGCAGATGATCCTCCGGGAAATGGAATACGCGCTGGAAGAAGGCCAGTTCTGCATCTTCATCCAGCCCATCTATAGCCTGAAGGACGGCCGCGACATCAGCGGCGAGGCGCTGGTGCGCTGGATCCACCCCTTGAGCGACATCATCCCGCCCGGTCGCTTCGTCCCGCTCTTCGAGCGCAACGGCTTCATCGTCCGCCTCGACCGCTTCGTCTGGGAAGAAGCCTGCAAGTTGCTCTCCAGTGAAAAGAAGAAGTATGGCCACGTGATCCCGATTTCCGTCAACGTCTCCCGGCTGAACTTCTACGACGCCGATCTGCTTTCTTTCATCAAGGGCTTGCTAAAGAAATATGACCTGGAGCCCTGGATGTTCAAGATGGAAGTCACCGAGAGCGCCTATACCGACAATCCCCAGCAGATCCTGAACGCCATCCACATCTTCCAGGAGGCGGGCTTCCAGATTCTCATGGACGATTTCGGCAGCGGCTACTCGTCGCTGAGCATGCTCCGCAACGCCCCGGTGAACGTACTGAAAATCGATATGCGCTTCGTGCAGGACATCGAGACCTCACACCGGGCCGCCGTCATCATGAAGAATATCGTCAACATGGCTCGCGACCTCAATATGGGCGTCGTCATCGAGGGCGTGGAGACGAAGGATCAGGTGGAGTTCCTGCGGGAAATCGGTTGCGATGCCATCCAAGGGTTCTACTTCGCGCGCCCCATGCCGCTTGACCAGTACCGTGAGCGGCTGATCGGCGAGATGGCGAAGGGAGCGCCGGAGATTCCCAACTACGGAACCACCCCCTCCGAGGCCGACCCCGTAAAATACGAATGAAAAACGCCGGGATTTCCCGGCGGCACATGGAAACGTTTCCCGGCATAATCAGATACGCCCCGGCAATATCAACGCGAAGTTGATACTGCCGGGGCGTATCTTTTTCCGGTTTATTTTCTTTTCTTCATCAGGCAACGCCGCATTGTTCCCGAAAAGCGGGCGCGTTATTCCTCCGTTTCGCTGAAGAAGGTGCACTGATTGCCCGGCGTTTTCTTGCTGATATAGACGGCCGTGTCGGCCCGCCGGTAAAGCTCGGCGAAGTCCATCCCGCTGCCGGGGAAGAAGGCACAACCGAGGCTGATGGTGATTTTCCGCTCACCGAGCCCGGGAATCCGGATGGCCTCGATTTCCCGGAACAGCGTCTCAGCCGTCAGCTTCCCTTCCTTTTCGTCGTTGACACCGAGGGCGTAGCAGGCGAATTCGTCCCCGCCGAGGCGCATGACGACGTCGCTGTCGCGGAAGGATTTCTTCAGGCACTCAGCGATGGCACAAATGACCTGATCCCCAACTCCATGGCCGTAAGTGTCATTGATGGACTTGAATTTGTCGGCATCCAGCAGGCAGAACATGCCGCTGAGTCCCATGTCCATCAGGGTGCGGATTTCCCCCTCGCCGCTGCCGCGGTTCCGCAGCCCGGTCATGGCATCGGTCTCGGAGAGGATCCGCAGGTGTTCCTCGCGGCGTTTTTCCTCGTCGATGATCTCAAGAGCAAAGACGGCCTGACGGACTTTCCCTGTTTCGTCGGCGTCCACGACAATGAACGAGGCCCGGCACCATCCGTACTTCGCGCTCAGGAATTCCCGGCGCAACGGGCCGCCGTCCACGAGGCGCTGCGGCAACGTCGCCAGCTCCGTGAAGGCCAGCATTTCGCTGACGCTTTCCGGGCTTGTCATGGCCCGCACGGCTTCGTCCAGCCGTGTTTGGTCGAGACGCCCGTTCCCGGGCTTGAAGAGCTTGACGCCAGAATTCCGGCTGAGCTCATGGATGGAGCTACTGGTCAGATCCAGTAAATGCATCGTCACATAGAGTCCCGAATGACTGGCGATGCCGCTCTTTTTCGCCTCCTGGCGCTCCCGGTCCAGCCCGTAGCGAATGAACGCCAACAGGGCAATCATGGACAGGAAATAGCCGGCCAGCATGTAGAGGATCAGGTCCGACAGCGCGCCGCCGGCCTCATCGGCCGCCCGCTGAATCACGAGATGCCAGTGAAAATCGGGAATATACCGGGCGATGATGTAGCTCTCGCCCACCCGGCGCATCGTAAACTGATTGGCATTCTGCTCCGCCAGGAAAGCTCTGAGCGTTTCCCATTCCATATCGGGTTGGTCCGTGTCGAGCTGGGCCATGCCGTCCCGGTCGATGAAGCTGATCCTGATATGGTTTTCCACCTCGCAGCGTCGCAGGAGCTTTTGCAGCTCTGCCATCCGCACGCCCACGCCGCAGACACCCAGGAGGCCGCCGTTTTCGTCCGTGATCCGGGTGTCAACGAATATCTTCCAGATGTGATGGTCGGCCTCGTCCATACCGGCGTCAAACTCGTATTCGACCCCCATGTCCAGGAACTTCGCGTACCAGGCATCCTGCTCATCCTCGAGGTCAATGCGCTTGATGAAGCCGCTGCGGGAATAATAATTCCGTGATGACGACGAGACGATATAGGCCGCGCTGTAGCCAAGATTCCCGCAGAGCGTGTCCAGGTAGGCCGAAATCTGCGCCGCCTGTTCCTCCCGCGGAATAGTACCTTCCTCTTTGAGACGCTGCTTCAGGAAGCTGTCGCTGGCGATGGTCCGGGCCACCATGATAGGCTTCAGCAACTCGTTGTTGATGTCCTCATAAGCGCTGGCGGCCAGGACCTTGATCATTTCCCGGTCATGGCGCTCAATGACGCTGTTCAGTATGAAACATGAGATGGCGATGGAGATTACGGACAACACCGTGATGATTACCATCATCGGGTTTTTGATGCTTCGGGAAGAATTTATTTTGAATCGGCCTCGCAATTGTTCATGGATGATATTTCATGTTGCTGAATTGCAACAATTCTCATTCTACTTCCCCCGGCCGGTCGCGTCAAGACAAGCCGGGGTATTTCGCGTCAAAAATGCCAAAAACGCCATTCTCTGGGGAGGAAATGCCCCCGGTCAGAACGTCCACCGCAGGCCGGCATCCACACGCCAGTCGGTGGTGACCAGGCCGGCGAAGGTTTTCTCAAAGGTGCCATAAAGGGCACAGCGGTCGCCAAGCTTCACCGTGCCGCCGATTTCCAGATTCCACCAGGTATCGCGGTAATCCGCCCGGGTGGTCTTGACGGACTCAGCGCGGTAAACGCCGCGCAGCCGGCCGCAGAATTCCCGGCAGAGGGAGACGCGGGCGAAGCACGATGCCCCCTCGTCCCGATAGCCCGCACCCAGCCCCAGGCGACCCACCAGGCTGTTGAAAGGCGACTGCGAGACCGCCATCGACGCCGGCGATTCCCCGGCCAAATAGACCGCCGGCACCGTATAATCCGCCGCCAGGAGGTGGCTGTATGTGAGCTCGGCCTGCGGCTCCAGGAAGAAACCGCCGCCCATCGGAATCCGGCGGCCATACTCCGCCGAGGCGGACAATGCCCAGGTATCATAGTCGGCCGTCGCCCGGTAGCCGCCGGCGGCCAGCTGGAAGTGATTCGTCAGGCGCCCTGCCTTGGCGATGAGGTCGAGATAGTGCCCATGGTCGCCCAGCCAGCTCCCGTAGAAGCCGAGGTTGGCCCCGTAGTTGTCACCGCGGCCCCCGGCGACAGAAGACCGCCCTTCGAGATACGTCGCGGCCAGGCCCAGCCGCCAGTGAGATCCGGCCTGCCAATCGTAGCCGGCCTGTATCGCGTGGCTGTCGAGGCGGAAATCCGCCCCGGCGGCATGGCTGCTCGTCCGGCTCCGGTAGAAGCGGGCCCATGCACCGAGCTCCCCCGGCGAAAGGCGAAGGTCTCCCAGCCGTTTCATCAAATCGTTGGCTTCAGCCCGCCAGGCCATGGCCGGCGCGGTCATCGCCGACCGCACGCCGCGCATAATGGCGGTCTCGTAGGGTCCGGTCTGAATGACAGTGGAGGCCGGCGCCGCCGCGGCTGACGCGTTTTGGGTCTTGTCAGCGGCAGCATTAGCCGCCGAAGTCGTTGCTTTGGCGTCGTTGACGGCAGCCGGCTTTTTCGCCGGGGCCGCCGGCGTTGTCGCCCCTTTCGCGGCGTTGACCGGCGTTTTTGTGGCCGCCGGTGCCGGGTTGACGGCAGGCTTTTCGGGCGCGGGCAGTGGCAGGGGCAGGAGTTCCGCCGCTCCGCTGCCGCTGTCATCATCGGCGACAGGCGTCGGCGGCGTTGGTGGCGTCGGCGGCGGTGCCAGTTCGACGGAGGACACCTTCAGCGCCCCCTTGCCGGTGTCCAGGAAAGCGACATCGCCCCGGGCCAGCCAGGCCGACGACGCCGTCAGGCCCTCGGCTATTTCCGTACGGGCCGCAAGATTGCTCTCCGTCGCCGCATTTTGATAAATGAGCTTGCCGCTCAACGCCCCCAGGACGTCCTGCACCAACGTGGCGTTTTGCGTGTCAATGCCGGTGTTGTCGGTGCGCAGCGTCATCCGGCTTCCCGCCGCCGCGCTTTTGACCACGATATCCCCGCCGATAATCGAGGCCGGCGCGGCGGCATCATGACCATAGAGCACCATCGAACTGCCGCTGTAGGAATCAATCGTGACCGGCTTGGCGTCCTTCTGGAAAATGACGCCCTCCTTCCCCACCGCGCCGCCGGTAAGATGCGTGACCCGGCTGCCCGTGAAGGCCACCGGCATCTCGGTACGCCCGTAGATTTCGTTGTTCCAGACGGCGCCGTTTTGCAGCCACAAATCGAATCTGCCCGCTTTGAGACTGCCTTGTCCATCCGGTATCATGGAAAGGCCCGTGAAACTGGAGTCCGGCGTTGTCATCGCTATCTGGATTCTCCCTTTGCTTACAGCGCTTTCAGCGTCGGTGTTTCCGACATTTAGATTCCCTTTAATGATGACATCCGAAGTACCGGGCACATCATCCCGCACGTTCACGGCAATCCTGCCATGCTGGGATTTCATGGCCCATACGTCGGGAATGGCGTAATCATCATTGGAACGCACGTCGATTTTCAAGCCTTCCAGAAAAATGCTGCCCTGGTCGGCGTTGACCGCGACCGCCGGCCGGCCGGTTACGTCGATTTCCGTATTGCCGTGGACCGAGATGTCACCGTTCGCCGCATTGCTTTGTATCCCGTACGCCAAATCATTATCGCGCTCCACCACTTTGATTATCAACTGGCGGACCGTAATGTCGATTGTCCCGTCCCGCATTGACTTAATGCCCGCCAAGCCTTTATTAGAAAGGCTCGGCGCCTGTTCGGCCCGAATGTCAAACTGTCGGCCGGCCGCGTCAATCCAAATCCCATTGCCGGTTCCGGTGGAACCCATCAAAACAGCCACATCGTCCAGACGCAGGGTTGTATCTTCCCCGAAACTGTATTTATACCCTGTCTGATACGCCGTTTCAATCCTGGCACCCCAGTAGTGGTTGACTTCCCGGTTACGCACGCCAATGTTGTACTCCGCTGCCCATGCGCCTTTTCCCGGCAACAAGACGGCTGCCACCAGTGCCCCAACCGCCAGCCGCCAAAAACGATTCTGTCCTGACATCATTCTTCTCTACCCCAGCCAGCCATCTCAAAAGAAAAGCAGGCCGCTCCAAATCGGGCAGCCTGCCAATGACACTTCCTAAAAACGAATCTCTGACGCGGTCTTAGCGGACGCGCGCTTCCTCTTCTTCTTTTTCCTCCTGCGGGAAACCGACGCCCTGGACATGGACGTTCACTTCGATAACGGAAAGGCCGGTCATCGTCTCGATGGCCTGCTTGACATTCTCCTGCACGGAAAGGGCCACATCCGGAATGCGGACGCCGTACTTGACAATGATATAGAGATCGACCGCCGCTTCCTTCTCGCCGACTTCGACCTTCACACCCTTGGCGAAGTTCTTCTTGCCCAGCATTTCAGCGATGCCGCCGACAAGCCCGCCGCTCATGCCCTCAATGCCGTTGACTTCCGTCGCGGCCAGGCCGGCGATGATGCTGACGACTTCGTCCGCGATGCGGACCGCGCCCAGATTGCCCTTCTTGTTCAATGCCTTCGATTCCTCTGCCATTTAATATAACCTCCCTAAAATATGATTCGGCTGTTTGCCAGGATACCGAAATGATTCTGTATACCCTATAGTATTCGCCGTAAAAAGGGAAAATCCTCTTTTATCGGGAAAAATTATGCGCGCTCGATGTAGTTGCCGGTCCGGGTATCGATACGCAACAGGTCGCCTTCATTGACGAAAAGCGGCACCCGCACCTCATAGCCGGTCTCAACGGTGGCCATCTTGGTGGCACCGGTGGCGGTGTTGCCTTTGACACTGGGCTCGCACTCCGTGACCTTCAGCGTGACAGCGTTGGGCAGGGAGACTCCGATGATGCGTCCCTTGAAGGACTGAAGGGTGACCTCCATTTCCTCTTTCAGATAGTTCAGGGCGTCGCCGAGCTGTTCCTTGTTCAGCTCCGTCTGCTCGTAAGTCTCGGTGTCCATGAAGGTATAGGCACCATCGGCCTCATAAAGGTACTGCATCTTCCGTGTCTCCAGGTGCGCCGGCGGCATTTTCTCATTGGGATTGAAGGTGCGCTCCACAACCTTGCCGTCCTCGACGTTCTTGATCTTCGTGCGGACGAAAGCCGCGCCCTTGCCCGGCTTGACGTGCTGGAACTCGACGATCTGCCAGGCGCTGCCGTCAATCTCCACGGTGAGCCCTGTCCGGAAATCTGTGCTTGAAATCATGCCATCTCTCTCCTCAGTTGAATAGAATTGAATTGGGATATACCAAAGGAAACGCCGCCGGAGCAACGCTCCTCATGAAATCTCGATAAGTTCCTTCGGGCTGTGTGTCAGAGCCTCGGCGCCGTCCTCCGTGACCAGCACCGTGTCCTCGATACGCAGGCCACCCCAGCCCGGCAGATAGACGCCCGGCTCCACAGTGACGATCATCGAAGGCTCCAGGCTCTCGCAGGTGCTGGCAGAAGAAAGACGCGGCTCCTCATGAATCTCCAGCCCCAGGCTGTGGCCGAGGCCGTGGCCGAAGTTCTCGCCGTAGCCCGCCGCCTTGATCTGCTCCCGCACCGCCGCGTCCACTTCCTTGCCGGAGGCGCCGGGACGGACGAGGGAAACCCCCAGCCGCTGCGC
Organism: Schwartzia sp. (in: firmicutes); assembly: GCA_017444395.1. Classification (GTDB taxonomy): domain Bacteria; phylum Bacillota; class Negativicutes; order Selenomonadales; family Selenomonadaceae; genus RGIG3544. The sequence continues at coordinate 11,289 of JAFSWT010000066.1, read as the reverse complement.
CGTGAGGACGACTTCGTACACCGCCCGCTGCTTTTCGCCGGCTTTTCCTACGCAGACAGTGCGCGTCATGTCGGAGTGGTACCCCTGCACCACAGCGCCATAATCCATTGTAACAAATTCTCCGGCAACAATCAACTTTTCTGTTGCCACCCCGTGGGGCAGGCTGCCGCGCGGCCCCGAAGCCACGATGGTGGAAAAAGCCGGCCGTTCCGAGCCCAGCGCCCGCATCGTCGATTCCAAACGGACCGCCACTTCGTTTTCCGAAATCCCCGGCCGCAAAAATTTCACTATGTCGTCAAAGGCCGCGTCACCGATGGCCGCCGCCCGACGCATCCAAACGAGTTCCTCCGCCTCTTTCACCGTGCGCAACGGGGCAAGGCTGATGGCCGGACCGAGAACCGCGTCGGTGAGCAGGGTACCGAGCTTTTCGTAGTCCCGGTAAAGAAGGGCATCGCCCTCAAAGGCCAGTCGCTTCCAGCCGCGTTTTAGGGCGGCAGCCGCCACCTCCTTCCAAAGACCGTCTTTTTGCCGGATGACCTCATAGAGTGGCGCCTGAGCCGCCGCCTGCTCGGTATAGCGGGAATCCGTCACCAGCAATGCCTCGTCCGGGGATACCAACAGCACGGTGTCGTCGCCGCGGAAACCACTGAAATAGTGGAGGTTCACTTCCTTGCTGACCAGGATGGCATCGGCGCCCTTCTCCCGCAGGAAATCCCGCAACCGGGCCAGCCGGTCCTCAATCATGGGACTGCCCCTGGCCTTTCAGCCGCCGGATGATAATTTCCAGCGCCGCCATATAGCTGTCGGCACCGAAACCGCAAATCTGCCCCAGGGCCACCGGCGCAATCACTGAATGGTGGCGGAATTCCTCCCGCTGGTGGATGTTCGACAGATGTACCTCAATGACCGGCAAATGGATGGCGGCAATGGCATCCCGGATGGCAATGCTGTAATGGGTGAAAGCCCCCGCGTTCAGGATGATGAAAGCATAGCCTTTCTCCTGGGCGCTTTGGAGGGCATCCACCAGGGCCCCCTCGTAGTTGGACTGTTGGGCGTCCAGCTCGATCTGCGCCTCTGCCGCCCGGGCCCGAAGCATCTGGTTGATGTCCTCCAGCGTCGTCGAACCATAGATTTCCGGCTCCCGCGTGCCCAAAAGGTTCAGGTTCGGCCCGTGCAGCACTAATATTTTCCACATATCTTTCCCGCTTCCTTATCTGCGTATTTCAAAAGTCGCTTCCTCCGGCACCGCCGGCAGAGGCTCCCAATCGAGGCTTTCCACCCCGATCCAGGCGTTTCCCTCCCGGATGGCCGTGTCCAAAGCGGAGAATTTTTCCTCCGGCCCCTGCACCTCCATCGTCACCGTACCGTCGCTCATGTTCCTGACCCAACCGGTGAAGCCGGCCGCCTGCGCCGTTTGCTGCACGAAGGCCCGGAAACCCACGCCCTGCACCCGGCCGGCCGCCCGGCCCGCCCATCGTTTCTCTGTCATTCTTCCGCTTCCTTTCCTTTCGTGTCCCGCCGCAGGATGGCCAACGCCGCCGCCGGTTGCCGCAAACGGATGCGAACCATTTGCTGCGGATGCGGGGCGGCGCTGATTGGCTCTCCCCCTTCGTCCGTCATTTCTTCCAGTATCTGGCGAAACGCCGGCCGGCCCGGCTGAAATACCTCGATTTCCTCGCCGACGGCCATGTGGTTCCGTTGCTCCACCAGCGCCCAACCGGAAGCCGCGTCGTATTCGCGGACGAGTCCCACGAAGTCCGAGGTCCGGATATAGGACGAGGCGCCGTAAATCTGGTCCTCCGCCGCAGGCGGGCCAAAGGTGAAACCCGTCGTATAGGCGCGGTGTGAGACCTTGTCCAGCTCGTCCCGCCACGCCGGATCGGCCGCGAAGGCCGCCGGATTCTCAAAATACCGGTCAATGGCCTGCCGATACGTCCAGGTCACGCTGGCGACGTAATGGACGCTCTTCATGCGCCCCTCGATTTTCAGGCTGTCCACGCCGCTTTCCAAAACTTCCGCCAGCCGTGGCAACAGGCAGAGATCCTTCGAGTTAAAGAAATACGTGCCCCGGCCGTCCTCCTCCACCGGAAAAAACTGCCCCGGCCGTTTTTCCTCCATCAACTGATAGCGCCAGCGGCAGGCTTGGGCGCAGTTGCCGCGGTTGGAATCGCGCCCGGTGAAATAGCTGCTCATCAGGCAACGGCCGGAGTAAGAAATGCACATGGCACCGTGGACGAACATCTCCAGCTCTACCGGGACGCGCTGCCGCACCTCGCGGATCTCGGCCAAGGACATCTCCCGGGCCAGCACGACGCGGGCTGCGCCCAGCCGTCGCCAAGCCTCGACCGCCGCCCAGTTCACCGCATTCGCCTGGGTACTGACATGGAGGGGCAGCCCTGGCGCTTCTTCGCGAGCCAATGAAAAAACGCCGAGGTCAGCGACGAGAGCCGCGTCCACCGGAATATCCCGCAAAAAGCGCAGATAATCCGGCAAGTCGGCCAGTTCTTCATTGCGCGGATACACATTCACCGTCACATAGGCCTTTTTTCCCTGCCGGTGGGCCAGCGCCGCCGCTTCAACGAGCTCTGCCCGGGTGAAGTTACCGCCCTGGGCCCGAAGCCCGTAGGCCGGTCCCCCCAGGTACACGGCATCAGCGCCGTAGGCCAGTGCCATCTTCAGTTTTTCCATATTGCCTGCCGGGGCCAAAAGCTCCGGTTTCTTCCGCGTCATGGCCTGCGCTTCCTCCACGATACCGCCAGCCCATCCCCAACATCGAAGATCTCCGTCGTGAACGCCCGGTCGAGCTCCGCGAGAGCCAGGTATTCCCGCAGACGGTAGACCAGCGTCCGATAGCGGTGCTCCACGAAGGCATCGCCTTCCACCAGCCCGCGAAACAGCACATTGTCCGCCACCACCACCGCCGTATCCCCGAGCAGCGGCTGGACCTTCAGCCAATAATCCGGGTACTGGCCCTTGGCGGCATCGATGAAGACGAAATCAAAGCCCGGTGAAAGGCCCGGCAGAAGCGTGCCCGCATCTCCCCGCAGGAGCTCGATGCGCCCCGCGTAAGGCGACCGCGCGAAAAACCGCGCCGCCGTGTCCGCCATGCGGTTGTCGCGTTCCAAAGTCACCGCCGTCGCCTCCGGCGCCCCGTGAGCTACCGCGAAAAGCGCCGAGTAACCGATAGCCGTACCGATGTCCAAAATCCGCCGCGGCTTCATCTCCCGCAACACCCGGAGAAAGATGTCCCGCTCTGCCGCCCGCAGGATTGGCGCGCCGGTGGCCGCGGCGTACTGCTCCATTTCCTGAAAGAACGTCACTGTCAGCGCACCTGCTCGACGATGCTGAGATGCTCCTCATACGTCATGGAATAGTGGTTGTGACCCTGCCGGTCAGCCACAAAGTACAGATAATCCGTATCGGCCGGGTACAGCACCGCCTCGATGGAGTCCATGCCCGGATTGGCGATGGGACCCGGCGGCAGTCCCTCGTTCTGGTACGTATTGTACGGCGACTCAATCTCGGTATCGGCGTAAGTGATATCCTCTTTCGGGGCGTCCAGCAGATATTGGATCGTGGTGTCCGATTGCAGTGGCATCCCCAGCCGCAACCGCTTCAGGAAGACCTGGGCAATGATGGGCCGGTCCTCGTCGAAGCGGGCCTCCTTTTCCACCAGCGAGGCCAGTGTCACCAAATCGTACAATGAAAGCCCCTCTGCCATTGCCCGCTGGCGCATGGCGTCGGTCATCCTGTCATCGAAATTATCCGCCATCATGTGCAAAATGGACTTCGCGGTCATGCCCGGCTCCACTTCGTAAGTGTCGGGAAACAGGAATCCCTCCGCCCGGTAGGCCGCCTCCGGCGCCGCCAGCATATACTTGTAAGGCGCGAACCTAACTGCCTCCGCCCGGATATCCACGGCCCGGGCGATGCCCTCTTTCTCCAGCCGCTCAGCAATCTCGTTGACGTTGAAACCCTCGGGAATCGTGAAACGGGCCGGAGCGACATCGCCCTGTACCAGCATATCCAGAACTGCGGCCGTATCCATGCCGCGATGCATCTTATAGGTGCCGGTCTGGAACTTGCTCTCCAGTCCGTTCACCTTTGCCGTCAGCCAGAAAAAGAACCGACTGTCAATGATTCCCCTGGCGCTCAGCATCTGCCCGACGGAATCGGCATCCATGCCCGGCTCAATGCGGATGAACAGCGGCGTATCTTGCTCCGCTGTCTCCTCCGGCGGCGCCGTCGCGCAACCGAACAGAGCGGAAAACGCCAACCCTACCGCAACAACCGCCGCCAAAGCGCCTGCCACGATTCTGTTCCGGTGTTGGCCGTCCGGCCACCGGAAAGCGCCAATCCAATCCGCCAGTTGCTCCATCTGTCTGATGAACCATTCCGTCATCCAACCCTCTCCCTTGTCGCCACGCGGTTTGAGAATTCAAGCATTTATTTATTTTAGCATATCAGGGCCCCTCTTGTATACCAGAAGTTATTATCCGATGCTAACGAGCGCTGGGTAAATATTTACGGATTCCGCATATACCGCAGGTGGTTTTGTCGAATCGGAACACTGCATCATTCGCGCCTGAAACATTCTTTACGTCAAAACACAGCTTTTTCCCGTTTTCCCCTACGCTTCCCGGGCCGGATATGCTATAATGGAAGACAGCGTCAAAGAAACCGCCCTGACACCCGGCAAATCATTTGCTTTTCTTTGGCGAAAGCACCGTTCTTTTGCGGATTTTTTCAGTTTCGCGTAGTATCATGGTGCCGGTGCAGCAAGAAAGGATGGCCGCGAATGATAGAGATGAAAGACGTTTCCAAGATATACGAAAACGGCGCCGTGGCGCTGGAGCATGTCAACGTGGAAATCAGCAAAGGGGAATTCGTGTTCATCGTCGGGGCCTCCGGCGCCGGCAAGTCCACCTTTATCCGTCTGCTGTTCCGCGAGGTGTTGCCCTCGGACGGCACGTTGGTAGTGAACGGATTTGACGTGGTCGGCATGGACCACGGCGATGTGCCGTACCTCCGGCGCGGCCTCGGCGTCATCTTCCAGGATTTCCGGCTGCTGCCCGACAAGACGGTCTTCGAGAACGTGGCCTTCGCCATGCAGGTCATCGAGGCGCCCCGGCGGCGCATCCAGCACAGCGTGAACGCGGTCCTCGACATCGTGGGGCTGCGCGATAAGTACAAATGCTTTCCCTCCCAGCTCTCCGGCGGTGAGCAGCAGCGCGTCGCCATCGCCCGGGCCATCGTGAACAACCCGGCCCTCGTCATCGCCGACGAGCCCACCGGCAATCTCGACCCGGAGACAAGCTGGGAAATCATGGATATCTTCAAGCGCATCAACGGCAGCGGTACGACGATTGTCATGGCGACCCATGACAAGCACATCGTCGATACCATGAAACGGCGCGTCATCGCCATCGAGGACGGTCATATCGTCCGTGACGAAGCGCAGGGGGTTTATGGCTATGAAGTTTAGTACGATCGAGTACGTCATCCGGGAGGTTTTCTTTTCCTTCCGCCGCAACAGCTGGATGGCGATCGCTTCGGTCAGCACGGTGGCAGTGTCCCTGTTCGTCTTTGGGATGTTCCTCGTCATCGTCATGAATATGAACAAGATGATCGATACCCTGGAGTCCCAGGTGGAAATCAGCGTCTATCTGGAAGACAGCGTCGCTCAGGCGCAGATCGGCCGGGTGGAAGAAAAAATCGCGTCGATGCAGGGCATCGCCGAGGTACGCTTCATCGACCGGGACACGGCACTGGCTCGCTTCCGGGAGCGGCTGGGGGAGCAACAGTTCCTGCTGGACGCCCTGGGGGAGAAAAACCCCCTGCCCAACGGCTTCGAAGTCCGGGTCCACCGCCCCGACATGGTGAAGACGGCCGCTGCCGCCATCGGCCAAATCGAGGGCGTGGAGGTAGTGAAATACGGGCAGGACGTGGTGGAGCACCTCTTTGACATCACCCGTCTGATTCGTATCTTCGGCGTGGCTCTTATGTTCCTCCTGGCGGGCGCGACGCTGTTCATCATTTCCAATACCATCCGCCTCACCGTCATCGCCCGGCGCAAGGAAATCGCCATCATGAAATACGTCGGCGCCACCGACTGGTTCATTCGCTGGCCGTTCCTGCTCGAGGGGGTCTTCCTCGGTTGCATCGGCGGCCTGGTGGCGGCGGCGGTGCTTTGGGGCGCCTACGGGATGATTACCGCCAAGGTCTACGAGACGTTGGCCTTTTTCCCACTGATTCCGGCCCACCCGTTCCTCCTCTATATCCTGCTGGTCATTCTCGTCTGCGGCGTACTGATTGGCGCTTTGGGCAGCACCATTTCGCTGAAGCGTTTCCTGAAGGCATAGGAGGCGAGGCGATGCGGAGAGGGAAAAAAGCGGCAGCCCTGGTCCTGACGCTCATTCTCGCCTTGGGTCCCGTCGTTCCGGTCCAGGCGGACGAAGCGGACGTGGAGGAGCTGGAGAGCCAGCTGGAAAGTCTCCAGGTGCAGGCAGAAGCCCAGCAGGAAATCACGGAACAGATTCAATCCAATATCAATACCGTATCTGACCAGATACGCATAATTTCCGAGGAAGTCAGTAACGCCCAGGCAGACTACCGCCAGGTAAAGAAACTCCTCGAAGAGACGAACGCTTCCATCGCCCGCAACCAGGACCTGCTGGAGCAGACGAACCAGGAGCTCGGCGTCAAGAACAAATTGTTGCAGCGTCGGGTTCGCGATATCTACATGCACGGGCGCATCAGCTATCTTGACGTTCTGTTTGGCGCCACTGACTACAATGATCTCCTGACCCGCATGGAACTGCTTTCCCGGGTCATCCGGGCCGACTACGATTTGCTGAAGGCGGTCCGGGAAAAGAAGCAGACTGTCGAAGCGACCCAGGCCGCCCTGGAACGGGAACGGGAGGAACGGGCCGTCCTGGTGAAGGAAGCAGAGGAAAAGGAGCTCGCTCTGCGCCTGAAGCGGCAGGACAAGGACAAGCTGCTGGACAAGATGCAGATGGACATGGAGCTTTCGCAGCAGGCCTATGAGGAAATCCTCGAGGCGTCCCAACGGATTGAACAGTTGATCCAGCAGAGCCAATACCGCTATCCCGGACCGCCGCCGGGTTCCGGCGCCTTTGCCTGGCCGATTGCCGGTGAGATCACCTCGGAATACGGCTGGCGCACGCACCCCATTACCGGCGACGAACGCTACCACAGCGGTATCGATATCGGCGGTGACTACGACGAGCCGATCTGCGCCGCCGCCGCCGGTCAGGTCTCCTACGCCGGCTGGATTAGTGGTTACGGCTACACCGTCATCATCGACCACGGTGGCGGCATCCAGACTCTCTACGGCCACAACGAGGCACTGGCGGTCAGCGAAGGACAGAACGTTGCTCAGGGCGAGGTCATCGCCTACTGCGGCTCCACCGGCAACTCCACCGGTCCCCATTGCCACTTCGAGGTCCTCGAGAACGGTGTGGCGGTGGACCCGTGGGGCTATCTATGATTATCTCCGCGCAACGCAGCGCATGGAAGAAAACAGGTGAATACCAAGGTGTTTTTGGCTGGCAAGAAAAAAACGATCTTTTTTGGCATCGCCATCGCGATCTTTTCCTCCCTGGCGACACTTTGCGGGCTCGCCGCCATCCTGGGGCTGGATATCCCACAGTTGGCACAGCTTTCCCGCTTCATGGCGACCCTGCGCTTCGTCCAGCTCCGCTATGTAGACGAAGTGAACGACGAGGCGCTCATAAACGGCGCCATTTCCGGCCTGATGAAATCGCTGGATGACCCGTACTCCCTCTATCTCGACCCTAAGATGTACAAGCGGATGCAGGACCAGACCAGCGGCCAGTTTGGGGGCATCGGCGTCGTCATGGGCTTTGACGACGGCGGCGTCCACGTCATTTCCGTCATCCCCGGCACCCCCAGCGAAGCGGCGGGGCTTCGGCCTGCGGACCGCATCGTGGCCGTCAACGGCGAATCCACTGCCGATATGCCGCCGGAAAACGTCGCTGTCACCATCCGTGGCGAGGCGGGCACCGAGGTCATCCTGACCATTGACCGCACCGGCGAGGAGCGACGTGACTACACGCTGACCCGGGACAACATCCACGTCGATACCGCCGCCGGAAAAATGCTCACCGACACCGGCATCGGCTACATCCGCATCAGTGCCTTCGCCTCCGAGACGGCGACGGAATTCCAGAAAACCTATGACGAGCTGGCCGCCGCCGGCATGAAGGGTCTTATCCTCGACCTGCGGGCCAATCCCGGCGGGTATATTACCACCTGCGTCGAAATCGCCCAACGGCTGGTGCCGAAGGGCCCTATCGTCTCCGTGGTCCAGCGGGACGGCACCCGGGAGGAACACGCCTCCAGGCTGGAATCACCGCCCTACCCGTTGGTCGTGCTCATCGACAAGAACAGCGCCAGCGCCTCCGAGATCCTGGCCGGCGCCCTGCAGGACACTCACGCCGCCACCCTCGTAGGCACGACCTCCTACGGCAAGGGTTCGGTTCAACTCGTGCAGCCCATTCCCGGCGAAAAGGACGCTATCAAGCTGACCATCGCCAAATACTATACCCCCAACGGCCGCAGCATCAACGGCGTGGGCATCGAGCCCGACGTCGCCGTCGAACTGCCGAAGGACGCCACCGAGGACCTGCAGCTCAAGGCCGCCATGAATGTCATGCGGGAAAAGCTGGGCCTGTCGCTGGAAACAGCCGCTGCCCCGGCCCCGTCACCAACAGCCGTACCGGAGACGGACGCACCGGCCGTGGTGCCGGCGATGGAACCGCCAACGGCCCCCGTCATGGAGCCGCCGGCCCCGGAACCGGCCGCCGTGCCCTCTACCCCAGCCCCGGCCCAATGACGAGGTCATGAAATGATTCACCTTGCCTGAAAACGATGGCATTTTGGTTTGACCCAAGGAGAGAGGCAGCGCTTCTCTCCTTATTTTTCATAGTTTTACGGCCATCGAAGAAGGGCGGTTCAAAATCCCGGATTCAAAAATTTTGAATTCAAAAAATACCATCTCGTCTCCGGGAATGACGATGAAGCCATGACACATCCGCGTTCGCGGTCGAACGAAGAAACGGGGGCTTTACCAAAATTCCGCGTTTTTGAAAAGGGGTTGTCGCCCGTTGTGTGCGACAACCCCTTACTATTTGTATAGCGCCGGCATCGGTAAAGCCCCGCTAGCCCTTCCAGCCGTGTTGCCGCTTCCAGTCCTTGATTTCCGCCAGTCGCGCCTTGAAGCGGCCCTCGACGCCCTGCTCCCCCGGCTGGTAGTAAACGCGGCCCTGCAACGCGTCGGGCAGGCATTGCATATTGGTGACCTTTTCCTCGGTATCGTGGGCGTACTGGTAGCCGTCGCCATAGCCCAGGTCCTTCATCAGCCGCGTGGGGGCGTTTCGTATCACCAGCGGCACCGGCTCGTCCAGCATCTTCATGGCGTCGTCCCGGGCGGCGAGATAGGCGGTCTCCATGGCGTTGGACTTCGGCGCCAGGGCCATATAGACGGCCGCCTCGGTCAGGTGGACGTTGCACTCGGGCACGCCGATGAAGTGGCAGGCCTGGTACGCCGCCACCGCCAGCTCCAGCGCCCGGGGATCGGCCAAGCCCACATCCTCGGCGGCAAAGCGGACAATGCGCCGGGCGATGTAGAGCGGGTCCTCGCCGGCTTCGAGCATTCGTGCCAGCCAATAGACGGCGGCGTCAGGATCGGAGTTGCGCATGGACTTATGCAGGGCGGAAATCAGATTGTAATGCTCCTCGCCCTTCTTGTCGTAAAGCAGCGATTTCCGGGAAATGCACTGCTCCAGCGTTTCCCGCGTGACATGGAGAACGCCATCCCGCTCGTCGCCGTTCAGCACCACCATTTCCAGCGTCGAAAGCGCCGACCGGGCGTCACCATTGGCGAAATTCGCGATCATCGCCAGCATATCCGGCGCTATGTCCACCCGCTGCCCGCCAAAGCCCCGCGGGTCCTTGACGGCCCGGGCCAGCAGCGATTCCAGCTCATCCGCCGCCAGCGGCTGCAACACGAAAACCTTGCAGCGGGACAGCAGCGCCCCGTTCACCTCAAAGGAGGGGTTCTCCGTCGTCGCCCCAATCAGAACGATACTGCCCTTTTCCACGAAGGGCAGGAAGGCGTCCTGCTGGGCCTTGTTGAAACGGTGAATCTCATCGACGAAGACGATGGTGCGATCGCCGTAGCGACGATTTTCCTCCGCCCGCTGCATGACGGCGCGGATTTCCTTTATGCCGCTGGTTACAGCCGAAAAGTCGATGAACGATGAGCGCGTCCGTTTGGCGATGATACGGGCCAGCGTCGTCTTGCCCACCCCCGGCGGGCCCCAGAAGATCATGGACGCGACACGGTCGCTCTCGATGAGCCGCCGCAGCACTTTGCCCTCGCCCAAAAGATGCCGTTGCCCGACGAACTCCTCCAATGATTCCGGCCGCAGTCGCGCCGCCAGTGGCTCGCTTTCCGGTGCCGCCTGGAAAAGCGACCCTTCCTCCATATCCGTCACCTCCGTTCCTTACCCTGCCCCTATTATAGCTTCACCGTGACACAGTGCCAGCCATCGACAACGATGTTCAGGGAACACAATGTATCACGGGGCGGCCAGGACACTGTCCAGCCGCGCCAGGAGGTCGCTGTAGCGGTACAAGCCTTCCGCCGCCGGTGTCAGCCCGGCCAGACGCAACGGAACGATGGCCGGCGGATGATCGAGGTCCAGCGGCAGGCAACGGCGGATCTGCTCCGTATTCTGATAGACCAGCGACAGCGCGGCATACGCCTGCCCATCGGGGTCCACCCATTTCTCAACGGTCAGCTTGCCGCCAATAGGCGTCTTGGCCTCAACAGCATCGGACAGTTCGTAGTCCCCCGCGCCCAGCGCGGTCAGCACCGACGCCAGATTTGTGTCATGGCCGCAGAGGAAGGTAAATTTCCGCCCTTCCCGCGCCAGCTCGTCTCGCATGACCATGAGCAGCGGCTGGGCGAACCGGGTGGAGAGCGTCGGCAAGTCGAAGTACGAATTTACGCCCATGTAACCGAGTCGCGAGATGCCGCGCCAATCCTCCCGCGTCAGCCGGTGCCCGAAGGCCGCTTTGTAAGCGTCGCTCTCCTCGTAGTATTGCAGGACGAGGGCGTCGGCGGCACGCATGGCCGGCCGCAGAGAGCCCCGAATCGCAAAGTAGTCCCCCGTGAAAACGGTCTCCATATCATCGGCAGGGAAATAGTCCAGCCCGCTTTCCCTAGCCGCCTCTGAGTCC
>JAFSWT010000065.1 GCA_017444395.1 Schwartzia sp. (in: firmicutes) | reverse complement strand
AGCAGAAGCTCCGCGTCGAGGACGCCCTGAACGCCACCCGCGCCGCGGTTGAGGAAGGCATCGTCGCCGGCGGCGGCACCACCTTCGTCGACATCCTGCCGTCCCTTGACAAGCTCAAGGCCGAGGGCGACGTCAAGACGGGCGTTTCCATCGTCCGCCGCGCCATCGAGGAGCCGGTTCGCCAGATCGCGAACAACGCCGGCCTCGAGGGCTCCGTGGTCGTCGAGAAGGTCAAGAAGGAAGGCGACGGCAAGGGCTTCAACGCGCTGACCGGCGAATATGTCGACATGATCGAGGCCGGTATCGTCGATCCGGCGAAGGTCGTGCGCTCCGCCCTGCAGAACGCCGCCAGCATCGCCGCCATGGTCCTGACCACCGAGACGCTGGTTGCCGACAAGCCGGAGAAGAATCCGCCGGCGATGCCGGGTGCCGGCGGAATGGGCGGCGGCATGCCGGGCATGATGTAATATCCATTCCCCAAAAAGAATATAAAGCAATAAAAAGAACCGCTGTCCGGAAAACCGGGCGGCGGTTCTTTTTTATTGCTCCCGGCCGGACCGGGGCTTTTTTGTCGTCGACGGCCGCTGGCTTTAGGGCGTCGTCTTTTTTACGTTGTCGCCGTAAATTGTCTTGAAATCGTCCCGCATGGAAACGGGAATCCAACCGCTTTCCTCGCAGGTCTTACGGAGTTTCCCGGCTTTCGACGGGCAGCCGTACTCCCGCGTCGTATCGTCGCAGAGCAGGGCGAAGGCCAGCGCCTTGTATTTGTTGTTGGTGATGGTGTGGTTGAACATGCTGAAATCGCCGGAGGAATTGCCGAAAGCCAGCACCGGCTGCTGGCCGATCTCGCGGATGATGTTCGAGACCTTGTTCATCTTCAGGTTCTTCATGGCGAATTCACCGCGCCAGACCTGGTCATCCTTCGTGTAGAGATAGTTCAGCCCGTCGGTTGTTCCCTGGCGCGAGGCGGGGTACCGGGCATCGGTGCCGATGATGTTGTCCATCTCCACCGGCAACACGCCGTCCACGAGAACGCGCAGCGTCTGGCGATCGGTGCCGGACACGATGAAAACCTTGAAATGATTCGCGTTGAGGTAGGAAATCACCTCGACCATCGGCAGGTAGAAGGCCTCCCCCCACTTGAGGTTTTCTATGCCCTCCGGGGAGGTTTCCATGAATTTCCGTGTATAGGCCGCGTACTCGGGCAGCGTCATGTCAGCGAAGACGGAAAGCTGGGACTGGGCCTCCCGCAGCATATTGTCCTTGGGAATGGCCGTCAGGCTCTGTTGCGCCGTCGGACGGTCGAACACGTTGGGCGTGGGAACGGGATTGGGAATGCCGATGTGATAGATACCGTCCTCCACCATCTCGGCCGTGGCCCGGTCCGCCGGCGAGGGCGTATAGTACGGGTCGTGCAGCGCCCGGTGCAGATAGAGCATCCACTCGAAATAGCAGGGCATCGTCTCGCCGATCAGCGTGCCGTCGAGGTCAAAGACGGCGATGCGATCCTTGACGGGAATGAAATTCCGGCTCTCCTCATCGGTGACGTCTTTGATGTACGCCGTCAGGGCCCGGAAAGACGCCGCGTCCTTGTTCCAATACTTGAAGTTGCTGCCCCGGCGGTTCACGGAAATTTGAGCGATCTCCGCCCGCGTTGCCGCTTCTGTCGCCGGCGTCCCGGTCATGAGGCCGAGGCCCAGCGTGGCCGCCAGCAGGGCGGCGCCGATTCGTTTCATTTTCACTGTACAGATCCCTCCTGATACATGTTCATTCCCAGAGGCAACTTGGTTGCCAAAAAAAGTGTTATTTCGCCGCGTCTCCCTCCGTGACGAGGAAAAGCCCTGCCGCTTTAGCGATCTCCAGCATTTCCTTCTGGCTCTTCGTCGCCATGATGGTCGCCCGCTCGGCCTCGGTCAGCCGCGCGAGCGGGCCGGCCAGGGACAGCGTCAACTCGACGAAGGGGGCCGTTTCTCCCACGGAAGCGGCGGCAAGCCGCGAGGCGATGAAGCCGAAAATCTCCTTCGCTTCGCCGCAGTATTCGCGGAAACTGCTGCCGTAGGCGTTCTTCGCCCGGGAGCCGCAGCCGCCCCGGCAGATGAAGGCGTAGGGACAAAGCTGGCAGGCCTTCATGAGATCAACGGTGCGGGTACGCCATTTCGCCTTGGTGAAATTCCACAGGAACCGGCCCATATCCGGGTCGGCGAACCCAACCACATCGTCATCCCGCGCCACCATGTCCCAACAGGAATAGACCCGGCCAAAGGGATCCACCACCATCATGCCCTGCTCGGAGCCACAATAGCCGGGGGCAAACTCCGGATAGCTCTCCTTGCGGAAAAGTTCGCGCAACACGTTGGCCGTGGGGCTGTATTGGCTCTGGCGCTCGATGGCTTCTTCGGCGGTGAAGCCATACTGCATCAGCTCGTCGATGATGGCCTGCTCGGTGATGTTCTTCTCGGGATGGGTGTCATCATTGGTGGCCTTGAAGTAGTAGTGGAAATAGCCGCGCTTCGTTTTGGCCTTCTTGTCGGTCTTTCGGAGCTCTTTTTCCTCCGCTATCCGCGCCTCTTCCTTTTCGATGAAGCCCCGGGCCTTCAAATCGTCCACCAGCGCCCCGATGCCGCGGAGATTCTCCTGCCCCACGTTCACCCGCAGGCTGACGCGGAGGCCGTGGGAAAGGGCCAGCTCCACGTTCTGCAGGATGCGGTCATAGGTGGGCAGGCCGTCCCGGTGGAGGCGGCGGCGGTTGTTGAGTCCGCCGTACCATCCACCGTGATCTGGAGGCTTTTGACCTTGTATTCCAGCAGGAAATCAAGAAATGTCTCCAGCTCATAGCCGTTGGTGATGGCGCTGACGGGCATATCCAGCGCCCGGCAACGCTCGGCGATTTTCTTCAACACCGGCAGATTCTTTTCCAAAAACGGCTCCCCGCCGTAAAGGGTACAGCCGCCCAGCTTGTAGCCCCGCTTCCGGTAGTCCTCCATCGCGGTGAAAATCGCCGTCAACGTCTCATCGCTCATGGTCGTGTCCAGGAACCCCTGACCTCTTTGCAGACGGTGCTGCTCGAAACAGTACGGACAGCGGAAATTGCAATCGTAGGTCGGCAGGATTACGAGGCCGACACTGCTCCGGTCGGGGATGGTCTTATGGATCCGGGCGAGCAGCTTCAGGTCGGCCAGCTCGCCCGCCTCATCCTTCCGCGTCAGATGGCCCCGGAGCATGAGATGTTCCCGCAGCGCCACGGACAGCCCCGCGAAATCCCCGGCGGCGAACTTCTCCGCCTCCTCCCGCTTCACCACATCCATCGCGCCATAAAGGCCGTTCACCAAAAGGGTGTAGCCCTCGATTTCCTTCTCGTCCCCGCCAATCAGCGGCAGGATGATTTCATAGGTGCTCTTTCGCATGCCCTCTCTCCTCGCGTTGGAAGATGTTCTTATCCGCTGTTGTTTCTTGTTTCATACCGGCCATGAAAGAATCCGTCTCATAGTACGCGGTGGCGGGCAGCCCAAGCTGCCCGCCTTCAAAAAACCTCACAGCATCTTTGGATGTCAGCACTCCCTGAAGTCTTGCCAGCCTACCGTCCCGCAGAAATGGTGGCCGCAGCTTCCCTCGCCGGGGCAGTTCGTCCAGCAGACGCCGCCGGCCGCTTTTTCCAGCATCTTGTCGTCCAGCTCGAAATCCGCCAGCTCCCCCATGTACGCCTCGGCCTCATCCTTCGTCAGTTCGAAGCCCTCGGACTACGCCAGCGCCAGAAGCTCGTCGGCGTTCTTGCATTTCATTGCCTTGATGAGTTGTTCCTTCGAGATGGTTTTCCCTTTGAGTTGATCGGCCATGAATAAAATCTCCCTTCGCGTTATTATATATGGATGACGGGCAAGCCGTCCGCCGCATCCTTCCTGTTGTCAATTGCCAGGCTGGTGACAGGCTTCCGCCTGCCGGCAACGGGCATAGCAGCGGTCGCCTTACTTCGCCAGCCGCTGCACCGGGAACGTGAAATACGTATCGGGATACGGCTCGTCCTTCAGCGTGAAATGCCACCATTCCTCGTCAATGGGCTTGAAGCCGTGCCGCAGCATCGCCGCCCGCAGGATCATGCGGTGGCGGAACTGCGCCTCGGTGATGCCGCCCTCGTCGTGCCCCTCATACCGCCGCGTATTGGGATTGCCGCACCAGTCGGGATGGCTCTCGATACCGAAATAATCGAAAGTCCCGCCCATATCCAGCTCCTTGCCCGTCGCCATATCGAAAAGCGTCAGGTCAACGGTGCTGCCCCGGCTGTGGCCCGATTTGGCGGCGATATAGCCCTTCTCGAACAGCACGTCCTTTTCCTCTTGCGGGTAAAAATACGGCTTCATGCGCGTGTCCTCCAGGTCCTCTGCCCACCGCACGAAATGATCCACGGCCCCCTGGGGACGGTAGCCGTCATAAATCTTCAGCCGGTAGCCCTGCCCGGCCACATCCTCCGCCACGGCTTTCAGCGCCACCGCCGCCTCCCGCGTCAGCAGGACGCAGGGGACCTCATAGCCGTCCACCCGGTCGCCGACGAAATTATAAGTCGAATAATACCGGACCTCCAAAATGACATCGGGCACCGCCTCCGCCAGCTCCACGAAACCCGCGGTATCCTCCGGCGAAAGGCTCCGCTCACCCGCCACCGCCACCGGGCTCCCGGCGGCCACCACCGCGAAAACCAACAACGCCCCCAGCAACGAGAAAACTCTTTTCATGTCAGTACGCCTCCTCAAGGTATCCATTGTAGTGCTATTACTCCGGCAAAATTATACTATGCCACCGGTAACGATGATTGACATAAAAAAGTCAAAAAGACAAATGAAAAAATGGCTGCGAACGGCAAAAACCTTGTTGTTACGGGGTTTATCCGGGTTTTTTCCGATTGTTGGCGGCAAATTCCTACTGAACAAAACGCTTGACATAGTGTAAAACAGCGATTGGGAAGAACCTGCCAATCCCCCGCTTCGCTCGGAAAGTCCAACACCCTTTCTATATCATACCGCCCTTTTCCCCCGCTGTCAAACCCGCGCTCTCCTATGTACGGGAAGCGGCCAGGGGGGAGGGCGTCATGGCTGCAAAGTATGCTTGAAAGTTTGCGTGAATACTGACGGTTTGCGCAGTTTTCTCATGCAGTGGGTCTCCCTCCGGCTCGCAAGCTCGCCACCTCCCTCTCTGGGAGGCAAGCAGAGCCAACTT
>JAFSWT010000064.1 GCA_017444395.1 Schwartzia sp. (in: firmicutes) | reverse complement strand
GGCGATAATATGCGTATTTTATGAAGGATTTGCTGAATGTGATAGTTAATTTCTTATCCAAGCATTTTAATAAACCAGCACTCCAGTTGATATTTCGGGGATTCTTATCAATTACATTATTACCAATTTGTTTATTATAGTTTTGAATCATGCATTTTACATTAACCATAAGGGCAGAACGTGAAAAATTATATACCCATGAATCCCTGCTTGTATTTATCCCCACAGAATTTCCACAGAATACCGTGCATGAGTTATCTTCATTTCTTTTCGCTGGGAGCAACGGAACCATGTCCTCAAACGAACTATTTCGTTGGTTCAACCAGTCGCCGTATTCATTGGGGTGTAGCATCGTTACCGGAAATTTGCTGTTCATGCAGCTTCCGAATTTTGCGATGTTAGCCAGCTTTTCCTCCCGTGTCAGATAGTCGCCGATGTCGTGATAGTAGATGTCGGCGGCTTCTTTTTTCTGCCTGGGATTCTTCACGAGCAACGTAATCGCAACCGGCGTGCGCGAGCCGGAGCCGAAAATCTTGCCGCCCTCCCGCCGTGAAGTCTCGCCCTGTGTCCGTTGATTACCCCGCAGATTGAACACATAAATGGAAGTAAATTCCCTTACAAGGCATTTCCTCATGCCGTCCATGGCTGCACCATCGAGCCAGCCCGCGTTGCTGACAAAACCGATGACGCCGCCCTGCGCCTCGTCGAGACGGTCGGAGGCCCAACGAAATGCCTTGATATAGCTGTCATACAAAGATTTGTTCAAAGCTGCCTTACTGTTTGTTGCATAAGTTGATGTGATTTTCGCTTCGAGCTTCGGATAGCTTTCGTTCTGCGCATTGTCATTGGCGCTCCGTTGTCCCACCGAGTACGGCGGGTTGCCGATAATCACGCGAATCGGCAGTTTCCGCTGCTTTTCGACGCGGGCGGAGTTTTTCGGGAATACCTCAGTGAAAAGCGCCGCATCCGCGCCGCTTTCGCCCAGTTGGAAGGTGTCGGTCAGGCAGATGCCGTCGAAAGGCGTGTATTCCTCGGTTTTCACAAGGTCATGGTAGGCGTTTTCGATGTTGATGCTGGCGATATAGTATGCCAGCAGCACAATCTCGTTGGCGTGGAGTTCCTTCTCGTACTTCCGCGTGAGGTCTTTTGCCTTGATCAGCCCGCTTTGCAGGAGGCGCGTGATGAATGTCCCCGTGCCCGTGAAGGGGTCGAGGATATGGACGTTCTCATCGGTCAGGGCGCGGCGAAATTCTTTTTTCAGCACGTCGTCCACCGAATGCAGGATGAAGTCCACCACTTCCACCGGGGTATAGACGATGCCGAGCTTGCCGACGGTCTTGGGCAGAGCGGTCTTGAAGAATTTGTCGTAAAGCTCCACAATGATTTTTTGCCGCTCCTCGGCGCCGGTGATGCCGGAGCAGCGTTCGCGGACGGACTTGTAGAAGCGGTCGAGGGTTTCCCGGTCGCTTTCCATGCCGTCGTCTTCGAGAAGCGCGAGGATTCTTTGCATGGCCTGGGAGACAGAGTTATTCTTCACGAAGGAATAGTTCTCGAAAAGTGCCTCGAAAACGGGCTGGGTAATCAAATGCTGGGCCAGCGTTTCCATCGCGTCCTCGGCCTCGATGTAGGGATTGATGTTCGTGTGCAGGCCGTCCATAAACTTGCGGAACGCGTCGCGGTGCTTTTTGTCCTTCTGCACGAGTTCGGCAATCCGCGTCTTGTGCCGGGCGGCGATTTTCGCCACGTCCTGCGCCCATTGCTCCCAATAGCGCTTGTCGCCGACTTTTTCGACCATGCGGGCATAGATGGCCCCCGTCAATTCGTCAAAATAGAGCGTCGTCTGCTGGAATCGCTGCGCCGCTTGCTCCGCCGCGCTGCCCGCTTCGTCTCCGTCGCTTCCGGCGCCGGACGCGCTACCTGCCCCTTTCGTCTGCCCGCCGCCCTGTTGATTGTCGCCATCGGACGGAACGGCGCCGACGATGAAGCGGCCCGTATTGTCCTTTTTGTTCAGCGCGATTTTATGCACGAGCGCGTTGAAGCGGTCATCGTGAGCGCGGAGCGCGTTCAGCACCGACCAGACGACGGAAAACGCCTTGTTGTCATCCAGCACGTCCTCCGGGTTTTCGCTGACCGGGACAATGACCGGGATGATGATATAGCCGTATTTCTTGCCCGCCGCCGTGCGCATGACGCGCCCGATGGACTGCACCACATCCACCTGGCTGTTCCGGGCGGAGAGAAAGAGTACCGCGTCGAGGCTCGGTACGTCCACGCCTTCGGACAGGCAGCGCACATTCGTCAGGATGCGGCACTCGTTGCCGTCCCGCGGCGTGTTTTTCAGCCACGTCAGTTTTTCATCGCGCAGGCTGGCCCCCATCGTGCCGTCAACGTGCCGGGATTCAATGCGGACAGTTTTCGCGCGGTTGGCCTCGGAAAGGGATTCGTAGTAGGCGTCCTTGCATTCGTTGAAAACGCTCGTGATACGCTGGGAATTCTTGATGTTCGAGCAGAAAGCGACAGCGGTGTGCATGGGCGCGGGATCGACCTCGGCGAGGAGCTTCGACTGCTCAATCATGCGCTTGGAAAGGGCGTTGATGCAGCCGATGAGCCGGGAAATGTCGTCGGTCTGGATTTCGTTTGTCCCGTCGGAGATGATGCTTTGCAGCGCGGGCGGAATCTGGTCATCGCCAATAGTCAGCACGATAACTTTATAATCGGAAAGCAAATGTTTTTCCACGGCCTCGCCAAAACCGATACGATATATCTCCGCGCCGTAAAGCGCTTCGTCGTCCATCGAGCAGAGCAGCGCATCCTTCGCCGCCGCTTTCTTCTTCGATTCGTCGGTATAGAGGCGCGGCGTCGCGGTCATGTAAAGACGGCGCTTCGCTTGCAGGAAATCCTTGTCGTGGACGCGGACGAAAGCGGATTCCTCCTCGCCTTTCAACGTAACGCCCGTCGTCCGGTGCGCCTCATCGCAAATGATAAGGTCAAAGGTATAGACGCCCGCCGCTTTTTCCCCGGCGTTGGCTTTGGACAGCAGTTCCTTTTGCGCTTTGGAAACGATTTCAGCGGATTGGTAGGTGGAAAAAACGACGGTCATGCCGCTCTTTTCTTTGGCGGCGATAGCACGAAGCCGCGCCTGCCGGATACGGGAGGCAACCTGCTTGCTGTCGGTTGTGGCGGGCAGAGCGAGATCGACGCTGTGCATTTCGTCGCCGGTTTCCTTCGATGCGGCGGCGTCGGAGCAGACGCAGATTGCGTCCATGTCGTTTTCCGCGTATTTGCTCCACTCGGAAAGCGTCTGCGCGAGGAGCGCGATAGAGGGCACAAGGAACAGCACGAAGCCGTGCCCGTCCGTTTCGCGCTCGGCGATTTTCAGCGCGGCGTAGGTCTTGCCCGTGCCGCAGGCCATGATGAGCTTGCCGCGTTCATTCGTCTTGTAGTATTGATGGGCGGCGTCGATGGCGTCCTGCTGGTGCGGTCTGGGCTTGCGGGACGAGGCAAGGCGCGCCTTTTGGCCGGACGCTCCCTTTTCGAGGGCGTCCCAATCTACGGCGGCCTCCCGAAGCTGGGATAATCCCAGGCGGGTGAAAGGCGGGTCTTGGTTCTCCACAGTCTTTTCGGCGGTCTTGTTCCAATGATTTGTCGTAGAAATCCAAAGCCGCTGGATGAATTTCGCCGCACGGCCTTCTTCGTCGATGAAACTCCTGCCGGAGGCGGCGAGGAACGAATCGACGGCGGGCTTGTCGATAACCGACGTTTCCTGATAGCATTTGCACTGCACCGCCCAGTAGTCGCCCTCGATCGTCTTCGCCACGAGGTCGATGCCGATATCCTTGCCGCCAAAGTCCTTACGGCAGGGAAACTCGTTCCAAAGCCATACACGGGCAAACTTTCCGCGATATACTTCATAGGACAGCAAAAAGCATTTCATCAAACGCTCAAAGCGTGTTCCTTTGTCCTTTTCGCTGAAAGAGTTTTTGCGGTATTTTTCGAGTACCGCGTCAAATTTCGCCATTGTCGCGCCGCCCTTCGTGGTAGAGTTGCCTTGCCGAATCTATTATCACACAAAAAAGGGAATGGCGCAAACAAAACCTTCAGCGCGGCATTATTCTTCCTGTCGATTTATCGGTGACGCATATAAAAAAACCGTCGTTCGGAATAGTCCGGGCGACGGCTTTTCATTCGCTGATTCGCAAAGAGTGTTTGGCGGATTGTCCCTCCCCCCCTCACTCCGCCGGCAGTTCGATCTTGTCCAAGATCCCGGCCAGCTTGGCCAGCAGGATGCCGTAGTTCGTCATCGGCACGCCCTGGGCTTTGGCGTCGGCCACCCGCGACAGGACGTAGCGCCGGTTGAACATACAGCCGCCGCAATGGATGACGAGGTCATAGGGCGTGAGGTCCCGGGGAAAATCGTTGCCGCTTCTGACGTCAATCGTGATATTCGGGCCCAGGCGCTTTTTGAGGGCCGCCGGAATCTTTATCCGGCCGATATCACCGTCCAGCGGCTTATGCGTGCAGGCCTCGGCGATCAGGACGCGGGCCGTCGGCGGCAGTTCATCGAGTTTTTCCGCCGAGGCGGCGTAGTATTCGATATCGCCCTTATAAGCGGCGAAGAGAACCGAAAACGAAGTCAGCCGGCTCTCCCGCGGCTTTTGGGCATAAACCCCGGCAAAAGCCTGCGAATCGGTGATGATGAGCGCCGGCGGCTCCTTCAGCCGCGCCAGTGCTTCAGGCAGGGCGGCCGTCGTCACCGCCACGACGACGCAGGATTTTTCCAGCAGGTCGCGGATGGTCTGCACCTGGGGCAGGATCAGCCGTCCCTTCGGAGCCTGGATGTCCTGGGGCATCACCAGGAGCACCGTGTCCCCGGGACGCGCCAGCCCGCCGGTGACGCTGATGTCATCGTATTCTTCCGGCACCAGACGGAGAATCGTCTGCCGCACCGCTTCGACGCTGTTTGCGTCCCGTACGCTGACGCAAAGCGGCTGAAGCCCCGTCGCTTCCTCCACCGCCTTTGCCGCCGCCCCCGCATCTGCCCGCTCGTCCACGCGGCTCACGATGACGGCCAGCGGCGTCTTTCGCGCCTGAAACCACTTCACCCAGCGAAGTTCCTCCGTCCAGTCGTCGCCCGCCGCGAACAGCAGCAGCGCGATGTCCGTTTTTTCGGCGGCCAGCCGGGTCTTCCCCACCCGCTTCCCGCCCAGTTCCCCGACATCGTCGAAGCCGGCGGTGTCGATGAAAACCACCGGCCCGGCTCCGGCCAGTTCCATCGCCTTATAGACCGGATCGGTGGTGGTGCCGGGCGTATCGGACACCAGCGCCGCCTGCTGGCCGGTCAGGGCGTTGAGCAGCGATGACTTGCCGCTGTTGCGGCGACCGAAAAGGCCGATATGCAGGCGATTCGCCAGTGGTGTTTCGTTGAGACTCATAGTTAATCCCTTGCCTTTCCTTCATGGCTGGCGCTCCCGAAAGCAAGACCCCCCATGCAGCATGGGGGGTCTCATCGTCAGGAGATAATCACTTCAGGGCATCCCCCAGCAGCGCGTTCGTGTCCCGCGCCGCTTTGACGCTGGCGTCGAACGCGGCCCGCTCCGAGCTTTCCAGATCCACGTCCACGATGCGCTCGACGCCCTTGGCGCCGAGGATGACCGGGACGCCGATACAGATATCGTGCTCGCCGTATTCGCCGTCGAGATAGACGCAGCAGGGAATCAGCTTGCGGGCATCGGTGACAATGGAGCCCACCAGCGTCGCCACCGCCGCGCCCGGCGCGTACCAGGCCGAGGTCCCGATGAGGCTGGTCAGCGTGGCCCCGCCCTTCTTCGTCTGGGCCACCACCTCGTTGACCGCCGCCGTGGAAAGGATCTTGGTGATGGGGATGCCGCGATAGGCCGCGTAGCTTACCACCGGCACCATCGTCTTGTCGTTGTGGCCGCCGACCACCATGCCGTCCACATCGGTCAGCGAAGCCGGGATGCCCGCCTGGTGCAGCGCCCGGGCGATGAAATACTTGAACCTGGCGCTGTCCAGCAGGCCGCCCAGGCCGAGTACCCGGTTCCGGGGCAGCTTCGTGCTCTTCAATGTCAGATACGTCATGGCGTCCATCGGATTCGAGATGATGATGAGGATGGCGTCCGGCGAATACGCCAGCACCTGCTCGACCACGCCCTTGACGATCTTCGCGTTGACGCCGATGAGCTCCTCCCGGGTCATGCCGGGCTTGCGCGGCATACCGGAGGTGACGACGACGACCTTGGAGCCGAACGTCGCCGCGTAGTCGTTGGTGACGCCGGTAATCATGGTATCAATGCCGAGCATCGTCGCCGACTGCATCATGTCCATCGCCTTGCCCTCGGCAATGCCGTCCTTGATATCCAGCAGGACAACCTCGCTGGCGAAATTCTTCATCGCGATGACATTGGCGACCGTAGCGCCCACATTCCCGGCGCCGACAACTGTAACCTTCATTCCTGAAAAATCCTCCCTTTACAATAATACAGGACGCTGCCTGTGTCCGCCCCTTATTTCACCGTCATCAGGCAATCGTTTCATTCCTGCTGCTCAAACATATCCTTGCCCACGCCGCAAAGGGGGCAGACAAAATCCTCCGGCAATTCCTCGAAAGGAACGCCCGGCGCCAGATCGTGCTCGGCATCCCCCGCCGCCTCATCGTAAATCCATCCGCAAACGCTGCAAACCCATTTTTTCATGAATATCTGCCTCCTTTGTACCATTTACTGTCAACGGGCATGATAGCGGGCGATGCGCGCCTTGATATCCACCAACGCCTCAGCGGGGATGGCGAGATTGCCGTCCCGACCCGTGCCCATCTCAATGCCCGGCCGGTGAATGCCGTGGAAATCCGTCCCGCCGGTGGCCATCAGACCGAGCTCGTCAATCATCGACGCCACGAAAGCGCGATCCTCCTCCGTATAGGACGGATACCAATACTCCATGCCGTCCAGGCCCATCGCGTGAAGTTCCCGTATGGCCGACGCCTGCTCCTCCCGGGACAAACCCTTGAGCCCCAGCCGCTTGTGGAAATGCGCCAGGGACGTCACCCCGCCGGCCGCGTGGATCGCGGCAAAAGCCTGCCGGGGCTCCGCGTTCTTGTTGCAGCCAATCTCGGCCAGCACCGGCTCGATGTAGACCTCCCAGGCCGACTTTCCCTTCAGGTCGAGATGAAGCGAGACGAGATACCGCATGACATCATAGTAATCCAGCGGCTCATTCGCCATCGCCAGGACCTTTTTCATCGTAATATCGACGCCCCTCGCCCGGATGCCGTCCACCAGCGCCTGGATGCCGTCCTCCTTTTGCCGCCGGATACCCCGGTACATTTCCCGGAACGCCGGATGCCCGGCGTCAAAGCCCAATGATACCACATGGATCGGTCGCCCGAGATAATCCACCGTGAGTTCCATCCCGGGAATGAAGTCCACCCCGGCCTCGGCGGCGGCCTTCGCCGCTTCATCGTTGCCCAGGATGATATCGTGGTCGGTCAGCGCAAAGGCGGAAAGCCCCTGCCGCTTCGCGTGCCACGCCAGCTCCGCCGGCGAGAAACTGCCGTCGGAAGCCGTCGAGTGCGTATGTAAATCAATGATTCCTGCCGCCGTTCCCATCACCACCTGTATAATGTCGCCAAAGGCGCCCCGCGCCCGTCCGTCCTCCCGCCTGGCCGGCGCCTGGCGGAAAACGGGACGAACAATAATCCGCGTCTATTATACCATTTTTTCTTGCGCTTGTATCGGTTTTTTTCCGGCGGAAGTATCATTCCAGGGAAACTTGCTTACGACGAAACCGGACATCGTTCAACGGACGGCCAGGGGACGCATTCCCCGTAAAGGGCGCGAACCTGTAAAGGATAAATAAAAAAGGGACCACCGCCCGTAAAAGTGCGATAGTCCCTTTTCTTTTGCCGGTGAAAATATCCGCTTCACCGCAGAACGCCGTTCACAAAGATCTCCAGGCCGATGGCGATGAGAATCACCCCGCCCAGGATCAGAGCCCGGCCGGCGAGATGGAGACCAAAGCGCTTGCCGAGGGCCAGGCCGATCATACAGATGATGAATGTCACGCCGGCGACGATCAGCGAACATGCCAGCGCCGCCGCGGTGTGATATTTCGCAATGGTGAAGCCCACCGAGAGGGCGTCGATGGAGGTCGCCACCCCCTGAAGCAACAGCGCCCGGCCGGAAAGCGCGGTCCGCGGCCCGTCATTGGCGCCGCCCGTCAGGCCCTCACGAATCATGCCCCCGCCGATGTAAACCAGCAGCGCCAGGGCAATCCAGGGAATGAAGGGCGTGACCTTCTGGAACATCTCGACGATGGTATGGACGCAGAACCAGCCGGTCATTGGCATCAACGCCTGGAAGAAGGCATAGGTCCCGGCAATCAGGCACATGCGTCGCAGCCCCATGCGCGGCTCTCCCAACCCGTTGGCCAGGGAGACCGAGAAGGCATCCATGGCCAGCCCCACGCCGAGCAGTACACTGTTGGTCACGAAGAACAGGTTCAATTCCATGTCCAGCCCTCCTTAGGGAACACCCGTGACCGTTCCCCGGACCTCCGGGGCGCGCCAGCCGGGAATGAACGGGACGCCCGGTGGAAACCACCGGGCGAAAAAATACGGTTATACGATCTGGCCACCCGTTGCCATGAGCTGGCGTCGGGCAGTGGGAAGATGACGCAGGATGTCGCCGGCCATAAGCCCCTCCGCGGCTTCGCCGGCCGCGATATCGCCCGCTGACCCGTGGAGATAGACGCCGAGCTGTGGCGCGTCGGCCGCCGGCATCTGCTTCATCAGGCCGGCAATCGTTCCCGCCAGCACGTCGCCGGAGCCGGCCGTCGCCATGCCGGGATTCCCTTTAGAGGTCAGGAAAACGCGGCTGTCGGGATAGGCCACCAGCGTGCATTCGCTCTTGACCACCAGGATCGCGTTCCAATCGGTGGCGGCTTTGCGGCAGCAGGGAACGAGATTGGCCCGCAGCGCCTCGACGGAAAGGCCGAGGAGCATGGCCATCTCGCCCAGATGCGGCGTCAGCACCAGCGGGTCCCCTGCCTGGACAAAGGTCTCGGCATGGCCGGCAAAGGCGTAGAGCGCGTCGGCGTCCAGCACCAGCGGCTTCCTGACCGCTCTCGCCGCCTGCCAGATGAGGTTCAGCGTCGCCGGATCGCGGCCCAGCCCCGGCCCCATGAGCACGGTGTCGAACTCCTCCATCATCTTCTTGAGCGGCTCCAGCGCTTCATGGCCGAGGATGCCGGGGCTGGCCTCCGGCAGCGGCCGCGTCATGACTTCAGTGAGCTTCATGGCAAAGAGGTTCGTCAGGCTTTCCGCCGTCGCCAGCGTCACCACACCGGCGCCGCTGCGGAGCGCCGCCTCGCTGGCCAGGGCCGCCGCCCCGGTCATGCCGTTGGAGCCGGCGACGACCAGCACCCGGCCGCAGGACCCCTTATGGGCGTCAATCGGGCGCGACGGCAACAGCGCCCGGACATACTCATCATCAAAATACTCCTGCAGGATGCCGCGATCGGTCAGCAGCGTCTGAGGCAGGCTGATGTCATCGACAACCAGCCGGCCGGTGTTCGCGGCTCCGGGGCAGAAGAAATGGCCGGTTTTCGGCAGGCCGAAGGTCACGGTGACGTCGGCTTTGATGGCCGCAGTGGGAACGCCGCCGCTGCCGGCGTCAACGCCGCTGGGGATGTCGATGGCGACCACCGGACGGCCCGCTTCGTTGACCATTTCGATGACCTTGTCGAAGGGATTGCGCAGCGGGCCTTTGACCCCTGTCCCCAGGAGCCCGTCCACGATGACGTCGGCCAGCTTCAGCAGCAGCGCGAACTTTTCCCAGTCCCGTTCCGCCGCCAGTGTCTGCACCGTAATGCCCATCTTCTGGCAGATGTCTCGGTTCTGCGCCGCGGACTTGGTGAGCTTATCCGTGTCGCCGACCAGGAACACCTTGACCTGGGCGCCGTGGTTCGCCAGATGACGGGCCGCCACGAAGGCGTCGCCCCCGTTGTTGCCCGCTCCCGCCAATACGCAGATGGTCTTCCCGGCGACACCGGCCAGCTCATCGACGACGACCCCGGCCACCGCCCGGCCGGCGTTTTCCATCAGGATTGCTTCCGGGATGCCGTATTTCTCCCCGGCCAGTTTGTCAATCTGACGCATTTCCTCTACCATTGCCACTTTCATTGGACCGATTCCTCCTCTATATTGCATGAAGCTACCGCGTATTCTTTGGCATGGCTCAGGGAAAGCCATATCCGTGAGGCCCCCAGCGCCGCCGCCCGGGCCGCGAATTCACCGGTGAGGCGGACGCCCGGACATCCCTTTTCGTCACGTTCAATCTCGATCTCGGTCAGGCTGCCGCCCGAAAGCCCTGTCCCCAGCGCTTTCATGACCGCCTCCTTCGCCGCCCAGCGGGCCGCATAGGAAGCCGCCCGACCGCTGCCCCGGGCGTCGCAGTAGGTTTGCTCCGCCGGCGTGTAGACGCGCTCCCGGAAACGACGGTTCTCAATGGCCCTGGCCACCCGACCAATCTCCACGATATCGACGCCCGTCCCCACTATCACGAAAAAAACCTCCCGCTGTCACAGAAAACGGGCTGCCGCATACAATCGGAACAGCCCGTTTTGCCATTTTCGCTTTAAGATGCCAACCTTCCTGTCATTGCGCGACCAGCGTGCCCTCGGCCATCTTGAAGCTGCGGGCAATCAGGATTTCCACCCGGCGGTTCTGCGACCGGCCTTCCTCGGTCTCGTTGGAGGCTACCGGCCGGTACTCGCTGTAGCCGGTAGCGCTGAAACGGGCCGGATTCAGGGAGGCGTTGGACGCCAGCAGGAATTTCATGAAGTTCAGTGCCCGGGCCGAGCTCAGCTCCCAGTTGGAAGGATACTGCGGCGTATTGATGGGCACGTTGTCGGTATGGCCGGTGATGATGACGCGCTCGGGGATGGCCGCCAAAAGGCCCGCCACCACCGGGCCGACAAGCTGCGACTCCGGCACGAGCTCCGCCGATCCGGACGGGAACAGCGCCTTCTCCTTGATGCGGATCATCAGCCCGTCCTCGGTCATATTCGTGCGCAGGTTCGTCTCCAGGTGGTTCTCCTGGATGTAGTTGTCGAGGCTGCGCTGCATATACTCCAGCGTCTGGTTCTCAATCATATAGGCACCGTTGCCGTTGTCCTCAGCGCCGGTCCCGTCGCCGCTGCCGCCGCCGCCCATGCCCAGGCCGGGGCCGAGGCCCATCAGCAGGAAACCGCCGCCGCCGCCCAGGCTGAAGGCTTTGGTGAACGCCGCTCCCATGGCTTTCGCCTTACCGCCGTCAACCTTCGACATGCAGAACAGGCAGAGGAAGAGTGCCAGAAGCAGCGTCATGAGATCGGAATAAGGAAGTAACCAGGCCTCGCCGGCTTCTTCTTCGTGGGGTTCCGCGTGTTTCTTCTTCGCCATGGCTCCGCCCTCCTTCTTGATCGCTGCCCGCTCGGACTGCGGGATGAATACCATCAGTTTGGCCTCGATGGCCGTCGGGGAATCGCCGGCCTGCAGGGACAAGATGCCCTCGATGATCATGCGCTTCTGGCTGATTTCCATTTCCGAGAACAGCTTCAGCTTGTTCTCGAACGGCAGCCAGAGCACGTAGCCCGTGTAAATACCAAGGATTGTCGCGACGAAGGCCGCCGCGATCGCGTGGCCCAGCTTGTCGATATCGTTCATGTTACCCAGAGCCGCGATCAGACCGACCACGGCGCCCAGCACGCCCAGCGTCGGCGCGTAAGTACCGGCCTGCTTGAACATCAGACGTCCCTCGGCGTGGCGGGCCGCCATGACGGAAAGCTCGGCGTCGAGAACGTCGCTGACGAACTCCGGATCCATGCCGTCGATGACCATGCCCAGGCCGGTCTTGAAGAACGGATCCTCAATCTCCTGCACCTTGCCTTCAAGGGCCAGAATACCTTCGCGGCGGGCAATCTGCGAAAGCTCGATGAACATGTTCACGAGGTCGCTCCGGGACTGGAGTTTCGGCCGGTTCAACGTCTTTTTCAGCAACACCGGGAAGTTTTTCATGTTCTCCATCGGAAAGCCGGTGAACAGGCAGGAGAACGTGCCGCAGATGATGATCAGGAACGCGGCCGGATTGTTCAGCGCTGAAAGCGGCGCGCCCTTGATGACCATGCCGACGAAAATCGAAATCAAGCCCATGATCAATCCGACGACGGTTGAAGTTTCCAAAATGAATCCCCCTCTTTTTCCTGTTGTCCGCGTATTTTTGCCATGAGGACACGTTCCTTCTTTCCCTCATGGATATACTCCCATACATCTTATATTATTCATAAAATGTACGTTGCTTGATTTACCAACGGTTGATGGGTACTTTGCCAGTAATCTGTTAGTTATCAACAGCTATCCATACATCTTTATTCTACACCATTTCCTCTTGTAAAGCAATAAAAAAAGCGGCAGCGTATGTGTCAAGAAGTTCTCGGTAAAAATTTTTACCCCGCATCAAATCTGTATTCCTGGCGATGCAAATACTCATCATGCAATCGACTTGGCCAACTGGCCAATCGCACTACTGCTCGGCGCATCCACGACGATCCGTCC
>JAFSWT010000008.1 GCA_017444395.1 Schwartzia sp. (in: firmicutes) | reverse complement strand
TCGCCTGCGGCCGGATATTCCGCCCCGACGAACGGGGCAAAGCGCGACCGGAGACGTATGTGCCAGGGACAGCGGCCGAGGAACGCCAGCGGCTGGAGGCGGCCTCCGGGCGGTTGGCGACAGAGCTGAACAAAGCGGCCGACGAACGCCGACGGCAGGGCGAAACGGAAGCGGCAGACATTCTGGAGGCCCATGCCCTGATGGCCATCGATCCGACGCTTCTTCAGAGCGCCGGGCAGGAAATCGCCAACGGGAAAGACGCCCCTACCGCCATCCTCGCCGCCGCCGATAAGCAGGCCGCCATGCTGGAGGCACTGGCGGACGGGTATTTGCGGGAACGGGCCGCCGATGTACGGGACATCGGTCAATCCCTTGTCCGGGCACTCACCGGGGCCAGGGAGTCATTGCCCGAGGGGGCGCTGTTGGTGACCGGGCAGGAGGTCTCGCCGGAACTTTTGGGTACCCTGCCGGCGGAACGGCTGGCCGGTGTCATCCTGGGCGGCGGAAGCGCCACGATTCACGCAGCAATTCTAGCGCGAGCCCGGGGCATTCCAGCCGTTGTCGGTCTCGGCGCGGCGCTGGAGAAGTTGCCCGAGGGGGCGACCGCTCTGCTGGACGGCGATGCCGGCATCGTGAACACCGACCCCACCGCCGCCGACATCGCGGCAGTGGAGGCGACCGCCATCGTGGCCCGGCGGGAGGCGAAAAAGCGACGGGAATGGGCCGGCCTTGGCGCCATTACCCGGGACGGTTTGAAGCTCCACTTGCTTGCCAACGCCGCCAGCTCCGCCGAAGTGGAAAAGGCGATGACCGCCGGCGCCGAGGGCATCGGCCTGCTGCGCTCGGAGTTCCTGTTCCTGGGACGGGATACCCTGCCAGACGAAGAAGAACAGTACCGGGCCTATCGAACCGCCGTTGAAGCCGCCGGGGGCAAGCGCTGCGTCATCCGCACCCTCGACATCGGCGGCGACAAACCGCTCCGGGCTCTGCCGTTGCCGTTAGAAGCCAACCCCTTTTTGGGCCAGCGGGGACTCCGGGTCAGCCTGGCGCACCCCGACCTGTTCCGCACCCAGCTGCGGGCCATTCTGCGGGCGGGCGCCGCGGGGGCTGTGAGCATCCTGCTGCCGATGGTCACCGACGCGTCGGAAGTCGAGGCGGCACGCGAACACCTTGCCGCCTGTTACCATGACCTTCAGCGGGCCGGCGTTTCCTTCGGCGAAGACGTGCCCCTGGGCGTCATGGTGGAGACACCGGCAGCGGCCCTGCTGGCGGAATCGCTGGGGGCGCATTGCGACTTCCTGAGTCTCGGCACCAACGACCTCACCCAATACGCCCTGGCCGCTGACCGATCGAACCCGGCGATGGCGTCCCTGGGGGATTATCTGCATCCGGCGGTGCTGCGGCTCGTTGACTTCACCGTACAGGGCGGTGACGCGGCCGCGATTCCCGTCTCCGTTTGCGGTGAGATGGCGGCTGACCCGCTGGCGGCGCCGCTTCTCCTGGCGCTCGGCGTCAGCGCCCTGTCGATGAATCCGGCCATGTTTCCCGAGATTGCCCGGGCTATCAGCCAGATCACGGTATCTGAAGCCAAAGATTTTCTGGAAACCTCGATGGCCATGCCTACCGCCACCGCGGTACGGGATTTCCTGCAAAGCGAACTGCCGGACTGAACCGCGCCCTTTACAGCTCCAACCGGTCCGGGGCCTCAATCCCCATGCGGTCTAACCGCTCCCGCAACGCCTGTTGCTCTGCCTGCGAGTCGGCATAGAACAGGAACTGCTCGATACGCTTTTCCTGATACAGGAACGCCGCGTCCTCATCGCTGATCACCGGCAGGACGGCCGCTCCGTCGCGCCTTTCCGTTCCGGCGCTTTCCGCGTCCACGAAGCAGCGGATATCGAATTCCGGCATGGCCCTGGCTTCCCGCCAGACGCAGACGCCTTTCTCGTTCAGCGGAAGCAACGCCGTCCGCTTCCCCCTCCGGGGCGAAAAGTGATACGTCAGGGCCGCGTCCACATCCTTCGCGAACTGTGCCGGCTCCTGCCGGATTTTCTCCCGGTAAGCGTCGAACTTCGGCGACGCTTCTTCGTAATGTGCCAGCAGATACCGTATTTTTTCCAGAATGGCCGGGATATTCTCTTCCCGATCCGCAAACTTGAATTCTTCGGGGATGGGCACGTCGATCTCATTTCCTGCCGCCCCGAGGCGCCCGGTGATGATACAGCAGCCGCTGACGGCCGCCTCCCGGGGAATGCGGTCCTTGCCCGGATGATGGCCAAAATCGATATAGACCTTCGCGCTTTGCAACAGCTCCCGGACTTCCCGGGGGCTCATATTTTTTATGGGACGCCAGCCGATGTCGGGGGCCGCTGCCGTCAGCGCTCTCGTGAACGCCTCGCCTTTCAGGGGATTGTAGGCCACGATGTCCTGCCGGGGCCCGCGGCTCTTTCCGCTTTGCGCCAAAAACACCGGGTTCAGGTAATCGCTGACATAGTGGATCTTCTCCTTCGGCACCCCGTTCAGCAGCAGGAACCGCCGGGCGTATTCCGACTGCACCCAGTGGGTCAGCGGGATGTCCGTCTGGAAATAGAAGCACCGCGGAAAGGGCTGCGCCAGCAGGTCACCCTCACGCTCCCTAAGCAGGACCTTGATCGTGTGCGACAACCAGGTATCGACGCTGAGCCACCAGAAAATCCGACGGATGTGTTGCACCGGAAACAACTCCATGCCCTCGGGCATGACCAGGAGGTTTTCCGGACGATCGATAATCCCGTCCGCCACCGGCAGATGATATTTGCGGTACGCCGCCGGCACCGGATCCGGCACATCGTGCGGCACATAGTACATGCGGGCGTCCACGCCCCGCCGCAGGAGATACGACGCCAGTTGATGCAAAAGCTCCGGTCCTCCCGAGGCCGTTTCCGCCGGCGCCAGGATGTAAGCCGTGGAATTCATGAAAATTTTCATACGCGCCTCCGTTTTCCTGTCCCTTTCCTATTCTATATTTCCAGTGGAATCCTCTTTACCCGGGGCCTTGCCGGTCCTTCCATCCCCGCAGTTCCCGTTCACACCCGCGCCACATTGGCAAAGCGGCGCTTGTATTGCAGCATCAGAACCTGCCGCACATAGGCCAGATCCTCCTCCCGGGTCATGGTCTCGGCGGCCGCCTGCCGGGCTTTCAGCAGGATGTCCGTATCTCGCAGGACATTGGCAATCTTGAGGTCCCCCAATCCGTGCTGCATGGAGCCAAAGAACTGCCCCGGCCCCCGTAGCCGCAGGTCTTCCTCCGCCAGGTCGAAGCCGCTGGCGGTGCGCTCCAGCGTGGCCAGTCGCTCCCAGGCGGTAGTGGAGTTGCCCCCGGCAATTAGGATACAATAAGACGGAAACGGTCCCCGGCCGATGCGCCCCCTGAGCTGATGAAGCTGGGCCAGGCCGAAGCGGTCGGCGTTCTCCACCACCATGACCGTCGCGTTGGGCACGTTGACGCCGACTTCGATGACCGTTGTAGCCACCAGGAGCTTTGTTTCTCCCTGATAAAAAGACTGCATGACCGCTTCCTTCTCTTTCGGCTTCAGCCGCCCGTGAACCAGCCCGCAGGGAATGCCTTTGAACAGCCCCCCGGTGAGTTCCTCATAGACCCGTTCCGCCGAGGGCAGCGTCGTTTCCTCTCCCTCCTCGATCAGCGGGCAGACCACATAGGCCTGTCGCCCGGCCAGGATCTCCTTCTTCACGAACTGATAAATGAGTGGCCGACGGGAAGCCTGACGGGCAAAGGTCCGCACCGGACGCCGCCCCGGGGGCAGGTTCTCGATGCGGGAAACATCAAGATCGCCGTACACCGTGAGCGTCATGGTCCGGGGAATGGGCGTCGCCGTCATGACCAGCACATCCGGCGTCCGGGCCCCCTTTTTCGTGAGTTCCGCCCGCTGCGCGATGCCGAAGCGGTGCTGCTCATCGGTTACCACCAGCCCCAGGTTGTCGTATCGCACCTTGTCCTGAATCAGGGCGTGGGTGCCAATGACGATATCCACTTCATGGGCGGCAATCTGTTCCAGCATCTCCCGGTGCTGCTTTGCCCCCAGCCGGCCGGAAAGCAGTCCGAGACGGATGTCGGTCCCTGACAGCATTTCCGTGAACGTATCGTAATGCTGCCGGGCCAGGATCTCCGTCGGGGCCATCAGCGCTCCCTGGTAACCGTTCTCCACCGTTTTCACCAGCGCCAACAGGGCAATGACCGTCTTGCCGGAGCCCACGTCACCCTGCACCAGCCGCCGCATCGTCTCCGGCTTCTCCATATCGGCAGCGATTTCCCGCCAGGTCCGTTCCTGTTCCTCTGTCAGGGAAAAGGGCAGCGACGCGTAGACCCGCTCCACCAGCTGACTGTTCATCAGATGGCGGATGGCCCGGTCCTGCCGCTGGCTCTTGCGCTTCATCAGCAGTAAGCCACACTGGATGAGGTACAGCTCCTCAAACGCCAGCCGTGTCCGGGCTGTCTCCAGCCCCGCCGGATTGTCGGGGAAATGGACCTGCCGGAAGGCATCGGCCCGGTCAGGCAGCCCGTAACGCCGGCGCACCGAATCCGGCAGCACCTCCGGAATGGCCGGGCACTCCGTCAAAAGCTGACGTACCGCCTGGCGGAAGAAATTCTGCGTCAGCGTCTCCGTCGCCGGATAGACCGGCAGCATCCCATGCGGCTCCGGCTCCGCCGCCGGGTCGAGGATTTCCAGCGCCGCCAGGTTCGTCATGGCGAGGCCCCCATATCCGCCGTAAGCGTAGTTGGCCTTTCCCGTAGCCAGGATTCGCCGGCCCGGCAGGAGTTTCTTCTTGAGAAAGGACTGATTGAACCAGGTCAACGACAGATAGCCGCTCCCGTCGCTGATGATTGCGGTAAGGACATGGACACCGCTCTGCGCGCGCCGTTCCTTGAGATTCATCAGCAGTCCCGACACCGTCGCTTCGTCGCCGGCCCGGAGCCTGCCCAGCGGCGTCAGCGCCGTCTGGTCGATGTACGTCCGCGGATAGTACGTCAGGAGATCGTACAGCGTCCCCAGCCCCAACCGCGCCAGCGCGGTCGTCTTCTTCGGGCCGACGCCTTTGAGCCGCGCCAGATCGTCTTCCCACTCCACGCTGTCCGTCCCCCTTTCCCTCGGCCTGCCTTTTCCAATCCGCTGCAATTTCCTGCCTGAGGTATTTCGCCGCCCCGGTACCGTTTTCCTGCTTTGCCGCCGGACAAAAACCGAAAACGAAAACCAGCCGGACGGGGGAGGGCGTGAAACCATATTGACGGAATGGGGCACAAAGACTATACTGATAGTATAGGAAATGCGTTTTCGCGCTATCCTTCGTTTTTCTCAACACATATTGAAGGAGGAATGACAAGTGGATTTGAATGAAGAAGCCCTTCGCGTCCATAAGCAGCACAACGGTAAGTTGGAAACGATTCCCAAAGCGAAGCTGACGGATGGGCACGACCTTTCTGTGCTCTATACACCGGGCGTCGCGGAACCATGCCGGAAAATCAAGGATGACAAGGATTTATCCTTTGAATATACCTGTCGCGGTAACATGGTGGCCGTCGTCACTGACGGCACCCGGGTGCTGGGTCTCGGCAACATCGGCCCGGAGGCAGGGCTGCCGGTCATGGAGGGTAAGGCCGTTCTCTATAAGGTATTTGGCGACGTGGACGCCGTGCCCATCTGCCTCGACACCTCCGATAAGGAAAAGTTCATCGAGACCGTCCGCTACCTCCAACCGAACTTTGCCGGCATCAATCTCGAGGACATCGAGTCGCCGAAATGCTATGACATCGAAGACGCGCTGATCGAGAAAATGGATATCCCGGTTTTCCACGACGACCAGCACGGCACCGCCATCGCCTGCGGCGCCGCCATGCTGGGGGCTCTCCGGCTGGTGAAGAAGGACATTGCCGATGTCCGCATCGTGGCCAACGGCGCCGGTGCGGCCGGCACCGCTATCGTCCGGCTGCTCCTGAGTCTCGGCGCGAAGCATATCACGATGATCAACTCCAAGGGCATGATGTACGAGGGCATGGATATGTCCCGGATTAACCGCGTGCAGGCGGAGCTCCTGAAGCGGACGAACCTTGAAAAGAGGAAGGGCAGCCTCGCCGACGCGGCCAGGGGAGCCGACGTCCTTCTCGGCGTTTCCCAGGCAAACGTCTTCACGCCGGAAATCATCCGCAGCATGAATAAGGACGCTATCGTTCTGGCTATGGCGAACCCGAACCCGGAGACAACGTATGCCGCCGGCAAGGAGGCAGGGGCCCGGGTCGTTGGCACCGGCCGCTCGGACGCGCCGAACCAGGTCAACAACGTGCTGGTATTCCCGGGTATCTTCCGCGGTGCCATTGACGTCCGTGCCCATCGGATCAACGAGGAAATGAAACGGGCCGCGACCCACGCCATCGCTGATCTGATTCCGGACAGCGAACTCCGTGAAGACTACATCATCCCCGGCGCTTTCGACCCGAACGTTGCCCCGGCAGTGGCAGCCGCTGTCGCCAAAGCCGCGATGGACACCGGCGTTGCCCGCATCAAAGTGGATCCGGAAGAAGTCCGCCGCCATACGGCGGAACGCACGAAGCGCCTGCGCGAACTCATGCCGAAAATCCTGCAATGACGGCATTGCCTCGCGCCATCGATACCACCGGACTCCCGGCCCGCCTGTCAAAACCCAACCGGGGCTGCCAAAGGAGCGGATGATTCCCTCCGACGGCAGCCCCGTTTTTCGGCCGTGCCACAAGCCCCGCCCGGTTGACGCGTTCTTTTCCTATGGTATAATAAATGCGGTTATCTTTCGAAATCGGAGAGACGTGTATTGTACCAGAGGAGGACGTATGAGCGGTTTTTCGGAGATGTTCCTGAGTTTCATTGACAGTTGGGGCTATTTCGCGGTGGCGCTTTTGATGGGGATGGAGAACGCCTGCATCCCGATTCCCAGCGAGCTGATTCTGGGCTTTGCCGGCTATCTGATTTACGCCGGGCGCATGACCTTCTGGGGGGCCATGTTTTACGGGATGCTGGGTGGCGTGCTGGGTTCCGTCTTCGCCTACGAGGTGGGGCGGCGCGGCGGCCGGCGGTTTGTGGACCGGTACGGGCACTATTTCTTCATCAAGAAGTCCCATGTGGACATGGCCCAGCGGTGGTTCGACCGCTACGGACTCAAGGCGGTCTTTTTCAGCCGGATGCTGCCAGTGATCCGCACCTTTATCTCGCTGCCGGCGGGCTTCGCCAGCGTGGACCGCACGCGGTTCCTGATCCTGACGATTCTGGGTTCCCTGCCCTGGACAGCGCTGATTTTGGGAGCGGGTATGGCCCTGGGAGAGAGCTGGGAATACCTGCTGAAAATCGGCCATGAGCTCAGCATCCTCTTCGTGCTGGTCTGCATCGTTGCCGCCGCCGTCTGGTGGTACCGCCGCAAGAACGGGCGGCGCTGAAACGGTCGGCAGTCGCTGATATGCTCGGCGATTTTGCCGGGGATGGCTTTTCATCCCCGGATATTTCCTGTATAATAATTGGATAACAAAGGAAGGACGCCGCGTCTTAACCGCCGCGGCGATCCGCGGATTTTGGGGGAAGCGTATGCGGTATGTAGAGGCGCTGAAGGCCCTGGCGGGGGACATCATCGCCCATCGGGGGCTGCTCTGGCAGATGACGAAGCGGGATTTCCGCCAGCGGTATGTCGGCTCGTATCTCGGCATCCTCTGGGCCTTCATCCAGCCGATGGTGACGGTGCTGGTCTTCCTCTTCGTGTTTCAGGTAGGCTTCAAATCGCGTCCGGTGGACAATTTCCCCTTCTTCCTCTGGCTGATTGCCGGCATGATTCCCTGGTTCTTCATCTCCGACAGCCTGTCCAGCGCCGCCAATGCCATCGTGGAGCAGAGCTTTCTGGTAAAGAAGGTCGTGTTCCGGGTGGAGTTGCTGCCGATGGTGAAGCTGCTGTCGGCGCTGGTGGTTCACGCCTTTTTCATCGGCGTGCTGTTTTTGTCCTTCATTGCCTACGGCTATGGCGTCTCCATTTACAATCTGCAATTTCTTTACTACACGGCGGCCATCTTCTGCCTGAGCCTGGGCATTTCCTGGCTCACTTCGGCGCTGACGGTGTTCCTGCGGGACATCGGCCAGGTGGTGGCAATGGTATTGCAATTGGCGTTCTGGGGGACGCCGATCTTCTGGAGCCTGCGGATGATTCCGGCGCAGTATCACTGGCTTTTGAAGCTCAACCCCGCCTATTACGTCATCGAGGGCTACCGCCAGAGCTTCATCTACCACGAATGGTTCTGGCAGCATCCGGCGCTGACCGCCTATTACTGGGGCGTCACCCTGGCCGTCCTGTTCTTCGGGGCGGCGTTCTTCAAGCGGATGCGGCCCCATTTCGCGGATGTTCTTTAGAGGTGCGGCATGGATAACGGTATCGCCATCGAGCTCGTCGGCGTCTCAAAGGTTTACCGGCTCTACGACCGGCCCTCGGATCGGCTGCGGGAGTCGTTGCATCCGTTCCACAAGCGGTACAGCCGGGATTTCTACGCTCTGCGGGACGTGACGCTCACCATCCGCAAAGGGGAAACGGTGGGTTTCATCGGCCGTAACGGGGCGGGAAAATCGACGCTGCTGAAGCTCATCACCGGCGTGCTGACACCGACGACGGGGACGCTGAACGTCAGCGGCCGCATCGCGTCGCTGTTGGAGCTCGGCGCCGGTTTCAACCCGGAGATGACGGGCATCGAGAACATCTACATGAACGGCACTATCATGGGACTCAGCCGGCAGGAAATGGACGAGCGCCTCGACGACATCGTGGCCTTCGCCGACATCGGCGAATTCATCCGCCAGCCGGTGAAGATGTATTCCAGCGGCATGTTCGCCCGGGTAGCCTTCGCCGTGAACGCCTTCGTGGAGCCGGATATCCTGATCGTGGACGAGGCCCTGTCCGTCGGCGACGCGTTTTTCCAGGCCAAGTGCATCGACAAGATGAAGCACCTGCTGGAAAGCGGCGTCACAGTGCTCTTCGTGAGCCATGACTGGGCGGCGGTGAAGAACCTCTGTCAGCGGGGCGTCGTATTGGAAAAGGGCCGGGTGAAGCTCGACGGCACTGCCAGCGAGGCGGTGGAGGAGTATCGCCGGATGCAGCTCGACGACCGGCAGGGGAATCTCCTGCCCGAAGCGGCGGCCAATCAGCCTGCCGCCCCGCCGCCGGCCGCTGACATTTCCCCCAACCGCTGGTTCGACGACAACGCGGAATTCCGCCAGACCGCCACCTACCAGCGCATCCAAAACGGCAAGCTGGAATTCTGCAACGTGGTGCTGCTGGACGAGGCGGGGACCCCGGTACATGAGGCCGTTTACGGCCAGACGCTGACGCTGCGCATGGCCATCGCGGTGCATGAAGCGGTGCCCGCCTTCGGCGCCGGCTACCATATCCGCAACGAGGCCGGCATGGAGCTCATCTACAGCGATTCCAAGATTGAGAACGCCATCGTTGACCAGCCGCAGGCGGGCAGCCGCTATCTGCTGGACTGGAAATTCCGGGCCGAGCTCCGCGAGGGGAAGTACAACATC
This sequence comes from Schwartzia sp. (in: firmicutes), assembly GCA_017444395.1. Classification (GTDB taxonomy): domain Bacteria; phylum Bacillota; class Negativicutes; order Selenomonadales; family Selenomonadaceae; genus RGIG3544. The sequence goes on along the minus strand of JAFSWT010000008.1, from coordinate 4,537 downwards.
GCCGCCGTGGTATCGGTGCCGGTGGACCTGGCCGCCCGCCGGGTGGAGTGCTGCGATTTCGTGCCGCTGGCGGTGCAGTTCTCGATTCTCTTCAATGAGGACGAGATGGGCGGCTACGTGCACTGGCACAACGACGTGACGGTGCAGGAAGTGTGAGTTTTGACCGCTTGGGGCGGTCTGCCATAAACGCGGGAGGAACCTTTCTTGAGCATTTTCCAACGATTATTCGGCGGGGAGAACACGCCGCCCGCCGCGGCGCCCGGACCGGCAGCGGCGACTGCCGTGACGGCGGAGGATGTCCGCGTCATCCGGGCCTCACTGCTCTTTGACGAGACCTGGTACCGCCGGCAGTACGGCTTTGGCGAGTACCTCGACGCCGCCGGCCATTATCTGACGACGGGCTGGCGGGAGGGAAAAGACCCTTCGCCCTTTTTCTCCAACGAGGAATACCTGTCTCTCTATCCCGAGGTGCGGGCGGCGGACATGAATCCGCTGCTCCATTTCGAGCGCCACGGCTGGGCCGAGGGGCGCTACCGGGAGCAGCTCGACGGGCGCCGGGCCGCCATTGCCGCCGCTTATCCGGATCTCAGGGCGCAGATGGACGGCGGACTCCTGCGCATTCGCATCACCAACGCCTGCAACGCCAAATGCCGTTACTGCGGCGTCCGCAATACCTTTGGCGCTGAGAAGGACCACGCCATGGAGCCGGTCTGGTACTACGAATACTGCCGGCCGCTTTACGAGCAGGTGGCCATCGTTCTCGTGACCGGTGGCGACGCCTATATCGCCGCCGAAAGTTACAATTATCTGCGGTTCCTGTCGGAAAAATACCCGCGGCTCACCGTGATGACGGAGTCCAACGGTATCGCTTTCACGGAAAAGTTCCAGTTGTTGGCGGCGAAGAACCTCTTCAAGACGCATTTCTCCATCAACGGCAGCAGCCCGGAAATCTTCGCCCAAAGCTGCTGGGAAGGGCCCGGCGGCGAGACGGTCTTCCCGCGGATGCTGCAGAACATCGAATCATATGTGGAACGGCTGAAAGCGGCGGACAAGCTCTGCTTTGCCCCCAGCCTTTCCCTCGTCATCAACCGGGACAGCGCCGGCGATGTCCTGGACTTCACCCGGTTGGCGCTGCGTCTCCACGCCTGGTATATCGGCTTTTTCTTCGATTACTCGGAAAACGACATGGACAGCGACTACTTCGCCTGTCCGGAGACGAGCCGCCCGGCGTTGCGGACGCTGATGGAAATCGAGCGCGTGCTGGCGGGGCGCGTCATGGTCTATTTCCGCCTCTGGGTGCCGGTGAAGGAAGCGGCGGCCATGCAGGCGGAGGTCGAGGCGATACCCTGGGACGCGCTGGCGGCGAAGTATGCCGACTTGCTGTCCCTCAGCGAGGGCCGTTCCCTCGTGGGCGACCTCGACCGGCGTAACGAATGGCGGCAGAAACAGGGCAAGCGCGTTTTGCCGCTGGACGCCGATTATTCGCCCTCGGTGCAGTTGGCCGAGCGGGCCGGTGAGAGCCGTTGCTTTGCCCCCTGGGGGGAAATTGACCTCTACCCCGACGGGCGCCTTGATTTCTGCGGCTGGTTCCAGCCAACGTTGAATCTCAAAGACTTCATCGGGAATGATACGGTGGATTGGGAGGCGGCGCTGAACTCCCTGGCCTACATGGCGGCGCGCAAGCGCATCCTCAACGGGGAATTCCGCGGCTGCCAGGCCTGCTGCCCGATGAACAGCGTGAAGAATCCCATCACTCCGGTTCATCAGTACGGTTACGAGCGCCTGTCGCGGCGAGGGGAGGCGGCGAAACATGACGACAGTCAAGGGCTTTGACAAGCCGATTTACGTCACCCGGCCGGTCTTCCCGACACTGGACGAGGTGACGGCCAAGCTCCGGGAAATCTGGGACTCCCAGTGGCTCACCAATAACGGTCCCCAACACCAGGCGCTGGAGCAGGAGCTCACCCGCTTTCTGAAGGTGCCGTATCTGTCGCTGTTCAACAATGGCACCATCGCCCTGATGGTAGCTTGCCAGAGCCTGCGGCTCTCCGGTGACGTCATCACCACGCCGTTCACCTTCGCGGCAACGCCCCACGTGCTTTCCTGGAACAACATCCGGCCGATTTTCTGCGACATCGACCCGGTGACCATGAACATCGACGCCGGCCGCATCGAGTCGATGATCACCCCCCAGACGACGGCCATCCTGGCGGTGCACGTCTTCGGCATCCCCTGCGACGTGGCGACCATCCAGAGCGTGGCTGACAAGTACGGGCTGCGGGTGGTTTACGACGCCGCCCATGCCTTCGGCGTGGAAATCGCCGGCCGGGGCATCGGCACCTTCGGCGACATCTCCATGATGAGTTTCCACGCCACCAAGCTCTACCATACATTGGAAGGCGGCGCCCTGATGCACGGCGACAAGAACCTAAAGGCCCGCATTGACCTCCTGAAGAACTTTGGCATCAAGAACGAGGAAGAGGTCGTCATGCCGGGCATCAACGGCAAGATGAACGAGGTGCAGGCCGCCGTGGGCCGCATCATGCTGGGCTACGTGGAGGCGGAGCGGGAAAAGCGCCGGCAGTTGGGCGCCGTGTACGACGAGGAACTGGCAGACGTGCCCGGCATCACCCTGATGCCGAAAGCGGCGGCGGACGTGAAGCTCAACCATCAGTATTACGTCATCCGCGTCGATGAAGCCGCCTTTGGCCGCAGCCGCGACTATGTTTACGACGAATTCAAGAAATACAACGTCTTCGCCCGCAAGTATTTCCACCCGCTCTGCAGCGAGTTCACCTGCTACCGTCAACTGCCCTCGGCCCGGGCCGGGGAACTGCCGGTGGCGGAAAAAACAGGCCGCGAGGTCCTGTCGATGCCGATGTACGGCGGCCTCTCGGCGGACGATGTGCGGAAGATCTGCGGGATACTGAAGTCCTTCCGGCGGTAAGACGGGACGGCTTCATGCCGTACCGGGCTGGAATGCGTGTTCATTGAAAAGGAGCCAGCGGAATGTATGATATCGTGATTGTCGGCGCCGGCGGCATGGGCCGGGAGTGCTGCGAAGTGGCCCAGGACGTTTACGGCGATGACAGCCGTTACCGCGTCAAGGGCTTTCTCTCCGATGTGCCGGGCGTCCTCGACGGCTTCGATGTGCCGCCGCTTTTGGCCCCCATCCGGGACTACGAGGTGCAGCCGCAGGACCGCTTCGTGTTGGCCATCGGCGACGTGCCGGGCCGCCGCAAGGTGGCGGAGCAGCTCCTGGCCCGGGGCGCGCGGTTCCTTCGCCTCGTCCATCCCACCGCCCATGTCTTCAAATCGGCGTCCCTGGGCGAGGGCGTCATCGTCTTTCCCCAGGCCTTTGTCGGCGCCAACGCCCATATCGGTGATTTCTGCCTTATCAACTGCCACGCCGGCTGCGGCCATGACGTGGTGATGGGACGATTCACCGAGCAGGCGCCTTACTCCACCATCTCCGGCAAAGCCAAAATCGGCGAGGAATGTTTCTTCGCCGTCCATTCCGTCGTCGCGCCGGGCACCGTCATCGGCGACCGCGTCGTCGTCTCCCAGGGCAGCACCGTATCCCACCGGACGCCGGACGACACCCTGATTGCCGGCGTGCCGGGCAAACGGCTCCGCCACATCGTGGCGAAGGTGTGAACCATGCGCCGGCTAGGGATTTTCTGCTTCCATGAGCCTCAGGGCATCGTTGACGATTACGTCCTGTACCTTCTGGAAAGCCTCCGCCCCTTTCTTGAACGCCTGCGGATTGTCTGCAATGGCCGGCTTTCTGACGAAGGTCGCCGGAGGCTTTCCGCCTTTTCCAGCGAAATCACGGAACGGCCCAACGAGGGCTTCGACATGGGCGCCTGGCGGGCGGCCATCCTCGATGAAGGGGACCGGCTGGCATCGTATGACGAACTGCTGCTCTTCAACGATTCCTTTTACGGGCCGCTTTACCCGTGGGACGAAGTGTTCGACGCCATGACGGCGAAACCGTCCCTGGATTTCTGGGGGCTCACGGTCCACGGCCAGGCGGAGGACCCGCTGAAACTCTCCCCCTACGGCTTCATTCCCGAACATATCCAGTCCTATTTCCTGCTGATCCGAAAGCGGCTCCTGCAAGCGCCGGACTTTCTCACGTATTGGCGGGAACGGCGGGAAGCCCGCGATTTCGAGGAAGCGGTGCTGCGGCATGAGGCCGTATTCACCAAACATTTTGCCGACAAGGGCTTCACCTACGGCGTCTATTGCGATACCCGGCCATGGGAGGCCGGCAGCGACGTCCCTGTCAACCATTATCTGTTATCGCAGCGCCGCCTGCTGCGGGACTTCCGCTGTCCCGTCCTCAAGCGCAAGGCCCTGACCCAGCCCCGGGATTACTATCTCGATCACAATTACGGTGACGAGCCCCGCCAAAGTCTGGCATTCATCGCCGCCCATACGGACTACGACGTCTCGCTGATTTACCGCCATTTGCTGCGGACGCGGAACATCAGCGATATCAAGGAAACGCTGGGGCTGAACTATATCCTGCCGG
>JAFSWT010000063.1 GCA_017444395.1 Schwartzia sp. (in: firmicutes) | reverse complement strand
TTTTCCAGACGACGGGGCAACGGGATACGGCGCTCAATTTTGTGGTCGCCGATCACCAGGATGTCCTGGGCGTTGCCGGGGAAAGCATAGACCTTGCCGTTCAGTTCCCAGACGGTCGTATAGTAGCCGCCACGGGAATACTCCGACAAATCGCAGTAAAAGCGGAAATGGTAATCGTGGTTCGGCGCGTAGTAAAGCTTGTTGCCCTGGGCAATGATCCAGTCCTTGCTCTCCAGGTTGATGCCCCAATTGATGGCACCGCGCCAGTCGTCTTCCGCCGGCGGGGTATGGAGCAGGTTGTTGAAGATGAACATCGGCTTCCCGGCCAAGCCGAAGAGAGAGGTCACACTGGTGGCCGCGTCGCCGATATAGGCATCGGAAAGGGCGATGGCGTTCTCAATCTCCGGGGTGTCGTCGAAGATGCCAATCTGCTTCTCTTTGTAATGCGCCTTGAGCTTTTCAAACGCCGGCAGGAACTCCGGCCGCATGGATTTGAAGGTGGAGTCGAGCAACGGATGGGGCCGCCAGAGCAGGCAGGCGTTTTTCCTGCCCTGGAAGCAGTCAAAGACGTATTTCATCTTCTTCAGGAAGGCTTCCGTATTGCCCAGCATGCCACCCAAACTGGTATTGTAAAAGTAAACCCGGCGGCCCTTGAGCTTCTTCCGCCAGGCCGAAGGCGGCGGAGGAGGATTCTGGCAGAGCCGCAGGACTTTGTCGAACTTCGGCGAACCCAGGGGAAGGATCTTTTCCCGGGGAACGGAAGGATCGAAGAAAGCGCAGAGTTTTTCCGCCTGAACAACAATGTAATCAGCGTGCTCATAGGAAGCGCAGAGTTTCTGCCCCTCCATCATGCCGCCGGTGGTCGAGTAGTACGGGACGTAAACGAGCAACTTCGTCAGCGGCTTCAGGTTCCGGGAGTAATAGCGGGGCTCCACCGAGGTGACCCGGTTCTGATCATCATACGGGTTATGAATGAAGATGGCATCGGGGCGCATCTTGGCCAAATCGACAGCCTGCCAGTCGAGGACGGGCACATCCTTTGGGAAAAGGCTTGTCTCGAAGTGCCATTCCTTCGCCGAGCCGTCGACGTCACGGTCGCAATAGGGAATCGGGACGACATAAGGGATGCAATGCTCCTTATCTTCCACCGCGGCCTGCCAAACGCTTTCCAAGCTATCTCACATTGATACTTTATATGGTAAGAAAACAAACTCTTTTTTGAAATGATCTTCCGCCGATGTCAGGACGGACAAATGATGCAGAAGTTCCCGGCAAAGCGGCAGGATTTCCGCGGCCGCCAGTTCCCCGGCGACCAGCTGCCGAAGCGCCGGCAAGAGGCCGTCGTAAATCTCAGCATAGGGGGCAAAACGCTGCTGGGACAACCCTTTTTGGCACAGGTCCCGAGCCGCGGAAAGATCCTCGGCCGCGGCCCGGAAATCTCTGTCTCTTTCCGGGGCCATCAAAGCGCTTCCCACAATCTTCAGTTTGCTCAAGAGTCGCTCCTTGACGGCCATTTCGCCCCTCCATGATTTCGCAGCCCCACCGGCGCAAAGAAAGCGATTTTCGTAAAAGCAGATATTTCGCAAAAGGTTTCTATATAGGCTTATATTATATAACGTGATATGGGCAAATGTCAATGATTCAAGCCGTTAATGCCGCCGTTTATGCGTTCCTTTCCGCGACTTTTTCCGCCGCCCGCTGCGCCCCATGGGAGAAAAGCAAGGGTTCGTGATTTTCAACGGCCGACGTGATATAATTAGGAAACGAAATGACAGTAAGGGGGCGAAGATGATGACGGATTTGCTGGCGGGGCTGAACGAGGCGCAGCGGGCGGCGGTGGAGGCGACGGAGGGGTTCGTCCGGGTGCTGGCCGGGGCGGGCTCGGGCAAGACGCGGGCGCTGACGCACCGCTTCGCCTATCTGGTGGAGGAGCTGGGCATCCTGCCGGGCCATATCCTCTGCGTGACCTTCACCAATAAGTCGGCGATGGAAATGCGCCAGCGCATCCGCCGGCTGACCGGCGACGACGATACCGGCTACATTAACACGTTCCACGGTTTCTGCGTGTCGGTGCTGCAGGAGGACAGCCACGCCGTCCAGTACCCGAAGAATTTCCTGGTGCTGGACAACGCCGACATCGACGATATGCTGCAGACGATTTACGAGGAACGCGGGCTGACGCTTCGGACCATGACCTTCGGGCAGGCCCGGGACATGATTGAGATCAGAAAGACATTCAAAGAGCCGGACTACTACCTCGACATGGTGGCCATGCCGCTGGACGAACTGCGGGAAAAGTACCGTCGCGCCACCGAGCCGGCGGATATCATCTTCTATGGCTATCTGTATCAGGAAAAGAAATGCTTCGGCCTCGACTACAACGATCTCATCATTTTCACCCTGTTCATCTTCCGGCAGGAGGCGGCCATCCGGGAAAAGTGGCAGAAGCGGCTGGAATACATCATGATCGACGAGTTCCAGGACATCGACGAGTTGCAGTACCGGCTGATGGAGGCGCTCTGCGGCTATCACAAAAATCTCTTCGTCGTCGGCGACCCGGACCAGACGATTTACACCTGGCGCGGCGCCAGCGGCCGTTTCCTGCTGGATTTCGAGGCCCATTTTTCCGGGGCGAAGACCATCCTGATGATGCAGAACTATCGCTCGACGCCGGAAATTCTCGACACCGTAAACGCGCTGATCGCGAAGAACCGCGACCGGGCGGAGAAAGACCTCATCCCCACCCGGCCCGGCGGGGCGCCGGTAACGGCCCATCACGCGCCGGCGGCGGAGGAAGAAGCGGCCTGGATCGCCGCCGAGATTGGTCGGCTGCATGAGACCGGCACGCCGTACCGCGATATCGCCGTTCTCTACCGGGCCCACTATATCACCCGGACGGTGGAGGAAGGGTTGCTGAAAGCGGAGATTCCCTATACGATTTACAGCGGGGTGCAGTTCTTCGCCCGCCGGGAAATCAAGGACGCCCTTTCCTATCTGCGGCTCATCGTTTACCGCGATGATCTGTCGTTTCGCCGCGTCGCCAACGTGCCCCGGCGAAATCTGGGCAAGCGGCGGATGGCGTTTCTGGAGGAACGGGCGGCGGAGCAGGGCGTTTCGCTGTTCGAGGCGATGACCGGCGCGCTGGAGGAACCGTTGCTGAAAGGAACCGGCGCCGCGGCGCTGGCGGCGCTGGTGGAGATGGTGGGGCGCGATTACCGGGAGGCGGCGGTCTCCGAGCTACTGGCGGCAGTGCTGGACGCGTCGGGCTACGAGCGGATGCTGCGCACCGAGGGTAGCCAGGAACGGCTGGACAACCTGGCGGAGCTCAAGCAGTCGGTGCTGGAGTACGAAACCGCCTGCGGCGAGGAAAGCACGGCGGAGCACTACCTTTCCCATGTGGCGCTGTTTTCGAACCGAGACGCCGGGGACGACGGCGGCGACCGGGTGCGGCTGATGACGGTACATACCGCCAAGGGACTGGAATTCCCGGTGGTGTTCCTCTGCGGACTCAACGAGGGCATGTTCCCGTCCCAGAAGACGCGCACCCGGGCAGCGATGGAAGAGGAACGGCGGCTGGCTTTCGTGGCCATGACCCGGGCCCGGGACCGTCTGTACCTGACCGAGGCGGCAGGGCTGCACTTCGACGGGGCGCTGCGCTATCCGTCGCGGTTCCTGCTGGACATCGGCCCGGATCGCCTTCACTGGGAGCCGGCGCCGCCCCCGGCGGATTTTCTGGAAGAAGCGGCGCGCTACGCGGCGGCCCGCGAATCACGGCTGACCGGGGACGAGACACCAAGTGACGCCCTGACGGTGGGGCAGCGGGTCGAGCACGGAACCTTCGGCGCCGGCACCGTGGTAGCCGTGGACGAGAGCACCTGCGAAGTGCAGTTCGACAACATGGCGACGCCCCGCCGCCTGTCCCGGCGGGTGAAGCTGCGCCGGATGGAGTGATGAGCGATTTCGCGGAACGGGCTACCTTTTTGCCAGAACGGAGAACCGCCGGCGGAGCCGGGGTGGCATTGACGATAGAGAACGGGTTGCGATATAATGAAGCGGGATGAAGTCTTCTTATCGGGGGAAGGTGATGCTCCATGCCGGACGAAGCAAAACGGATTGGTGGAATGCTCTTTGAGTGGGATTCGGATAAAAACCGGAGTAACATTAACAAGCATGGAATCAGCTTCGAGTACGCCGCGCGCGTATTTTTCGATATGAACCGTATTGAACGGAAAGACCTGAAGCATAGTCAGGTTGAGACGAGATATATTTCTATCGGATACGTGGATGATATGCTGTTTGTGGTTCACACGGACCGAAAAGATGCAATCCGTATCATTTCAGCAAGATTCGCCGAGAAAAATGAAAGGAGCTATTATTATGGGCAATTTAGTTAGGTTCAGGCTGTCAACGCCCTTGCCCCCATTGACCGAGGAGGAGAAAGAGGAACTGCGGAAGGCGAAAGAGATGCCTTTTGTCTATGATGAAGACTGCCCACCCCAAACGGAAGAGGAACTGCGGCAGTTCCGCCGTGTGTACCCAAGAGAGCGGACCGCGAAAATATCCTGATTGCCCTCGTGCACAGAAAAACATATAAAGGGCGGCTTTGCACGATGAAACCGCACACAAAAAAACCGCCGGGCGGCTCTTGCACGGGCCGCGCCGGCGGTTTTTGTTTGCTGGCGGCGCTTCGTTCCGGATGGCCCCCACAAGCGAACAGGGTACAGGGTACGAGCAAAAAATCCCTTGCAAAAAGCGGGGGAGTATGGTATCGTTATTACATATCGTTTGCAAATGCGTGGACGAGGAACAGTAGCGCCCGGGGAACCTGGCAGAGAGCCGCTGGCTGGTGCGAAGCGGCGGGGAGACGGTCGTGAACTCACCTCCGAGCAGCCCGCCGAAAGGGATTTCCGAGTAGGCCGGGACGGGCCCGCCCGTTACGCGGGAGGATATTTTATCCGCCAAGTGCGCGCTGCGGCGCGAATCAGAGTGGTACCACGCGGGCAACGCCCTCGTCTCTTAGGGGACGGGGGCTGTTTTTGTATGACGCTGCCGTCCGGCAGGACCATCGCTTCGATACGGTATCGACATTCTTTTCGGGAGGAGAATATCATGCAGAATTACACCAAGTACAAGAAGGGCTACTATCTGCCGCCGGTGCTGGACCTCAGCTGGGCGAAGAAGGAGCACCCGGAAAAGGCCCCGGTCTGGTGCAGCGTCGATCTCAGGGACGGCAACCAGTCGCTGATCATTCCCATGAGCCTCGACGAGAAGATCGAGTTCTACAAGATGCTGGTGAAGATCGGCTTCAAGGAGATTGAGGTGGGCTTCCCCGCGGCTTCCGATACCGAGTACGAGTTCCTGCGCCGGCTGGTGGACGACAATCTGCTGCCCGACGACGTGACGGTGCAGGTGCTGACGCAGGCCCGCGAGCATATCATCAAGAAGACCTTCGAGGCTTTGAAAGGCGTGAAGAACGCCATCGTCCACGTCTATAACTCCACCTCCGTGGCCCAGCGGGAGCAGGTGTTCCGCATGTCGAAGGAGGAAATCAAGGAAATCGCCGTGGACGGGGCGAAACTCCTGAAAGAGTTGACGGAAAAGGCGGGCGCCGACTACCGTTTCGAGTATTCCCCCGAAAGCTTCACCGGCACCGAGCCGGAGTACGCGCTGGAGGTCTGCAACGCCGTCCTCGACGTCTGGCAGCCGAAGCCGGACAAGAAGGCCATCATCAACATCCCGGTGACGGTGGAGATGTCGATGCCTCATATCTATGCCATGCAGGTCGCCTATATCTCCCAGAATCTCAAGTACCGCGACAACGTGGTGCTGTCGCTGCATCCGCACAACGATCGGGGCTGCGGCGTGGCCGATTCGGAGATGGGCCTTCTGGCCGGCGCCGACCGCATCGAGGGGACGCTGTTCGGCAACGGCGAGCGTACCGGCAATGCCGACATCGTGACCATCGCCATGAATATGTTCTCGCTGGGCGTCGATCCGGGGCTGGATTTCTCGCGGATGCCGGAGCTCACCGAGATGTACGAGCGGGTTACCCGGATGCACGTCCACGACCGCCAGCCCTATGCCGGGGCGCTGGTCTTCGCGGCTTTCTCCGGCTCCCATCAGGACGCCATCGCCAAGGGCATGAAGTGGCGTGAGGAAAAGGATCCGAGCCGCTGGACGGTGCCGTATCTGCCCATCGACCCGCAGGACGTGGGCCGCGAGTACGACGCCGACGTCATCCGCATCAACAGCCAGTCCGGCAAGGGCGGCGTGGGCTTCATCATGGAGCACCAGTACGGCATCGCCATGCCGAAGAAGATGCGCGAGGATTTCGGCTACTTCGTCAAGGGCGTTTCCGACCGCCAGCACAAGGAGCTGCTGCCGGACGAGATTTACCAGCTTTTCCAGAAGGAATACGTCAACGTCGAGACGCCGTATAAGCTCATCGACTTCTCGCTCCGCAAGGAGCCCAACGGGGCCCGGGCCGGCGAGGTCGTCATGCAGGTGGAGGGCAAAGAAGTCACTTACAAGGCCAAGGGCAACGGCCGCCTCGATGCCGTTTCCAACGCCCTGCAGGAGAACCTCGGCGTCCGCTACAAGGATCTGACCTACAGCGAGCACGCGCTGGAAATCGGCCAGGCGTCGCGGGCCATGGCCTATATCGGCATCACCGGCGAGGACGGCCGCATCGTCTGGGGCGCGGGCATGGATACCGACATCATCACCGCCTCGCTGCTGGCCCTCGTCAGCGCCATCAACCGCTGGAAGAACGGAAAGTAAGTCGGGAAAGTATGACGGGGGGCCATATCCCCGCTTTGAAGCAACAGGGCAGCCGCCCGGGAAACGCGGCCGCCCTGTTTTTTTGCGCCAACCCGGCGAAGAAAAGAGAATGTTCTTTGAAGTTCTTTGAAGCGACTTTGAAGTGTTATTGAAGTTGACTTTGAAGTTTGTTTGAAGTAAACTTGAAGCAGTTCAATGACGCGAAAGGAGCCGGGATATGTTTTGGGAAGAACTAGCCGGACATAACGGATGGGAAAATACAACTACAGAATTCAAGGCGGCACTGAATCGTGATGACATTACCGGCTGGCTGAAAACGGTTGCCGGCTTTGCGAATGCCGACGGCGGGACCCTCTATATCGGGGTGGAGGACGAAACCCATAAGCTCATCGGCTTTGACCGCAAGGGCGCCGACGCCGAGAGGAACTACTTCAATAACCAGGTCAATGAGCATCTGTCGCCGCGCCCGGCATTGCGAATCGCCTGTTTGCCGTATCGGGTGAAAGAGAAGGAACGCTATATTCTGCGGGTTCACGTGGAACGATCTCCGGTGCGGCCGGTTATCCTGAAATACAAGGGCGTCCCGGCTATCTATATGCGGCGCGACGGCTTCACCAACGGCGCGACGTACGAAGAGATCATCGCCATGAGCATTCAGAGCCAGCCGGCCCAGTTCGATACCCTGCCTGCCAGCCGGACGTATCGCCGGGAAGAGTTCCGGGAATTGTTGCAGTTCTATCGGGAACGCAATGACGGACGGGAGTATACAGATAAGGCGCTGCGCTCAATTGGCTTCCATGATGCCGGCGGGAAGCTCACGAATGGCGCCGTGCTTTTTGCCGATGACTATGACGGGACAAAAACCCTCCTCCAGTGTTCGGCCTTTGCCGGCTTTACCAAGGGAAGTGACCGCATTGTTACGGTGAACCGCTTCCGGGGGAACATCCTCCGGTCTATCCGGTACGCGTGTGATTTCATCGCCCAACGGATGAATCATACGATCATAAAGGCCGGCGATACCCGGCAGAATCTTGACGCCTATCCGGCCCGGGCCGTCTGGGAAGGTATCGTCAACGCGATTGCCCACCGGGATTATTTTCTTGACGGAACGCAGATTCAGGTGGATATGTTCCGTGACCGGTTGGAGATTTCCTCTCCGGGCAGTTTTTACCTGGGCGCGCCCATCCAGAAAACCTATGACCTTTCATCCATCATTTCCAAGCGGCGAAACGAATTGATATGCGCCGTCCTGGTGGCTTGCAACGCCATGGAAGCGGCCGGGACCGGCTTTGATAAAATTGCCGAGGAATACGCGGCTGCCGATTCCCGGCACAAACCGTATATCCTGTCGGCTTCCGATCATTTCACGCTGGTGCTGCCCGATTTGACCTATGCCGGCGGTACGACCATGACGGACGTGAAGCTGATTCATCTGCCAGTACCGCATGGTACGGAACATGATGACAAGGTACTGGCTTTTTGTTTCCATAAAGCGCATAAGGCTTCTGAGATAGCGGATTATCTCGGCCTGCGTGATTCCACCTATTTCCGCCGCAAGGTGCTCCAGAATCTGACAGATGAGGCGTACCTGCTGGCCAGCAAAGATGGCCGGGCCCGCTACTACCGGACGAATCCGGCGGCCGTGCGGCGGGAATAGGGATTGCGGCCCGGCGGGCAGGCCCGCTGCCATTGATTTTCCCCCGGATGAGGAAAAAACAGTAGGCAACGGGCCGCCCGTGAGGTAAAATAGAGGCGATAAGAAAAGGAGATGGTCCTTGTGGTTTCGTATAAAAACACCCGGTACAGCATCTTTGCCCTCGGGGCGATGCTGCTCACCGCCCTCCTGCTCTTCGCCGGCTGCGGCGGGCCAAAGGAGAGGGCGGATGTCGTCGTCCGGGGCGGCAGCGGGGCGACAGGCGCCCCGAAAGCGACGGATACGAAGGCCAACGCCAAATACACAGTCTATCTGATCACCATGGATCAGGGTTCGCCCTTCTGGCAGCAGATTGACGCCGGCTGCCGGCAGGCGGTGGATGAGATGGGCGACATCGCCTACAAATGGATTGCCCCGCGCAATCATGCCAGCCGGGAGCAGGGCGAGTGCATCGACCAGGCGGTGGCCGCCGGCGCCAACGCCATCGTCCTGTCCGCCATCTCTCCCACCGAGACCAATGAGAACCTGAAACGGGCCGCCGCCGCCGGGGTGAAGATCGTCTATGTCGATGCCGCCGCCACCGTCGAGGGTGTGGCGACGCTGATGACCGACAATCTGCTGGCGGGCCGGATTGCCGGCGAGACCATGCAAAAGGCGCTGGCCGCGGCCGGCATCCGTTCGGGGGAAATCGGGCTCGCCGCCATGGGGAAGAACCAAAACGCCACCCTGCGGGACCAGGGCTTCCGGGAAGCGTTCCGGGGAACCGGCTTCACCGTTGCCCCCACGGTATATTTGGATAATGACCGCCAGAACATAAAGAATTTCGTGCGGGACCATCCCGACTACGTAGGGTTCTTCGGCTCCAACGGGCAGACGACCTTCGCCATCGCCGAGCAGGTAAAGGAGTCCGGCATCAAGCCGGTCGTCATTGGCTTTGACACGGCGGACTTCACAATGCAGATGCTTCAGGAGGGCGTCATCTACGCAACCCTGCAACAGTTGCCCACGAAAATGGGGCTCGACGGCCTGACGATTGCCGTGAAGGCGTTGAAAGGCGAGTTCAAAGAGACCAATGTCAAAATCGACATGGGCGTGAATGTCATTACGAAGGATAAACTATGAGACTGAAAACGAAACTGTTGCTTTTCAACTGCCTGCCGCTGATCGCCTTCGCGGCGGCCTCGATTTTCCTGGGCATCACCCAGTTTCGGGATGCCCTCTACGAGGAAAAGGAAGGCAACCTGCGGTCGACGGCCATGGCGGCGCTGACGCTTTACACCAGCCAGGGCTACGGGGACTATCAGCGGCGGCCGGACGGCTTCGTCTGGCGGGGCATGAACTTCAATATTTCGGAGAAGACCGCCATCGTGGACAGCCTGAAAGAAGAGACCGAGGTGGACATCACCTTCTTCTTCGGTGACCGGGCGGCGATGACCTCCCTCCGGGACGAAGACGGTGCCCGGCAACAGGGCTTTCTGGCCGACGAGGCCATCCGCACCTACACGCTGGCGCAGGGCAATCCCATCTGGTGCCGCCATATCCTGCTCGACGGGAAAAACTGCCAGGCCTACGTGATACCCATCCGGCAGGAGAGCGACAACACCGTCGTCGGCGCCCTGATGGCCTCGCAACCGGCGGCGGACTTCGAGGAAACGATCCGCCATTACGTCCTGACCACGATATTCGTCATGCTGATGGTGCTGGCTACCGTGTTCCTGTTCATCCGCTGGCACGTTGGGTGGTTTGCGCGAAAATACGACGAAGTCGCCGGCCGGAGCCGGCTGGATCTCCTGACGGGTCTCTACAACAAGCTCACCTTTGAAAACGAGGCGGCGGAATACCTGGCGGAGAAGGCGCCCGGGACAGCGGCGGTGTTGCTGATCCTTGACATTGACGATTTCAAGCAGGTGAATGACCGCTTCGGCCACCTGATGGGGGACGAGGTGCTGAAATCCTTCGCCGGCATCCTGCGCCGCTGCTTCCGGACCGGCGATATCACCGGCCGGGTCGGTGGCGACGAATTCATGGTGCTGATGACGGATATGATGATGCCGGACGTGAAACGGGCGGACGCGGCCGCCCAGACAGTGCTGGAACGCTTCCGCGGCCTGCGCTTCGGGGAGGCAGGCTCTTTCTCGTGCAGCATCGGCATCGGCGCCGGACCCGGCCATTGCCAGTTCGCCGCGCTGTACGAGTTGGCGGACAAGGCCCTTTACGAGGCAAAGGCCCGCGGCAAAGGCTGCTTCGTCCGCTTCTCCGCTGAAGCCGGCAGCGAAGGGATGGGGGAACGGAGATAGGAACGGGGCTGCTACACGAAACGCAACGTGTGGCAGCCCCTTCGGCAAAAAGCGCGCTTCAAAAGGAAGGGAGGAAAGCTATATGACAGCATTGCGGCAAGAGGCGTTGCAACTCGTCAACGCCATACCCGAACCGGGACTGGAACCTCTTGTTCAGTACATACGCAATTACCAAAAGCAATATCTGGATGAACAAACGGAGCCCATCCGTTCGCAAATAACAGGATTCACTGATGATGAACTCAAGGAGTTCGTGTACGGGGACGGGATGATCGATCCTAAAAAAGAAGCGGCGTTTATGGCCCTGGAGGCGTGGCGCAAACGCAACAAGGCGAATATTCCTGCCGATTTTGACGCGGAACGGGAACTGATGGAGGCTCTTGATGAAAAATATGGTCCTGTTGATTGATACGAATGTTATTATGGATTATCTGCTGATTCGTCAACCCTTTTTTAAGGAAGCAGCCCGCATCATGTTCTGTTGTCAAAGGAAAAATATCCAGGGATATGTGGCATTTCACAGTCTGCCAAATATGTGATATATCCTGCGAAAGCACTCAGCAGAGGAACGCCGGGAATTCCTCCTGAGTGCAACAAGCATCCTCACCGTTGCGGGCGCATCCCATGACGCAGTGAATGAGGCTATTCGAAATGATAGTTTCAGTGATTTTGAGGATTGTTTGCAAGAAAAATGTGCTCTGACAGTACACGCAGATTATACTGTCACCAGGGATGTGGTTCATTTTACCGCATCGGCAATCCCCGCTGTTTCCCCGGCAGAAATGTTGCATATCCTGTTTGATTTTCGACATGATATTTGAAATTGACTGGGAATTTCCAGCAATTTCAAAAGTTCCCCAGGTTGGGGAACCGGTTTTTCCGGCAGGTTCATCAAAGCAGAGGAGGGCGACTATGAAGAGGCCAGACCCGGTCCCGTATCGGGACATATACACGGAAATCCGGGACACGCTCCTGGAAGCGCGCACCCGGGTCTATCACGCGGCGAACTCCGCCATGGTGCAGGCGTATTGGCAGATAGGCCGCATCATCGTCGAGCATGAGCAGGGCGGAGAAGAAAAGGCGGAGTATGGGAAATACCTCATCAAAGAACTGTCAGAACGCCTCACTTTGGAATTCGGCAAGGGGTTTACTGTGACCAATTTGAAGTATATGCGCCAATTTTATATTGCGTTTCCAATTGGTCACACAGTGTGTGACCAATTAACATGGTCGCATTACCGCCTTCTGATTCGTGTAAAAAGCGAAGAAGCGCGGGATTTCTACGCCGAAGAGTGCGTCAAAGCGGGGTGGAGCGTCCGCCAGCTGGAGCGGCAGATCAATTCCTTCTTTTATGAGCGGTTGCTGTCGAGCAGAGACAAGGAAGGCGTCAGTAAAGAGATTTTTACCAAAGAACCCTCCGCCAGGCCCGAGGATTTCATCAAGGATCCGTATGTTTTGGAGTTTATCGGCGTCAAACAGGGCGCTTCCGCGTATGAGAAAGACATGGAAACCGCGCTCATCAACGAACTGCAAAGATTCCTGTTGGAGCTGGGACGCGGTTTTTCTTTTGTGGCGCGGCAGAAACATATCGACATGGACGGCGAGCACTTCTATATCGACCTGGTTTTCTACAATTTCATTCTGAAATGCTTTGTGTTGATTGACCTGAAAACGACGAAGCTCACCCATCAGGACATCGGGCAAATGGATTCCTATGTGCGGATGTATGACGACCTTGAAAAAGGCGAGGATGACAACCCGACCATCGGCATGATTCTTTGCTCGGAGAAAAATGAAGCCATCGCCCGTTATTCTGTCCTGAATGACAGCAAGCAAATCTTTGCCTCCAAATATCAGCTGACATTGCCGACGAAGGAAGAACTGGAAGAGTATCTTCAAAAGGAACGGCGCAGAATTGAGGAGCGTGGCATCTGATGTCCTTCACCGGAACCAAGGAAAGCGGCCTGCCTCTTTGCTTGATTTATCGGTAACGCTTCTGCTCTGTAATACGCTTGAGCGGCGGAGGGAGGCTCTCGGCCCGGGAAATGTTTTGACAGAACGTATCCTGAAAATAACCTGAATGCCATCACAATTTTGGCGGAGCCGCGATTTTCTGACCGGCTGCAAACGATGATGTGGCGTGGTTTTGATGGCATCTTCGGCGACGCGATGAAAATTTCTGAATACAAATTTTGTAATCGCAAATTTTTGAAAGGCGTTTCTTCGATGTCCGCCCGCCCAGGAAAGACGTAGGGAGAAGCGATGCCTCTCCCCGGAGCGTATAACCAAAATTCTCTCGTTTTGACACCCCTTGCTCCTGAAGCCTTCCCCCGGCTGGCTGCGCTCGCCCGCAAGCGCCGGTTGGCGAAAGGGGCGCGGCATGGTAGAATGAGAACAAGAAAAAACCTTTGGAGGTGGCGTAAATGAAGCGCTGGACAGGACGAATCGCGTTGATGGTCTGGCTGCTGGCGGCGGTGATGCTTTTGGCCGGCGCTTCCCCGGTATTTGCTGAGGCGGCGGCGGGATTTTATGTGCGGCAAAACGGGAACGGGCGCGTCAACGCCCAGATGAATGTCATCGTGCTGCCGGGCATCGGCCCGGTGATTTCGGTGTCGGTCTGCGACTATCAGGGAAGCGAAGAGATGATGCCCGAAGATTGGCAAAGCCGCCCCGTCATCCGGCTGGGCGGGACGATACAGGCGATGCAGGCGGGCTATGGCGCCCGCTTCGTGATTGGCAGCCGGACCATCCCCCGGCCGGACGGGACCGCGGTCGCGGAGCCCCTTCCGATACGGGGGCTGCCTTCCGTTGAGGCGGTGATGGAGCCGCGCCGGATTATCCTGAAATCCAATCGAAACGGCCAGTCAGATTTGGATGTCGCCGGTGTCTATGAATTCGCCGGCCTCACGCCGTCGCCCGACGCGTACAAAGCCTTCGCCCTGCTGGAGTGGCTCCCGCGAAAGGACACCGGTTTCAATCCCTGGACGGAGGATTGCCGCTATGAGTTCCGGGATCTGAATGGCCAGGAATTCAGTACGTCAGACATCTATCCGTCTCTGGGAACCGATGTTTGCGGCTATGAAATCAAGGTCTTCAATCAAGCGGACGGGAATCTCCGGGCCGCTTTCGTAGTCCCGTATTTTCTGGAGGCCGTTTACCGCGTGACGCCCGACGGGCAGGCAGCGGTGATTTACCGGGCCGGGGAACCAAAGGGCTAAGAAATTCTCCCGGCATAACGTGAAAAACCGGCCACGGCCATTCATTCATCGTGGTGCTTCGTCAGCATATGCTCAGAAGGGAGCGCGTTTTCATGCGACACAGGGAAATCACGCCGGCCGACGACGCCGCGCTGGCGGAAATCGTGCGGCGGAGTCTGGAGGAGCACCATCTGGATATTCCCGGGACGGCGTATTTCGACAAGGAGCTTGACCATCTGAGCCGCTTCTACCTAGCGATGCCAGCCCGGCGGGCCTATTTCGTGCTGCTGGATGACGGGGAGCGCGTCGTTGGTGGGGCCGGGCTGGCCGAGTTCCCACCGCGGGCCGGGGCCGCCGAGCTGCAAAAGCTCTATCTGGTGAAAGCGGTTCAGGGGCAGGGGCTTGGCTATGCCCTGCTGACACTGGTGGAGGAAAAGGCCCGGGCGCTGGGATACCGGGAGCTGTACCTCGAAACCCATACGAACCTGCCGGTGGCCATCCATATGTACGAAAGGACCGGCTTCCGGCGAATCCCGCCACCGCCGTCCGCCGTCCACGGAACGATGGATACGTTTTTCGTCAAGGATTTATGAAAAAGCAACGACAAAATAGCGCCTCACAAACCGCTGCGCGCGGAATTGTGAGGCGCTTTTGTATTGCTTTGTGCGTTGTCGCCGTCAGGAGGCCGGATTCGTCTGGCCGGCCGCCGGGACCTGGCCCTGTTGCTGGGCCAGTACCTGGGGCGCCAACTGCTGGTAGAGCATATCCGCCAGGCCGATGCCGCCGGATTTCGCCGCCGCCTGCATGAGCTCGGTGTCGAGCATCGACTGCCAGATCTTCTTGCCGTTGTCCTCGCCGAACAGGGTGTCCTTGGGGACGGTGTTGCGCATTTCCTTGTACATGATGTTGAGCAGCATTGCCTCAAAGCCTTCGCAGGCCTCCCGGAGCTTTTTGTCCGTGGCCTGGGCCTCTTTGCTGTCGGTGGTGGGGCCGGTGCTGCCGGCGGCCGCCGCTTTTTCCCTGAGCTGGTTCAGTATCTCGTCGAACCGGGCGGCCCGGGCTCTTTCCTGCGCCGACTCATAAGTCGTCGTGCCGCCGTGGATGGGGCTGATGGGGGAGATCCCGCCGAGCGGATCCATATCGGTCACTTCCTTATCAAATGATTTCGAGGTCGGCGTGGAGAGCGCCGGAGGCCTTGATGGTCTGGAGGATGGAGATGATGTCGCGGGGCGTCGCGCCCACCGCGTTCAGCGCTCCTACGATGTCGCTGACGTTGGCCGTGGCCGGCAGGATGATGCTGCTGGCTTTGTCCTCGGTGGCCTCCACGTCGGTCTTCTTGGTGGTGACGGTGGTGCCGAGGCTCAGCGGCGCCGGCTGGTCGGACTCTTCCTCGGTGGTGATGCTGATGGAAAGGCCGCCCTGGGTGATAGCGATGTTGTCCACGGAGACGTCGCCGCCCATGACGATGGTGCCGGTGCGTTCATTGACAACGACTTTGGCGATGTTGTCCGGCATGACCGGCAGGTCCTCGATGCCGGCCACGAAACCGACCACGTTGCCCCGGTAGTAGGGGGGAATCGCCAGATCGATGCGCCCCGGATTGGCGGCCCGGGCCACGTTGCCGAAGCGCAGGTTGATGGCCTGGGCGACGCGGGCCGCGGTGGTGAAGTCGGGATTCGAGAGCGAAAGCGACAGCGTCCCGTTGGCGCCAATGTCGTCCTCCACCGTGCGCTCCACGATGGCCCCGTTGGGCGTCGTGCCGACGGTGGGGAAATTCTTCTGCCGGCCGTTGCCGCCGTTGCCGGCCGTGAAGCCGCCGGTGGAGACAGCCCCCTGGGCCACGGCATAGACGAGACCGTTGCCGGCCCGGAGCGGCGTCTGGATCAGGGTGCCGCCCTGGATGCTCTTGGCGTCGCCCATAGAGGACGTGGTCACGTCGATGGTGTCACCCTCGCGCACGAAAGGCGGCAAAGTGGCGGTCACCATCACCGCGGCGACGTTCTTCGTCTTGAGCTGGGACTGGTCGATGGTCACGCCGAACTCCCGCAGCATATTCGTTACCGACTGCAGCACCTCGATCGTCTTGTTGGAGTCGCCGGTGCCGTTGAGGCCCACCACCAGACCGTAGCCTACGAGCTGGTTCGAGCGCACGCCCTGGACCTTGGCGATGTCCTTGATCCGCGTCACCGCGGCGTCGGCGAAAGCGACGGAGAATGTGAACAGACAGCAGAGCGCTGTGAGCAGCGCCGTGAGTTTCTTCATAGCAAAAACCTCCCGGGAAAAGGAAACGCGCCCGGGGCAGGGGGGCAAGAGCCGCCTGCCGGCGCGTCTTCCGTGAAGCGAATGTTCCGGGCCCATCCGGGGCCCCGGTATCATATCAGAACAGGATATTGAAGATCTGCGTCAGGATGCCCTGGCGCTGTTTGGCGTTCAGCGGGCCCTTGCCGTCGAAGCGGATGGTCGCGTCGGCCACCTGCGTCGAGGGAACGGTGTTGTTGGCGGTGACATCGTCCCGGCGCACCACGCCCCGTATGGTAATCTTGTGCTCGTTCTTGTTCTGCCAGATGGACTGCGTTCCCTCGACAATCATGTTGCCATTGGGCATGACCTCGGTGACGGTGACGGTGACCCGGCCGGAGGCCCGGTTCGTATTGGTCGCGGAGCCGTCGGCCTTGAAGCTGTCAGAGCCTGAGGCGGCGGCCGCGGCCAGAAAGCCGAAGATGCCGACACCGGCGTTCAGGTTCTGGTTGCCCTCCTTGGAGTTGCTGGAGGACTTGGACATCGTCGAGGTCGCGGTCTCGCTGATGACGATGGTCAGGATGTCACCGACGTTCCGCGCCTTACGGTCCGAGAACAGGATGTTCTGACCGTGATCGGCGTCACCCCAGAGCGACTGGGCCAATGCCGGCGCCGCCGCTGTCGAAAGCGTCAGCAGGCAGGCCGCCGCGGCCACGCCCTTTTGCCATTCTTTCCGCATAATATAACCTCGTTTCTTAACGTACAGAAATAGACCTCACCCACCGCTTCGCGGTCCCCCCTCCCCTAAAGGGGAGGGCACCTCACCCACCGCTTCGCGGTCCCGTAACAGTCCACTGGACTGTTACGCCCCAAAGGGGAGGGCTTTACCGGGTCAGGACCTCCACCGTGGCGGCGTCGAGTACCCGCACCCGGACGACGCGCCTCGAGGCCAGGTTCCGCGCCCGGATGACGTCGCCCTCGCGCCCCGGCTCCAGGGCCACGCCCTCGGTCTTCACCTCGACGCCGTTGACGTTGGCGACGATGGTGACCGGCGCCCCGGCCTCGATGAGCACGGGCTTTTTCACCAGCGCGCGCAGGATGGGCTGCCCGGCGGCCAGGCCCCGGGTGATGACTTGCCCTACCAGATCGGCGGCGTCGAAGAAATACCGCTGCTCCTTCGTGCCAATCTCCTGCTCCTCGAAGCGGATATCGGCCTCCGTCAGTACCTGCCGGGCTCTCAGCGGCCTTGCCGCCACCGCCACCCGGTCGTACATATGAATCTTGAACGGCAGGATGACCTGACGCAACGGCTCCCCATCCACCAGGATCCGGATATAGACCGCCGTATTGCCCCAATAGCGGAGCCCGTTGGGCGTCGTGACCTCGTAAGTGATCTCGCCCTCCGGCGCCCGAACCGGCCGCGGAGCGTGGGTGGGGGCCACCTTGAAGCGCCGGGTTTCCAGCGCCTCCGACAGTGCCGCCTCGATGTGATCGGCCGCCAGATCCACCAGCGTTTCCGGCGCGATGATCTACTGCCCCTCCGGCTCCGGCGTTTCCGCCTGCCCCAAAGCGGGGAAAAACAGCAGCAGCGCCAGAAGCAGCGGCAGGAAAAATCGTGGCATCAGCGCTTCAGGCCGTTGGCGATCTCCAGCATCGAATCCGAGGTCGTGACCGCCTTGGCGTCCGACTCGTAAGCGCGCTGGGCGACAATCATGTTGACCATCTCGTCCACGACCGCCACATTGGACATTTCCAGCACGTTCTGCTGCAGGCGGCCGGCGCCGTCCTCGCCCGGATTGCCCTCGAGCGGCGCCCCGCTGGCCTCAGTCTCGAGGAAGAAATTGTGCCCGATGGCCGTCAGGCCCGCCGGGTTCACAAAGCGGGCCAGGGTAATCTGCCCCACCTGATTCTGCTGGCCGTTGACGACGTCGGAGACACGGCCGTCCTGGGACACGGTGACGGAGTCGGCGGTGGCGTCCTGCTCCAGCGTGATGTTGTCGGCGATCGGGTAGCCGTCGGTGGTCACCAGCCGGCGGTCCTGGTCGAGCTTGAAGGAACCGTCGCGGGTATAGGCAATCGTGCCGTCCGGCATCTCGATGCGGAAGAAGCCCTCGCCCTCGATGGCGAGATCCGTCGGATTGCCGGTGGATTGCAGGCTGCCCTGGGTGAAGATGCGCTGCGTCGCCGCCAGCCGCGCCCCGAGACCGATCTGCAGCCCCGTCGGATACTGGGAATCGTTGCCGCTCTCGGCGCCGGCCGGGCGCAGCGTCTGGTACAGGAGGTCGTGGAACTCGGCCCGGACTTTCTTGCCGCCGTAAGTATTGACGTTGGCGAGGTTGTGGGCCACCACATCCATATTGTCCTGCTGCGTCCGCATGCCCGACGCGGCGGACCAAAGCGATCTCATCATAACGCATTCGCTCCCATCGTATATATGTTCTAAAGGCAGAAACGGATTCTTATCTGTATATCGAATAAAACGGTAAAAATCTTAAGCGAAAAAAACGAAGCCAACCGCTGTTTTCAAAAACCCGCCAAAAGTCCGTCCGTTCGTCAGGAAACAGTGCCTACCTGATTGACGGATTTGTCGAGCATATCATCCTGGGTGGTGACCGCCTTGGAATTGGCCTCGTAGATGCGGTAGTTGTTGATGAGCTCCACCATCTCGTTGATGACGTTGGCGTTGGATCGCTCCAACACGCCCTGCATGATGTTCCCGGTGGCCGGCTGGGGCTCGGCCCCCTCCTGGGCGTAGTAGAGGCTGTCCCCCTGCTTGAGGATGGCCCGGCGGTCGTCGAACTGCACCAGGGCAATCTGCCCCACCACCTGCCCGTCGGCCCGGATCTGCCCCGTGGCACCGACGCTGATGTACTCGGCCTCCCCGGGGATGCGGATGCTGCGCCCCTGACGGTCCAGCACGTTCATGCCGTTGGAGGTGATCAGCGTGCCGTCCGGACTGCGGTAAAAGTTACCGTTCCGGGTATAGCGGTCGCCCTGAGGCGTGTTGATGACGAAATACCCCTCGCCCTCAATGGCCAGATCCAGCGGCGATCCCGTCGTCATCAGGGAACCCTGGGCACGGTCGGTGGCAATCTCACCGGTATAGGAGCCCAGCCCCAGCGTGCCGACCACCGGCCCCCGCCGGTCCAGGGAAAATCCCTTGAACTGCGTCACCTTGATTTTCGTTTCGTCGTTGATGCGCCGGATCAGCATCGGCTCGAACTCCCGGTCCAGCGCCACGTCCCGCTTATAGCCGGTCGTGTTCACATTCGCCAGGTTGTTGGCGATGACGGCGGTCCGCTTCATCTCCGTGATCATCCCGGTCGCCGCGGTATAAAGGCCACGCCACATAAAATCACCCCATGACTATGATATAGTGCTGTCATTAAATTCGCTTTAAAAACGGATGAAAAATCAGCGTTTCCTGAAAACGCTGTTCATCTCCTGGCCGTCGCCGAAATGGTCGGCGAATTCCAGCGCCTTGCCGGTCCCCAGCGCCACGCAGGACAGCGGGTCCTCCGCCAGCATCGCCGGGATGCCCGTGCGCTTCCGGATCAACTCGTCGAGGCCGTACAGCATCGAACCGCCGCCGGTCAGCATGATGCCGTGATCCATGATATCCGAGGCCAGCTCCGGCGGCGCCTCCTCCAGCACCTTGCGCACACAGTCCACGACGCGGCCCACCGGTTCTTCCAGCGCCTGCGCTGCCTGCGCCGTTGTCAGGCGAATATTTTCCGGCAAGCCGGATATCAGGCTCCGCCCCCGGACGTCCATTTCCTTGTTGCGCGCTTCCGGGAACGCCCCGGCAATCTCGATCTTGATATCCTCGGCGGTACGCTCGCCAATCATGATATTGAACGCCCGGCGCACATAGGCGATGAGGGCCTCGTCAAACTTGTCACCGGCAATGCGGAGGCTGCTGCTGGACACGATACCGCCGAGGCTGATGATGGCGATATCCGACGTGCCGCCGCCGATGTCCACCACCATCGACCCCGTCGCCTCGTCCACCGGCAGCCCGGCGCCAATGGCCGCCGCCATGGGCTCCTCGATGAACTGCGTGCGCCGCGCCCCGGCTTGCTCCGCCGCTTCCTGCACTGCCCGCTTTTCCACCGTCGTTACGCCGGTGGGAATACAGATCATGATGCGGGGCCGAAAGACGAAGCTGTGGCCGGCCACCTTCTCAATGAAGAACCGCAGCATGCTCTCGGTGATGTCATAGTTGGCGATGACGCCGTCCCGCAGCGGGCGGATGGCCACGATATTGCCCGGCGTCCGCCCCAGCATCTGCTTGGCGTCCGCGCCGATGGCCAGGATGCGGTTCGTATCCTTGTCCACCGCCACCACCGAGGGTTCCCGGAGCACGATTCCCTTTCCCTTCAGGTACACCAACACATTCGCCGTACCCAAGTCGATGCCGATATCCATTTTCATGCCAAACATGAACCCTGCTCCTTCCGGCCCCGCCGTCCGGCCAAACTGCCGGTCCTGGCAAATCGCTGCCCCCGGCGAACGATTCCGCGCCTGCAAAAAATGCGTATATATATTAAATAGTAAAACGGGAACGCGGTTTTGTCAAATTGATTTTTCGCCGGCGGAGCAAAAATAACGGAACGCCGGTCAAACCCGCCCGGTTTTGTCAGAAACGCACAATTCGGGTTAGAGTCCCTCTGGACCGGCCTGCCGAAAACGCAGATACGTCAAGGCCTCGCCGCCATCTTCGGAGAGGCGGCAAAAAATCGGATTCAAAAATTTTGAATTGGAAATTTTGCGCCGCGTTTTTCCAATGGCCGCCAGCCCGGAAAAAATAAGGAGAGAAGCGATGGCCTCTCTCCTGGGGATTAACCAAAAATCTGTTTCGGAATCGAAAAAGCAGGCTCTGCTTGCCTCCCAGCGAGGGCGTGACAGTCCAGTGGACGGTTACGGCACGAAGCGCCGGAAGGAGACCACTGTATTTCGAGTTACGCAAACCTTTCGAGCATTAGCGCAATCGATAAAGCCGGCTCTGCCAGCCTCCCAGAGAGGGAGGTGGCGAGCG
>JAFSWT010000062.1 GCA_017444395.1 Schwartzia sp. (in: firmicutes) | reverse complement strand
TTTGTCCAATATGCCCGGCGACAGGGCAAGCTGTCCGTTCGCCATTACTTCCATCATCATGCCGGCCATCCCCTTTCGGTATCTGTCTGCTCCTATCATATAGCATAGTACCCGAAAAAGCAAGCAGCACCCCGGTTCCCGCTCTCACTCGTCCTCCGGGCGGCCGGGAAGAGGGGCGAGGGAGAGGCTGGTCAGGAGGTTGTTGGTTTCTTCAATGGTGAGGTGTTTTTCCAGCGCGAACCAGAGGACGCTGTCCCAGGGGTTGCGGACGTAGAGTTGGCCGGCGCCGGCGTAGTAGAGGAGGTATTGCGTCTCCGGCGGGGTGAGGCCGAGGCCGATGGCCAGAGAAAGCGCTTTGAGCCGGGAGGAATTTTTCTTGCGTCCGGCGAATATATGATAAGCGTAAACGGGTTCCAGCCCGGAGCGCCGGACGGCTTCGGCCTTGGTGATTTTCTTCTTGTCCAGCATTTCGTTCAGGTAGTCCGCCAGGGTGCGCTCCCGGAGGTTTTCCTGATTTTCCACCAGGAACTGGCTCATGTTGCCGGCTTCCCGGAGTTCGTTTTCCAGTTGTTTCGTGTCTTTGATTGCCATGAAAAGTCCCTCCCCTGCCCACAGGATAATACAGTTCCCGACGGAAAGCAAGGTGATTTTGTGCCGGTCCTCGCCGAGGCGTTTCTTGACGCCAATTTGGAAAAGCTGCGTCTGCTCCGGCAGACGGACAAGGGGGAAGTATGGCTTGTTTCGCTGACGCGCACGGGGGAGATCGCGGTGTTGAAGCGGAGTTTCCGTGTAGGGCTGCCTTATGTTGCGTTGATGGAGCATCCGCATCCCCTTTGGCCGAAGGTGCTTTTCTGCCGGGAGACGGAGGGGGAGACGGCGGTAGTCGAGGAGTTTGTGGCGGGGGAGTCGCTGGCGGCCCGGGTGGAGGAGCGGCGCTGGCTGACGGAGGCGGAGGCGCGGGGCATCCTGCTCCAGCTTTGTGACGGGCTGGCGGCGCTGCACGCGATGGGTGTCATTCACCGCGATATCAAGCCGTCGAATCTCATCCTGCAGGCCGGAAATGTCGTGCGGCTCATTGATTTCGACGCCGCCCGGACGGTGAAGGAGGGGAACGGCGCCGATACGGTGCGGCTGGGCACGACGGGCTACGCGCCGCCGGAGCAGTACGGCTACGGGCCGACGGATGCCCGCAGCGACATTTTCGCCGCCGGGGCGACGATGAAGCGGCTTTTGGGGGATGGCTATGCGGGGGCACTGTTGCCGGTGCTCGACCGCTGCACGGAGCTCGATCCCAAGCGGCGCTATGCTTCGGCGGCGGAGCTGCGGCAGGCGGTTTTGCGCGGCCCGGTTTGGCGGCGCGGGCGGCTGGCGGCGGGCATTCTCGCCGCCGTGATGGTCGCCGGCGGGGTTTTCTGGTATGGGAATCGCTCCGGGCCGGCACCGGAGAAGAAGGGGCTGGTTACACCACCGACGGCGGCAATGGATAGCGGCGGGGACCGGCGGGAGACGTCAAAGCCCCCGGTGGCTCCGGCGTCTGACGAACCGATGGCCAGGCCGGAGAAAGCGATGCCAAAGCCGGAGGAACCATCCGGCGAAGCGGAGACCGAGGCGGCTCCGCCGGTAGCCGGCGAGCGGGAAGCGGCGAGAGAAGCGGCGCCGGAAAAACCGGCGACTGCGGCGTCGGAGAAGGCGACGCCTGAAGAACCGGCAGCGGCGAATGTCATTTACGCTGCCGCGTATCTGAATGACCAGCGGTTGGGGGCGTGGGCGGACGATACGAATATCCGCTGGGGCGCCCTGCTGGAGATCCGGGCGCCGGTATGGGAGGGGTGGCGGCAGGCGGACGGCGCCGTGGCCTTCCCTGATGGCTGGAGCCTGCGGCTGCAGGTCGTGAACCGGAGCGACACGGTCTGGGAAAATCCGTCGCTGACCGTCACCTACGATGACCACGGCCGCCGGGAGGAAGCGGTTTTCCGCGGGGAAACCCTGGCCGCCGGGGAGGAAACGGTGTTCACCGTGCCTCTTGGCCGGTATCGTGTTGCCGAGCCGGGGGCCGGGTACCCGACGCGGGATTTCCATCTGCATCTTTCGGGGCGCGGCCCGCAGGCCATCCACAGCGCCGACGCCGATATCCAGTTCCGCCTCATGGGGCGGGGGGAAGAGACGCTGGACGAGATCATCCGGCGGCAGGAGGCGCGGTAGGCGGCCGGTTGTCAGCGGCTGTTTGCTATTTGAGAAACTTTTTAACGCCGGCCCCGTTTTCGTTTTATTATGCACACGCGTAAAAAAACGGAATCCCCGCAAACCAGCATTTTTACTGGATTTGCGGGGATTATTTCTGCGTAAGACTGTCAAAGATACTGAAAAGCTGGTTCCTCCTGATCGTTTTTGAACACGATGTAAAGCGTTTTGTTCAGTAGGAAAAGCCGCAAAAAATCGGATAAAAACCGGATAAATCCCGAGATAGCAAGGTTTTTACCTTTCGTATCCATTTTTTAATTTGTCTTTTTGACTTATTATGTCAATCATCATCATCCAGTGGCATATCTCCCGTCTTCCCCTAAAACAAGGGCACAGACGGTTTCCCGTGAAGAAATCCGTTGCGCCGCCGTTCTCGTTTGACAAGTACTTGACATGGTTTTCCGCGTGGGAAGCTTCTGTGAAGCTACACAAGGAGGGCGGTTGCAAGAGGGATTTGTGCCAAAGATG
>JAFSWT010000007.1 GCA_017444395.1 Schwartzia sp. (in: firmicutes) | reverse complement strand
GTCAGCGTTTTTCTGTCAGCATCTGTAAGTTCAATGACGTATTTTACGGATGGCATAGGGTACACCTCTCATTCTGTAAGATGAGAATAGCATACCACCGAAATCATATTTATGCAACTTTTAGGTGTAACAGACTACTAGGCAAAGGGATTCACCGCCGGGTCGATGGCGGAAATCTGGTTCTTGCCCTTGATGCGCTTGGACTGATAAAGCGCCTGATCCACACGGTGGAACAGCGTCAGGGGCGTATCCCCCATCGCCGATTCCGTAACGCCGATGGAAAGCGTGATCCGCTTGCCATCCGGCAGGACATGTAGGTTGGACATGGACTGCTGAATGCGCTGCGCTACGCTACGGGCCACTTCCAGACGGGTTTTGACCAGGATGACCAGAAATTCGTCGCCGCCCCAGCGGCCGGCGGCGTCGTTCTGGCGGATGCTCTGCTTCAGGACGTTGGCCACGCCCTTCAGCGCTTCGTCACCGGTTTCGTGGCCGTAGGTATCGTTGATGGTCTTGAAATCGTCCACATCCACCATCAGGACGGAAAAGACCGGCATCGCCTCCGCTTCCAGCGCCAGCGAGCGGGCCAGCAGCGCCTCGATCTCGCCCCGGTTCAAAAGCTCGGTCATCCGGTCGCGCTGGGCAAGCCAGGCGAGGCTTCGGTTCGACTCCTCCAGCTCCGCCGAGACCGCCCGAACGAAGTGCACCAGACGGTGGAGAATCCGGGACTGGTTGCTGAAGTTGGGTGCCTGATGCGAGATTTCCACCGGCGGCATGGCCTCCCGGTCCCCCTCCCGCATTCCGGCCAGCACCAGTGTCATGTTGCAGATCAGGAGCTCGCCTTTATGCCGGACCAGCTCGCCGCTGGAATAGAGGCCGGCCGCAGGGAAGACCCCCCGTCCCGCCGCCAGTTCCTGCTCCACGTCACCGCGCAGGAGCAGCCAGCGGGCATAGCAGCTTACCACGAAAACCCCCTGGGGGCGGAAAGCGGCCATCTCCTCCCAGAGGTTGGCGGCGCTGGCCATGATGAACCCGGGGTTGGCATAGGCCAGACGCACCTTGTCGCCTTCCCGCAGCACCCCGCTGAAGACGATGGCGCCGTCGTCGCGGGCGGCGATGGGATGGCGGGCGATGATAAGGTCATCCCGCTGGACATACAGCGGAAATGTCAGCGTGTCGAGGACAATGTCCTCGTTTTTTCCCATGCCCAGATACTTCTCGTACAACTTTATGGCCGGCTGGTGGTTGAACTGCCTCACCGTGTAGGGAGGCTCCATGTCCGTGATGTTCTGTCCGTAGCCCAGAGGCTCCCAGCCGAAGCTCTGATGGATGGTCACATGAAGCGCCGGGCCGCTGAAGAAAATCGCGACGATGCCGGAGGCAACGGTCTGGCCGTTGATATGGAGCGGACCGTCCGCGCCCAGTCCGGAATCGTTGGCCACCCGGCCAAAGAACGGAATGGACGGATCCGCCTGGGACGCCAGTTCCAGGAACGGAACCATATTGAGCCGGATATCGGAAAAGATCAGCTCGACCGCCGCCACCTGCCGGATTTCCCGCAACCGGTCCAGGAACTGCCGGCCCATCTCCTCGATGCGCAGCTTCTCATGGTCCAGCGCCATCGCCTCCACCCGGGAAGACTCGAAGAGACGGAGCGTCAGCACGGCCCCCTTATGGACCAGGCGGCCGTCCATGACGCGGACACCGGTGAGGCTGCCGATGACGACGGCGCCGGGATAGTCCCGCCGGAGCGGCTCCAAAAGTTCGGACAGGAGCTGCGACTCCCCATAGCCCGCCTGGACAACGATGAGCATTCCGGTATATTCACCATACGACGCGACGCCGGCGCGGACCTCTTCCAGAGAAGCGGCCACCGCTTCCGGCCGTTCGATGAGATACGATCTCTGTTTCATGCATAACACCTTCCCGTCTCGCAGGGCAATTTCACAAAAAGACTTTCTTAAAATTATAGCAAATCAGGTTGGAAATGTCTCCCGGGAAGAATGTCCTCCTGCCGGAACGAGGCCGTCAAACGACGGCAATGGGGCGGAGGACTGCGGCGCCGCTCTCCAGGTGCAGCTCGCTGTCGTGCTGGGCGAACAGGGTGCCGCGATGGCCGACGCTGACGATGCCCATGTCCGGCAGTTCCTGCCGCAGCAGCTCATAGAGGCGCTGCTCCCGGGGCTCGTCCAGGGCGCTGGTGGCCTCGTCGAGGAAAATCCAGTCGGGCCGCGTCACCAGGATACGGGCAAACGCGATGCGCTGCTGTTCACCCAAAGACAGGATGCGGCTCCAGTCGTCGGTGTCCTCCAGCCGGCCGATGAACTCCGCCAGATCAACCCGGCGCAGGATGGCAGCCAGCTCTTCCGCCGACAGGCAGTTTTCGTCCGCCAGCGGATAACAGATGGCCCGGCGCAGCGTTCCCAGCGGCAGATAGGGGCGTTGGGGCAGGAACAGGACGCGATCCTCCGAAGGCAGCCGCATGGTTCCGCCGCCAAAGGGCCAGATGCCGGCCAGCGTGCGGAGCAGCGTCGATTTGCCGCAGCCGGAGGCGCCGGTCACCAAGAGCCGCTTGCCCTTTGGCACCGCCAGCGAACAGGGCGCCAGGAGCTCCCGCCCGTCCGGCAGCGCCACCCGGACATTTTCCAGGACGAGCCCCCCCTCCGGCCCCGCTTCCCGCTGAATGGCCGGCGCCATGGCGCGGGCTTCGTCGAGATGGCCGGTAAAGCCCTCAAGACGATGGATGACGGCGACGAGCTGGGCCAGGTCGTCGTAAACGGTGACAAAGTAAGAAAGGGCGTCCTGCACCCGGCCGAAGGCGCTGACGGTCTGCATCAGGCCGCCGAGCTGCATGGCCCCGCCGAAATAGCGCGGCGCCGCCAGGATGATGGGGGCGATGATGGCGAGCTGGGCGTAGAAATTGGAGTAAAAGTTCAGGATTTTCGTCTGCCGCATCAGGGAACGGAAATTGCTGATGACGAAGCGGAACCGTTCAGCGAAACCCGCCCGCTCCGAATCCTCGCCGCCGTAAAAGGCGATGCTCTCGCTGTTCTCCCGCACCCGCGTCATCGAGAAACGGAAATCCGCCTCATAGCGCTGCTGGTCGTAGTTCAGCCGGATGAGCTTCTTTCCCACCACATGGGCCAGCGCCGTGCCGGCGAAGGAATAGAGCAGCGAGAACCACAGCATGTAGCCGTAAACGTGGAACGTCGCGTCGCCCAGCGGCACCTCCAGCACGCCGGAGAGATTCCAGAGAACCACCGCGAAAGCCGCCAAAGTGGAAAGCTGCTTCAGGACGCCCAGCAGGAAGCCCAGCGTCAGCGCCACGAACTGGTTCACATCCTCCTGGATACGCTGGTCCGGGTTGTCCATGTCACTGCCGGCGACCTGCAGGCGGTAGTATGCCTGCCCGCCCAGCCACTGATCGACATAGCGCCGCGTCAGCCAGGTCCGCCAGCGGATTTGCAGCAGTTGTCGCAAATAGATGGCATAGACGGCGATGACGATATGGAGCAGGGCCAGGCCGGTGAATTTTCCGATGAGCGGCCAGAACTGCGCGTAGTCATAGGCCTGCAAAGCGTTGTAGAACTCGTTGTACCAGCTGTTGATGAGCACCAGCAGATACACCATGGCGAAATTCATGGCAATGACGACGGCCAGAAGCCCCCGGGCCCGCCACTTTTCCTCGGAGCCCCAGTAGCCGCGGAAAATCTGCCAAAAGCCGGCGAGAAATCTTTTTTTCATCGAGCCTTTCTTCCTTCCTTTAATAAATGATATAATTATAGCGTCAACGGCGGCTTTTTTCAAGAAACCCCTTCTCCGGCCATCCGGTCCGGAAAACCGATCCGCCGTAGGAGGCTTCCATGTTCACGACCCAATCCCTGGCGCTGGCGCTGGGCGTCCTGCTGCTCTTCCTGCTGCACCGTTTCCTACCCAACCGCAAGGCCTTTTTCCTGTTCGTTCTGATGCTTGCCGCCGCCGGCGTCTTTGCCTGGCTTCATCCCTGGGAAACGCCAACCACCACCAGTCCCGAGGCGCGGGCCCACCTCGCCCAACAGCAGACCATCGTCAGCGACTGGTTCAAGGACTACCAGGGGCTGGTTGAGCAGCTTGACCACAACTGGCAACAGTATCACCGCATCCTGTCGGATTTCGATGAGGACATCATCGGCATCGAGGCCGCCTACGCCCGTCTGCGGCAACTGGAACCCCAGGCCGCCCGCGTTGCCGCGACGTTTGACCAAATGGACCCGCCCATCGAGCTGGACGACGCCAGCTATGACATCGTAACCGCCATGATCTTCAAGACCCGCGCCTATGCCAATGCCCAGCTACGGACCATCCAACGGACCGCCGCCGCCGCCGATCCGGAGCATCTGCTCTCCAATCTGCAGGAGGAACAGAGCCGCCATCTGCGGGACGTGATGATTACGGAATCCCCGGCCGGCCTGTTCACAGCCGAAGACATCAAAGCGCTGCGGGAAAGCGTCGCCCTGCCGGAATGAACGACCGGCTCCGACGGCAAACGAAAACCGGCGGCCGATGCAAATCCGCACTTTATGAAAGGAGCCCTTCCCTTGGGATACATCACCCTTTTGGAGAAAGGTACCGCCGAGTTCACCATCCAGCGGTCACGGTTCATCGCCCAGGCAGCGCCGGCAGCGGACGAAGCGGCAGCGCAGGCCTTCCTGCAAAGCGTCCGAAAGAAATACTATGACGCCCGGCACAACTGCTCCGCCTGGGTGCTGGGCGCGGACGGCAGCCGCCAGCGTTCCAGCGACGACGGTGAGCCCGGCGGCACCGCGGGCATGCCCATTCTCGAGGTCATCCGGCGGCGGGGCGTCACCAACTGCGTTGTCACCGTCACCCGCTACTTCGGCGGCATCAAGCTGGGCGCCGGGGGACTGACCCGCGCATACAGCCACGCCGCCGCCATCGGCCTCGACGCCGCTGTTTTCGCCGAGGTGCAGACCAGACGCCGCCTCGCCGTGACCGTCTCCTACCCGTTGCTGGATCCACTGGAGCGATGGTGCCGGCAAAACCATATCCGCGTAGAGGACACCCTCTACACGGAAACAGCGACTTTAACGCTTCTGATTGACCCGGCGGACGATGAAGGCACCCGGGCCGCCCTCACCGACCTGACCGCCGGCAGCGCCAAAATCGAATCCCGGGGCGAAACCGAGGTCGTAGAGGCGTTGGAAAAAAACGGCGCGGTTGACTGACCGGCGCTTTCTTTCCTTCGCCAACCCCCGCAGGAAAGGACGATGCTTTCATGGAGATCTTTCATAACGATTGGGCGGACTATCTGAACGACGAGCTGCAGAAACCGTATTACCGTGAGCTGCGCCAGTTTCTGATTAACGAGTACCGCACCCAGCGCATCTACCCGGATATGTATGCCATCTTCAACGCCCTGCACTACACCAGCTACGCCGACACGAAGGTGGTCATCCTCGGCCAGGACCCCTACCACGGCCCCGGTCAGGCCCACGGGCTGAGTTTCTCCGTCCAGCCCGGCGTCACCCCGCCGCCGTCGCTTCTGAACATCTTCAAGGAACTGTCCACCGACCTCGGCTGCCGGGTGCCGAACAACGGTTGCCTGAAACCCTGGGCCGACCAAGGGGTGCTGCTCCTGAACACGGTGCTGACCGTCCGCGAGCATCAGGCGAATTCTCACCATGGTAAGGGATGGGAAATCTTCACCGACAAGATCATCTCCCTGCTCAACGAACGGGAAAAGCCGATGGCCTTCATTCTCTGGGGCCGGCCCGCCCGCCTGAAGAAAGCGATGATCACGAATCCCCGCCACTTCGTCACCGAGTCCGCCCACCCCCGCCCCCTCTCCGCCGCCTACGGCTTCTTCGGCAGCCGTCCCTTCTCCCGGGTCAACGACTTCCTGCAAAGCACCGGACAAGCGCCCATCGACTGGCAACTGCCGGATATTTGAAAACGCCGTCAAAAAGAAGTACACCGCCGGAAAGCGGCACTGATGGACTTCCGGCTGGGGCTGGCGACGGAGGAGGATGTTGTCGGGGCTTTTATGAAACTAAAGTCGGATATGATAGAATCCGGCGATTTCCCGTTTCCGGGCTGAACCCCCCGGAGAAATCGTGGTCCGTCTCCATCAAAGGCGTATTTTACGCGCCGGGCCTGCCGGTACGCGACTCCCCGGAAACGAAGCACCTGTTTTATGTCTAAGGGCCCAAAAAAGCCTGATTCGATAGCCTGACGGGGAGATTTGTGGTATAATATGAGCACTTAGCGATTCCATCAACGCCGAAGACGGAACCGGCACGGACCGGACAGGTTAGCCCGGAATGCCGCCGGCGCTTTGAAACTATTCCGTTCGTTTTGACTTTGGCGATACACCATCAGTTTGGAGGAGAATTGTTTGGAAGGGCCTATCCACCCCGAAGAGCATCGGGAATACACGATCAAGATCATACCCCATCAGGGAGAGACCGTCCACAGCATCCGGCTTTCCCGCAACGTCTTCAAATACGGGCTGGCATCTCTGGCTGCCGGCGCCCTGCTCTTTGTCGGAGCAGCCAGTTTTGCCGTTTACAGTAGCTTCTCGGCAGTCAGCGACGCGCAGGCAATCAGTGAATTGCAGCAGGTAAACACCATGCAACAGGAGCAGTTGGCCCATCTGGCGAAAAAGGCCAACGCCCTGCAGGACGAAATGGACCAGCTCCATCAGGTGGAGCAGGAGCTCCAGCAGCTTTCCGGTACCGCGCCGGCAACAGAGGAGGCAGAGGCTGCCAACCATGACGGTCAGGGCGGCCCCTGGGTCGAGCCGGACGTCAAGAATGTCAACCGGGCGCTCGACAGCATTCATCAGCGTCTGGAACGGAGTCGCCGGAACCTTGAGGATATTCGTGCCGCCCTGCAGGAACAACAGCAGTTCGCCATCAATCAGGACCAGGTCAATGCGACAATTCCGTCCATCTGGCCGGCCAGTGGCGAAGTCAGTTCGCCTTACGGCCTGCGCTGGGGCGGTTCGGACTTCCACCCCGGCATCGACATTGCCAATGAC
The DNA here is from genome assembly GCA_017444395.1 of Schwartzia sp. (in: firmicutes). GTDB lineage: Bacteria > Bacillota > Negativicutes > Selenomonadales > Selenomonadaceae > RGIG3544. Next base: position 19,769 of record JAFSWT010000007.1, on the reverse strand, counting down.
TACGGCACGCCAATCCTTGCCGCCGCTGACGGTGTCGTCACTACCGCCGGTTGGAACTCCGGCGGCTATGGCAACATGGTGGACATCGACCACGGCAACGGCATCATGACGCGTTACGGTCACGCCGAAGAAGTTGTCGTCTCTGCCGGGCAGACGGTCCGCAAGGGCCAGATCATCGCTTTCATGGGCAGCACCGGGTTCAGCACCGGACCGCACGTCCATTACGAGGTCCATATGAACGGCGACGTCATCAACCCCATCGGCTATCTCCGTTGAGCTATGCAGCGGCGCCAATCGCCGCGTTACATCTTGTCCTGGGAAGAGAGAGGCGGGCATTTATGTTCGAGAGCATGAAGAAACGAGTAGACAGCGAAGCCGATATCGAAACAATCATCGGCCACAATACCGCGCTCACCGGCCAACTCCAGAGCGGCGGCAATCTGCGCATCGACGGGCGGATTGACGGCGGTGTCAGCGCTGTCGGGGACGTCATCATCGGCGAAAGCGGTGTTGTCATCGGCGATATCCGGGCCCGGAGTCTGGTCGTCGCCGGCGCGGTCACCGGCAACGTCGAAGTAAGCGGCAATCTGAGCATCTATGCTACCGGGCAGCTCGTCGGCGACGTCCGGGTCAAGAGCCTCAATATCGCTGACGGCGGCATCTTCCAGGGACGCAGCGAAATGGCAATGCGTGAAGATGGCGCAGCTGCGCCGCAGCCGGCTGCTTGATTCCCTTATCGTCTCGAAGTCCTGTTTTTTCCTGCCGAAACAAAAAAGAAACACGCCATACCATCCACAGGGAATGTCTGTCAATGGTATGGCGTGTTTTTTTATCAGCGATCGGCCAGCAATCCAATCTCATGCAGGATATCAATACCACCGGCCGCCAGCAATCGCTCGGCCAGTGTCTGCCCCAGTGCCTCGGCATCAGCAAAATCACCCTCCGTCCGGTCGCGGAAACGGCGCTGCCCATCCAGCGAGGCGATAACCGCCTCAACGACAAGATGCCCGTTTTCCGGGGCGGCGAAAACACCCACCGGAACCTGACAGCCGCCCTCTACTACCGCCAGGAAGGCCCGCTCCGCCGCCGCGCAACGAGCAGTTGCCTCGTCGTTCAGGAACGAGAGCATCTGCCGGATCTCGTCATCGTCCGCCCTTGTCTCGATGGCCAGCGCACCTTGGCCTACCGCCGGCAGACAGAGGGAGCGTGGCAGCACTTCGGTGATGCGGTCGCCGAAGCCCAATCGTCGCAGGCCGGCCACCGCCAGCACGATGGCGTCGTATTCCCCATCGTCGAGCTTCCGAAGCCTTGTATTCACATTGCCACGCAAATCAGCAAGCTGAAGGTCCGGCCGGGCCGCCAGAAGCTGCGCCCGGCGCCGCAGACTGGAGGTGCCGACGCGGGCACCCGGGGGCAGCGCCGCCAATGTCTTGTACCGGGGACTCACCACGGCGTCGCCGGGGTCAAACCGCTCGGTGATAGCGGTGATGACGAGTCCCTCAGGGACCTCCGTCGGCATATCCTTGAGGCTGTGAACCGCGAGGTCGATGCCTCCGGCCAGCATATCCGTTTCCAGTTCTTTCGTGAACAGGCCCTTGCCGCCGATCTTCGCCAGCGGCGCGTCAAGAATCTTGTCGCCCTTCGTCGTCATCAGTTTCTTTTCGACGACGAGGCCGGGGTACTGTTCCCGCAGGCGGCCGATGACGTAGTCCGCCTGCCAGAGCGCCAGCTTACTGCTGCGCGTACCGACTGTGATCTTCTGTATCCCCATCGGCTGTCTCCGCCTCCCCGATATAGTCCAGCTTGAACAGGCTCCGCATGGCGTCGATGTAGAACTGCTCCCGCTCCGTCCCCGCCGAGGCGTTGATTTCCATCATCGGGAATCGCAGGAGCTTGCGGACGATCATCCGCGACATGTGGTCGAGGACTTTCTGCTCCGTCTCGTCCAGCGCCGGGAGCTTGCCCAGCGCCCGCCGGAGCTCCCGGCGGCGAATCTTGTCCGCCCGTCCCGAGAGCCGCGCCATGAGGGGCTGGAACGACAGGTACTGGAACTTATCGAGGACCGAATCCACTTCCTCCTCGACGATGCCCGCGGCCAGTTGTGCTTCCTTCTGGCGCTCCTGCCGGTGCTCGTCCACAACCTCCTCGAGATCGTCGATGTTATAGACGGTGACGCCGGAAATCGTGTTGACGTCGGGATCCACATCCCGGGGCACGGCGATGTCAATGAATACCAGCGGGCGGCCCCCCCGCTTCTGCATCGCTTTCTGCGTCTCCCAGGGATGGATGACGTAATGGGGTGCCCCGGTGGAGGTCACAACGATATCCACGCCGTCGGCCGATTCCAGCGCCTGATAGAAGTCCACGGCCTCGCCGCCGAATTTCTGTGCCAATTCCTCCGCCTTCTCAAAATGGTGATTTGCCACGAAAATCTTTTGAACGCCCCGCCCCAGAAGATTTTCCGCCGTGAGCTCCGCCATGCGGCCGGCGCCGAAAATCAGGGCCCGGGAGTTTTCCAACGTGCCGAAGATTTCCCGCGCCAGCTCTACCGCGGCATAACTTATGGAGACCGCACTGTAAGCGATGCGCGTCTCGGTCCGGACCCGTTTCCCGGTGGCGATGGCCCGGTGGAACAGCGTATTGAGCACAGTGCTGGTGGCCCCGGCAGCGTGGGCGATAGTATAGGCCTCTTTCACCTGGCTCAGGATCTGTCCCTCGCCGATGACCAGGGAATCCAGACTGGCCGCCACGTCAAAGAGATGGCGGATGCAGGTCTCGTACTCGAAATAGTAGAAATACTCGTCATTGGCCTCCCGGTTCCCCGTGAGGTCGGCCCAGAAACGCCGGATCGCGGCCACATCCTCCGTGGCATCATCCACGACCGCGTATATCTCGTTGCGGTTGCAGGTCGAGAGCACCACCGCCTCGTGCAGTTCCCCATACTCCCGCAGATGGAGATAACCCTCGCGGATTTTCTCCTTCGAAAGGGAAAACCGCTCCCGTACCTCCACGGGCGCCGTCTTATGATTCAGTCCTAAAACGACCAATTGCATCTCGAACCATTGCCTCCGCTTCCTCGTATTTGCCTTCCCGTACCAGGTGCATGACTTTCTCATCCAGCGCCGACCGCCAGAACAATAACCGCACGTCGCTGTCGGAAAGGCGCCTCTTCGCCTCCTGCCGCAGAGGCTTCAGGCGATCCAGCCACGGCCCGTACACCTCAGCCACCTCGTCGGCCAGCTCCCGGCCCAGCACCCGGGAAAGCTCCGGGCAACTGCCGTTGGTGGATACCGTGAGCCTCAGATCCCCATGCTCTACCCGGGCCGGAACGGTGAAATCGCTGAGATCCATCGGCGGCGCAGCCATGTTCACCAGCGCGCCGGTGGCTTTCGCCGCCCAGGCTGCCGACCGGTTCACGTTCTCATCGTCGGTCGCGCAGACCACCAGGAACATCCCAACAATCTTCGGCGCCGAAAACGTTTCCGCCCGCCAGGTGATAAGGCCCTGATCTGCCATCTTCCGAAGCTCGTCCCCCACCTCCGGGGCGATGACCAGCACCTGCGCGCCTGCCGCCACCAGCGAACGAGTCCGGCGAAGCGCCACCGGGCCGCCGCCGATGACGGCGCATTTCCGGCCGCTGAGCTTCAGATTGACCGGATACGAATTGTCGGCGCCCATCATTGGGCCCTCCGGCGCGCCAGTATCGTCGAGAGGTAATTCACCGGCTGGGCCTTGCGGGCGGCGATATCGTCGATGCGCTCTTCGTCCGGAAGGCCGCAACGGCTCACCATCACCGAGGCGTCCAGCATCCCTTTCTCCTCCAGGAGACCGGCGATCTCGGGAAAATTCTTATAGACCTTCATCAGTACGACGTTGTCCGATACTTCCATGACTTGTCGCACCTTTTCCACCCCCGCCGTCGCCGGGATGACGCTCAGGACGTCATTGCCCTCCACCAGCGGCCAGCCCAGATGGCTGCCCATGGCGATGAAGGCCGGGATGCCGGGAATCGTCTCGATGGTGACATTTTCCTGCCGGAGGCGGCGGAAGACGTAGATATATGTGCTGTAGAACATCGCGTCCCCCAGTGTCAGGAACGCCACATTCTTCCCCTCGTTGAGAAAGCCCAGGATTTCCTTTTTATTTTCCTCCCAGGCAACGGTATCCTTCTCGAATTCCTTCACCATGGGAAAGACCTGATAGACGATGCGTACCGTCTCCTTGAGGTAAGGACGGGCGATGTCAAGGGCCACGCTGCCGTCCTTCTTTTCCGTTCGGGGCGCGATGATGATATCCACTTTCTGCAACGCCTTGACCGCTTTCATCGTCAGAAGTTCGGGATCACCGGGCCCGACGCCGATGCCGTAAAAAGTGCCTGCCATGGTTGTATTTCCTCCCTATCAGGATAATGCCGAAAAACCGAAACATTGGTATTCAACAGGTATCGAACTGAATTATACTATTCCCGACCAACAGGGTCAAGGGCGAAAAGCGGTTCAACTTGGAGCACGCTGCTGAAAAAGCCCGCAGCGTCAACTGTTCGCGCTACCCTTCATCATCCCCACCGTACAATAATACCGCTCTCGCATACAGCCGTACCCCAGCACCGGCGTTGGGATGGATGAAGTCGACGAGATAGGTCGACGCTTTCTCCCGCGAAAACTGGCGGGCCAGGAACGCATTGGCGTTGACGAAAATATCGCCTGTTTCCCGGCACCACGTCTGCAACGCCGCCGTATAGTCCGCATAGACCCCACCGCATTCCGGCGGTTCCGGGAGGCCGATGACGCTGGCGTCTCCCTCCGTTGCCAGCCAGGGCGCGATGAAAACGAATCCCGCATCCGGCCGCTGCGCCCGAACGTCGTCCCGCAGCGCCTGCAGCTGGCGGATATAATCCGCCGCCGTCACCACGCAAAAGGCCGGGTCACGAAACAGGATATCGTTCGCTCCCACGGCGATGACAAAACAATCCGCCGCCGTCCCGGTAATTTCCTCCAGGAAATACGCCCGTAACAGTTTTATTGTGGCTCCTCCCTGAGAAATATTGAAAACCTTCCCGCGCAGCAAAGGTTGCAAGGGCGCATACCAGGGAACGCCGCCGTTCATCGTTCCCTCGGTCAGCGAATCGCCAACGAAACATACGCTTTCTGCTGCCACCAGCCGCCGATAGACCGGCCCCTTCTTCATCTCGTCCGTCAGATCCAGGATTGGCGCCGTCTGTCTCATCACTTCCGCCCCTCCAATGATTCCCGCGTCAGAAAGTCCATCAGCACCCGCCATGAGCCTTCCACGTATTTCTTCATTCAAGCCACTTTACGTCCCCTATCCCCGTGTATATCAAAGAATACCAGAATAGCCGCCCATCAAAAACCCCCGGGAATTGGACATCCCGGGGGGTTCCATCGGTTGCGGCAACTTCCGGCAATGCCCTTTCAATCCAGCGACATGATCTTATGCTTCAGCACATAGATGAGCGCCTGGGTACGGTCATTGACATTGAGCTTGCGGAAGATATTCGTGAGATGATTCTTGACCGTCTTCTCGCTGACGAAGAGTGCCTGGGCTATATCCTGGTTGGAAAATCCCTTGGCGATACAGGCGAGCACATCGAGTTCCCGGGGCGTCAGACGTTCGGCCCGACCCTCGCGCCACATTTCCCGTGCCTTGGCGTTTACGTCCTCCCCTTCCACCAGGCCGCCAAAGATGCGCTCAGCCAGCTTCGGATAGACAAAGGCGTTGCCACCGGCTACCACATGAATGGCCTTGATGAGCATTGACGGCTCCACGTCTTTCAGCAGATAGCCCAAAGCGCCGTTGCGGAGCATTTCCAGCACGTATTTGTCGCTGTCGTGAATCGTCAGGGCGATGATCCGCGTATGGGATTTCGCGGACTGGAGCTGCCGGGTCACGTCAAGCCCGGATAAGCCCGGCAAATTGAGATCGAGCAGCAGGATATCCGGCTGCAGAACCAGGGTCCGGGCCAGTGCCTCCTGCCCTTCCTCCACCTCACCAATGACTTCGATATCCTCCTCGAAGTTCAGAACCCGCTTGATTCCCTGACGAAGCAGGGCATGGTCATCAGCGATTAAAATCTTGATCGGCATATTGACTCACCGTCTCTTTCCTGTCTTTCCCGCGAGTCGTCCCCGGGAAACCGTCTTTCTCTGGTAAAGATTCCCCCCGGCCAGCGACCACTGCATTTTCCGGCGCCGCGCCTCCCGACCCGGCGTCATCGACGACGCGGGCGGTCAGGAATATCATAATCTCGGAATCGGTCTTATTTGTGCTGACACTCTTGAAAAAGATGCCAAGAATGGGTAAATCTCCCAGGAAGGGAACCTTTGAGAGAATCCTGGACTCCTCGCTACCGATAAGCCCGCCGATAACCATCGTCTCCCCATCCCGCAGCCGGACGGAGGTATCAGCGGAACGCTTCTGGAAGCGGTAAGCTTTTAACGAATCCACATAAACGGGTGAACTGACCTCCGTATGGACCTGCGCCGTCACTGTACCGTCAGGATTCACCCGGGGCGTACAACGAAGGATGATGCCCGCCTCCCGGTATTCAATGGAGGTCGTCGTGGTGGCATTGGTGGTGGCCACGGTAGGCACCGGCACTTCGCCGCCGATGTTGATGACCGCTTCGCGGCCCTGCAACGTGGTGATGTTCGGCCGGGCCAGCACCTTCGCTTTGCCGTCAGTCACCAGCGCCTGGAGTCGTGCCGCGTAATAGAACTCAAAGGGATGGCCGCCCGGCCCCCGGCCGAACTGGATGATGCCGGGAATGGACTCCCCGTTTCGCCAGGTCCGCTCCGCTGTCTCCTTTGGAATATCTTCGGTGACCGTGGTATAGGATCCGTCGGGATTTTGAACTGTTCGGCGACGGGTCTCGTAATCGGTGGTAAAGTCGGGATATTGGGGAATCTTGGACCATTCCCACTCCACGCCGAGCTGCTTGGCGGCGTCCTTTTGGATGGCGATGACCTTGGCTTCCAGTGACACCTGCCGAATTGGGTGGTCCAGGGCAGCGATGATGGTCCGAGCTGCTTGGGCCTCCGCCGGCGACCCGTAGAGAATCAGCGTAGCCGTTGCGGGATCCGCCAGCACCCGACGGTCCGTATCGTCCTCCCGATGCACGCTCTCTCCGGTGCCCCCTGCCTGCCCGCGGTCCCGCTCCCGTTCCAGCGCCATCTCCACCGCCTGACAGAGCGTGTTGAGGTCAGCGTAGCGGATGGGAAAGGTATACGCCTGGTAGCGGCCACGGGAAGAGCCGGTCTTACCGGCGGTGATGACCATGACGCCATCCCGTCGCTCAATCGAAAGCCCTTTGGAGGCCGCTATCATATCGAAGATTTCCTGCGGTTCCGCCTCATCCAGCTCGATTGTCACCGTACCCCGGACGGAATCGTCCAGCACCAGGCCCCAGCCGCCGAGCCGCGCCACCGAGGCCAGTACCGCCCGGACATCGCCATCCACCACGTGAAGCGATACTGGTGCCGCCTCCACCTCCAGCGGGAGCACACCGGCCCAAAGCACAGCCGCCAGGCACAACCCCCGGAAATTCATTGGCCTGTCGCCTCCTCGCGCCCTGGCAGGCAGAGCTCATACTCGCCGTTCTCGTCCCGCACCCGGGCCCGCTCGCCCCGGATTTCCACCAGTGTCACCCCTCCCCGGCTCTCTCCCGGTGCCAGCGCCATTGTCTGGCCGCCGCGGTCGATGAGGGCCATCGTTTGATGGTTGGCGGAAACGATTCCCGTGAGCCGGGGACGGGGCGCCATCCTGGGCGGTGGTCCCAACCGCTTTTCCGGCACGGTTTTCTCCGGCACGACCTCTGCCGGCGGCAGCGCCATCTCCAAGCGGCTCTCATGGCCGGCAGTGAAAGGCGTGCGGAGCACCGGCGTCACCGTGACCTTCAACGTCGGATTGGAAACCGTCGGGGCGGCAACGTGACTGACCACCCGCGGGGAAACTGCGGGCGGCGGCACGACATCCGGCACCGCCAGGAAAGCCGCGCCGACGCCGGCCAGTATTGCCCCTGCCGCAGCCCCCGTCAACAGACGCCGGGCCTCGGGTGAAAGCGTCTGGAGCAGATGCTCCCGCCATTGTCCCACCGGTTGGATTGCCTCGCTCATTACCGCTGATCAGCCCCGTCCGGCGGTTTTCTTTATCTCGGCCAGCCGCGGCCCCATGATACGCTTGTAGGCCTCGACCCCCGGCTGGTTGAAAGCGTCCACATCGGCCAATTCACCCTCATAGGCGACGGAGAGGGCCAGCAGATACATGAGCTCACCCAGATGGAAGGCGGTCAATTCCGGCAGGCTGAATACAGCGCTGAAACGGTTGTTGGCAGCCAGCGCCTCGGCATTGGACGTCCGCGCCACCTCCAGCGCCTCGGCCATGGTCACGCCGGCAAAAGCCGCCAGCTTCTCCGCTTCGGGGAAGACATTTGGGATGACCTGGTCCTCCGGCCATTTCTCCACCCGGATGAACTGGACGACCTTGTCGAGGACGCCCTCCTGATGCTGCTGCGTCTGAGCGTGCATATCGGTGGTACCCACAGCCACCAGTGGCGTGCGGCCGTAAGGGGTCTGATTGCCGTCGCGATCCTCCCCCTTGCCCAGAGACTCCGCCAAAAGCTGGATGTACCACTCGGACAGTGATTTCAGGTAATCGCCGTAAGGCATCATGACCTCGATGTCCCGCCCGTAGATTTCCGACGCCGCGAACTTCAACGCCGCGTTGAGCATCGCCGGGTTCTCATAGACATCGTCGCCGCGGCAGGCCTCGTCCATGGCCCGGGCGCCGGCCAGAAAGCCGTCGATGTCAAAACCGATGCAGGCAGCCAGCGACAGCCCCACCTCGGAGAACACCGAGAAGCGGCCGCCGACGCCGTCGGGCACCGCGAAGGTCTCCCAGCCCTTGTCCATCGCCAGCTTTTTCAGCAGCGTCGGCTTTGCCTCGTTGGGATCGGTGACAGCAACGACCTCCATCTCGATGTCCGGGACCTTGCCCAGCGCGTCGTAGAGTACCATGAAATTCGACATGGTGTCAAGGGTGCCGCCAGACTTGGAGATGACCAACAACATCAGGCGCAGGGCCCGCCCCCCGTGGGAGCGCATGACCGCCGCCCGGTGCTTCAGGTGGGCAATGAGGTCGGCGGTACGACGGGCGTCGATGTTGTTGCCGCTGAAATAGATCTCCGGCCAGCCGTCGCGTTCCTTCGCCGTCTTCATGTTCCAGAATTCGCCGCACTGAACGTCAAACAGCACCTTGTTGCCAAGATACGAACCGCCGATGCCCAGGGAGACCACCACGTCGGTTTCCTTCTGCACCCTTTGCCCGAAGGCCTTCAACCGGGCGATGGAGGCCGGCGAATTCAGATGACCCTCGGCAACAAAGGGCAGCTGCGGGGACAGTACCTTTTCCGGCGTGCCGTCCTTCGAGAGATGGCCGCGCACGACGCCGGTCGCCCGCATGGTTTTCACGGCTTCATGGGCTTCCCCGAGCGCCTCTTTCAACCCTTCGAGGTCAGCCGCCGTGACCTTGCCGTCGCCCTCCTCGCCGTAGAGATGCGTATAATCAAACGTGAAGCCTGAATCGAGCCGCAGCTTCATTTTCCTTCCTCCTCGCTGTCTGCTTTCTTCGACAGGAACGGTCCGATGGTATGAATCAGATAGGCCATGAAGCGGTCCCGGAGATCCGGCCGTTTCAACGCCTGCTCCACCGTCGCTTCCAGGAAGCCTTCTTTGTCGCCGATGTCATAGCGGCGTCCGTCGAACTGATAGGCATAAACCGCCTGCTGGCCCGCCAGCTCGCGGATGGCGTCGGTGAGCTGTATCTCGCCGCCGCGTCCCGGCTGGGTGTGCTCCAAAATCTCAAAGATTTCCGGGTCAAGCACATACCGCCCCAGCACCGCCAACTCCGACGGCGCCTCGCCGATTTCCGGCTTTTCCACCAGATCCATGGCCTGCCAGACATTGGGCTTCACCGCCCGCGGCGACACGATGCCGTAGTTCGACACCTGATTCCGGGGCACCGGCTGCACGCCCAGTACACTGCCGCCGAGGTCGTTGTAAACGTCGATGAGCTGTGCCAGGCACGGCACCGTGGCGTCCACCAGATCGTCGCCCAAGAGCACTGCGAAGGGCTCGTAGCCCACGAACTGCCGGGCACAGAGCACCGCGTGGCCGAGCCCCCGGGCCTCCTTTTGCCGAATGAAGTGGACCTGGATATCGGAAATCTTCTCGATCATCTTTAAGAGGTCGTACTTCCCCTGGGACTTGAGCTGCAGTTCCAGCTCCAGCGACCGGTCGAAATGGTCCTCGATGGACCGTTTGTTGCGGCCGGTGATGATCAGGATCTCCTCGATGCCGGACTCGATGGCTTCCTCCATGATGAACTGGATGGCCGGCTTGTCGACGATGGGCAGCATCTCCTTCGGCTGTGCCTTCGTCGCCGGCAGAAAGCGCGTCCCCAGCCCGGCAGCGGGAATGATCGCTTTTCGTATCTTTTGCACGGGAATCCTCCCTTACTTACCCTCGAATCTTCTTCAACAGCTCGTCGGTTTTTTCCGCCAGCAGCTTCTTGTCGCCCTTCGTCTCCACGTTGAGGCGGATGACCGGCTCCGTGTTGGACATCCGGAGATTGAAGCGCCAGGTATCGAACTCCACGCTGAGGCCGTCCACTTTATTGACCTGCCCCTTCGGGCCGTACTCCGCTTCCAGTTTGGCGATGATGGCCGGCGCGTCCTTCACGGTGCTGTTGATCTCGCCGCTGCACGGGAACTTGTCCATGCGCTCCGCCATCAGTTCCGATACGGCCTTGCCCGCCTCGGAAACGAGCTCCATCGTCGTCAGGAAGACCAGCATGCCGCTGTCGCAATAGGAGAAATTACGGAAATAATGGTGGGCGCTCATCTCGCCGCCATACACCGCGTCCTCTTTGCGCATCTTGTCCTTGATGAAAGCGTGGCCGCTCTTGCACATGACCGGCTTGCCGCCAAGGGTTTCGGCAATCTCGATGGTGTTCCAGGTCAAGCGAGGATCGTAGATGACCTTGCTCCCCGGGTTCTTCTTCAGGAACGACTGGGCCAGGAAGCCCACCATATAATAGCCCTCGATGAAGCCGCCCTGCTCGTCGAACAGGAAGCAGCGGTCGAAGTCGCCGTCCCAGGCGAAGCCCATCGCCGCCTTGTGCTCCCGCACCGCCTTTGCCGTGGCGTCGCGGTTCTCCGGCAGGATCGGGTTTGGGACACCGTTGGGGAAATTGCCGTCCGGCTCGTTGAAAACCTTCACCAGCTTCACCGGCAGTTTCTTCTCCAGCGCGTCAATGATGGGCCCGGCGGCGCCGTTGCCGGCGTTCACTACCACCGTCATCGGCTTCAGCGCCTTGGCGTCGATGTAGGTCAGCAGGTGTTCAACGTAATCGTCCAGCACATCCACCTGCTCCACCTTACCCGGAGCCTTTGCCAGCGGTGGGAACTCGCCCTTCATCGCCAACCGCTCGATGTCTTTGAGGCCGGTATCACTGGAAATCGGGATTGCCTTCTCCCGGACCAGCTTCATGCCGTTGTAATCCTTCGGATTGTGGCTGGCCGTGACCATGACACCGCCGTCCAGTCCCATATGGAACGTAGCGAAATAAATCATCTCGGTACCGCACTGCCCGATGTCCACCACATCGCAGCCCGACTCCGTGAACCCTTTGACCAAAGCCTTCGCTACCGACGGGCCGGACAGGCGGATATCGTAACCGACAGCCACCTTCTTCGCCCCGAACTTTTCCACGAAAGCGCGTCCCACGCGATAAGCCAGCTCCTCGTTCACCTCGTCCGGATAGATGCCGCGGATATCATACGCGCCAAACCCCTTGTTGTTCACTTCCATAATGAGATTCCCTCCCGTTCTTTCTTCCAAAGGATTTTTCGACAAACTATATATTATTGTTCTATTCGATACAAAAGCGGAAAATCCTCTAAAATTTTGTCGAATCCGCGGGAAAAAGCGAAAAAGTACCACCTCCATCCGGTGACCCTGCCCTTGACGTAAAGCCCAGCGGACGACTATAATGGAAACAGTTTCTTATTGATTTCACGGAGAAGGAGCGTGTTCATCATGAAGTTATCGTTTTGGCGCCGGAAAGCGGCGGCTGTCGCCGCGGCGATTCTCCTGTCGGCAGCCCCGGTGGCACCGGTGGCCGAGGCATTCAGCCTGGGCGATATCATCGCCGCCGGCGCGGGCGCAGCCATTTCATATCAGCAGGCCGATCAGCAAATGAAGTACCTCGACGGAGACGGACGTCTGGAGTACTTTGACGAGCTCAAGAAGCAGTACGGCGTCAACGACGATCCCTACCTCAACAGCCGTCTGGACGCCATCATGCGCAGCCTCACCTTTGCCATCACCGAGGTGGATCCGTCAATTCAGGAAAAGCCTTACAACTACTTCATCAACACCGATACGTCCTTCAACGCTTTCTGCACCCTGGGCCACAACATGAGCGTCAACACCGGCATGTTTGACCTGACCGCCAACGATGACGAGATTGCGGTGGTGCTCGGCCACGAGATGGGACATGGCCAGAAGGACCACCCGCGCAAGAGCCTCAAGGGCGCCTTGAATTCCCAGATATTGGGCGCGATTGTCGCGGAAGGCACCGGCATCGGCATTCTGGGCACCTTCGCCGCGAACTACGCCAACGCGTCGCATTTCACCAAGCCCCAGGAATGGGAGGCGGATAACCTCTCCTTTGATTACATCACCCACTCGGAGTACAATCCCGGTGCCTGCGCCGCCATCTGGCAGCGGGTCATGGACCAATACGGCTCCAACTCCAAGAGCTTCGTCGGCGAGATTTTCAGTCCCTCGGACCACCCCAGCCACCAACAGCGGCGCGACAACTACCTGAAGAAGCTGGCGGAATATTCGGGAGACAAAGTGAAACTTGACCTGAAGGGCGATACCCCGGTCGTGAAAGTCAACGGCAAGGAATTCGTCGTTCCGGCCGCCGCCGAGGGCATGAGCGCCAATGAACGGGCCTGCTTCATCACCGGCGCGCTGGCGAAAGCGTACCATTACGGCGCCCAGGAAATCTATGCCGAGGACGGCACCGTCTGGTTCGGCAGCCATGCCATCATCTCGCCCGTGGACGGTGAACCTGCCGCTGAAGACCTGGCGGACCGGCTCAACGCCATTCGCTGACCGCCTCGTCCCGGAAGCTCTGGGTTCCCGGGAGCGCGTCTTTTCGCGTCGCGCTTCCGGTCCTGTCCAGGCTGGCCCGTCAGACAAGATTCGGAAGTTCCTCTTGTTTTTCTATTCTGACTATGCTATAATTCAGATAACAAGAGAAAAGGAGGTGGCCTTTATCGAAGAGAAGGAAAAGACTCTGACCGGCAACGGATGACAGCGTGCAGCAATCTGAAGAATGCACCGCACCAGCCAAAAAGTGGCAGGCCGGCGATTAAGGCACCAGGGTCATCCGGACGGTCATGATCTCAACAGAGGGGGCAGCGATACCGCTGCCGATTATGGCATCAAACCTCATCAGCCCGCGGTGGGAACCGCCGGCAGGAGGAACCCGGTACCGGCGTCCGCTCGCGAGGACCGTCGGTTGACAAAACTGAATATAGTGAGGGATTCCATTTTGATTGGGATAAAATAGAACCGGCTCGCCGTATGCGGGCCGGTTCGTTGTTTTTCTCCCCGAAAATCGAAAATCACGTCTGCCGGAGTATGCGCTTTCCCATGTCGCCCCGGGCAACGTCTCACAATCCGCTATTCTCCTCCACCTTGATCCTTTCCAGCGTCCTTCGGTCGTTCTCCGACAGCGGTGCTTGGGCCAGCAGCTCGGGACGACGCTGCCAGGTGCGACGCAGCGCTTCCTCCCGCCGCCAGGCGTCGATTTTTGCGTGGTCACCGGAAATCAACACCTCGGGTACCGGCGTCCCTTGATACTCCCGGGGGCGGGTGTACTGTGGAAATCCCAGAATGCCATCGTAAAAGGAGTCCGTTGGCGCGGATTCCTCCGAGCCCAGGACGCCGGGAATCATGCGGGAGACGGCATCCGTCACCACCATCGCCGGCAGCTCGCCACCCGTCAGCACATAGTCGCCGATGGAAAGTTCCTCATCAACAAGCTGCGACGGGACGCGGTCATCAAAGCCCTCGTAATGTCCGCAGAGGAGGATGATCTGCTCATAGGCCGCCAGTGTCTTCGCCCGTTCCTGATTGAAGACGGTGCCGCCGGGGCCGAGCAGGATGACCCGGCGCTTCGTGAAGCGGGTATTGCGCCGGATATACGAAAGGGCCCGGGCGAAAGGCTCCGGCTTCAATACCATGCCGCTGCCGCCGCCGAAGGGGGCATCGTCCACCTGCTTGTGGCGATCGTAAGCGAACTGGCGCGGGTTCAGGATATGGATATCCAGAAGGCCCGCTGCCACGGCCCGCTTGGTGATGCTGTCGCCAAAGGGACCGGCGAACATGGCCGGGAACAGCGAAATGATGTCAATCCGCATTTTCTTCCCACACTTCCGGCAGCGCGACCACCATCTGGCCCACGTCCAGATCGATTTCCCGCACCACCGATTTCAGCGCCGGCACCAGCGTCTGGGCCGCCTGTCCTTTTTTCGACACGACGTAAACGTCATTGCTGCCGGTCTGCAACACCTCCGTGACGGTGCCGAGGTCCTGCCCCGCTTCGTCCCGTACGGCAAGGCCAATGATGTCGAAGGTGTAATACTCCCCTTCCTCCAGCGGCACCGCATCGGCGCGGTCCACCGAGAGAAAGCGGCCGGTAAGCGCCGCCGCCTTCTCCCGGGAGTCAAAGCCGGTGAATCGCAGGAGGATTTTCTCGTTCTGGTAGCGGACGCCCGCGATGGGCAACAGATCCTCGCCGGCGTAGACGCGCTCCATGTCCCGGAACCGCTCGGGGAAATCCGTCAGCGGAAAGACCCGGAGCTCACCGTGGACACCGTGGGGCGCCCCGACGCGGCCGATGACGACGCGGTCCTTAGCTGCGGATGGCGATGATTTTGTCATCTTCCACCAGCACCTCGACGTTCATGACCTCGCGCATATTGTCGCCGATCTTGACCTCCACCAGGCGTTCCAGTTGCCCTTGTATGATCTCGGCGCCCTCGGCCAGCTTTTTGGCGTCGGCCAGCTTTTGGTCACATTCCTCGATGAAATCGGCCCGCTTCTGCTTCTCGACGCCGAAATGCTGCCGGATCATCTGGAGCCGCTGCAGATCGCCCTGGGCCTGCTCGGCGACGACGCGCTTCTCCTCCAGGTCGATCTGCTGCATCTCCAGCTCCGCCTGCTGGCGGTTCTGCGTCAACTCCTCAATGATGCGCTTGCGGAGCTTTTCCGTCAGCTTCGCCTTGATGGTAACAGGTACTTTAAGCGTAATGCTGTCCATTTCGGTTCCTCCCTTTTTTGGATGATTTCAATAATGCGGCACTGCGCGTGCATGAAATCTAAGCCCTTCGGGCTCGGCTCGCTAAGATTTCATAGCAAAAAGCGGCAGGCCGTCCATTGAAACGGCATGCCGCAACTCTCAGGAAATGGAACAAAATAAATTGTGCTAATTGCGCCGGGCAAAGTTTTCTGTGCGAGGCGGAAGGGATGAAGGCGTAGCAGCGCTACGTCGAATCCCTGACAACGAAGCACAGGAAGCTTTGAACAAGCAAGAAGTATAATTTATTTCGTGACAGTTCCTTAGATGATTTCCACCGTGACCCTTTTTTTCTCGCGGGTAGCGGCCGCCTTGACAACCGTGCGGATTGCCTTGGCGATGCGGCCCTGCTTGCCGATGACTTTGCCCATGTCCTCCTGGGCCACGTGCAACTCGTACACGATGGCGGAGCCGTCGTTCTTTTCCTCCACGACGACCTCCTCCGGATGATCGACCAAGGATTTCGCTATGATCTCGACAATCTCTTTCATGTGGCTCTCCTCTTATACTAGTCCTTGTTAGGATTTTAATCCTTACAAGGACTGCATGATAAGCAGACAGCCACAGCTTTAGCTGTGTGCTGGTCGCTTATGCACAGCAGACGGCATTTGCGCCGCAGGCGCAAATGTAGCGTGCGTAGCACGCGTCTCTCAGATTTTAATCTGAGAGTAGTCTTACTTCTTCGACCGTTTCAGGGCGTCGAACTTGGCCATGATCCCCTGCTTGCGGAGCAGCGAGCGGACGGTGTCCGTGGGCTGCGCGCCCTTCTGCATCCAGTCGAGAACCTTTTCCTCGTTGACGTTGATGATTGCCGGGTCCTTCGTGGAATCGTAGTTGCCGACGATCTCGATGAAGCGGCCGTCCCGCGGCGAACGGGCATCGGCGACGACGATGCGGTAAAAGGGATGCTTCTTCTCACCCATGCGGTTCAAACGAATCTTGACTGCCATGAAATTCACCTCCTTAAAAAAACTTCTATAAAGCCATCTATGAAAAACAACCGATGAATTCACATCAGCCCTTGAAGAAGGGCAGTTTGAAACGGGACAGCCCCATGGGGCCCTGCTGGAATTTCCGCATCCGCTTCATCATCTTCTTCATCTCGGCGAACTGCTTCAGCAGCTTGTTGACATCCTGCACCCGCGTCCCGCTGCCTTTGGCGATACGCTTACGGCGGCTGCCGTTGATGATGCTGGTGTCCGCCCGCTCCGCCGGTGTCATGGCGCGGATGATGGCCTCGACGTGCAGGATTTCCTTGCCGTTGAGGTCGAAGTCCACACCCTCCAGCTGCTTCTTCACGCTCCCCATCCCCGGAATCATGCCCAGGATCTGCTCCAGCGAGCCCATCTTGCGCACCTGCTGAAGCTGGGAGAGGAAGTCGTCCAGCGTGAACTCGTCCTTGCGGAACTTCTTCTCGATTTTTTTGGCTTCCTCGGCGTCATATACCGTCTGCGCCTTCTCGATGAGGGAAAGCACATCGCCCATGCCGAGGATACGCGAGGCCATGCGATCGGGATAGAAGGGCTCCAGCGCCTCGAGCTTCTCGCCCATGCCGACGAACTTGATGGGGCAGCCCGTCACCGCCTTGACGGAAAGGGCCGCGCCGCCCCGGGCGTCGCCGTCCATCTTCGTCAGCACCACGCCGTCGAGCCCCAGATCGCTGTGGAAAGACTCCGCCACATTGACGGCATCCTGGCCGGTCATGGCGTCCACCACCAGCAAGATCTCGTGGGGCTTCACCTCGGCCTTGATGGCCTTGAGCTCCTGCATGAGCTCTTCGTTGATGTGCAGGCGGCCGGCGGTGTCGATGATGACGACATCGGCCACATGGGAACGAGCGTAAGCAATGGACTCGCGGGCGATGGTCACGGCGTCCGTCCCCGGTTCTTTGGCGAAGACCGGCACGCCGACCTGCTCGCCCAGCACCTGGAGCTGCTTCACCGCCGCCGGGCGGTAGATATCGTCCGCCACCAGCAACGGATGCTTGCCCTGCTTCTTCAGCGTCAGGGCCAGCTTGCCGGCCGTCGTGGTCTTGCCGGCGCCCTGAAGCCCCACCATCATGATGATGGTGGGCGGTGACGGCGAGATTGTCAGCCGGCTCTGGGTGCCGCCCATGAGCTCCGTGAGCTCCTCATCGACGATCTTGATGACCACCTGGGCCGGCGTCAGCGTCTCCAGAACTTCCTGCCCGATGGCCCGTTCCTTGACTTTCTTGACGAAATCCTTGACGACCTTGAAATTGACGTCGGCTTCGAGAAGTGCCATCCGCACATCGCGCATGGCCTCGTTGACATCGGCCTCAGTGAGCCGGCCGTGGCCCCGCAGTTTCTTGAACGTCTCCTGCAGCCGTTCGGACAATCCCTCAAAAATCATATCGTATCCTCCCCGCCACGCTCCAACAGCGGCGCCAGCGCTGACAGCAGCGATTGCCGCTCCGCCTCGTCGCCCATCCGCATGGCGGCCAACCGGTCATATATCCTGCCGAGGACCGCCTGCTCCTTTTGGCGGCGGGAAAGCAGCCCCAGCCGCTCCTCATACGCCGCCAGCGTCCGCTCCGAGCGATGAAGGAGATCGTAGGCGGCCTGCCGGGAAACGCCCAGGGCGTCCCCAATCTCCGACAGGGAATAATCCTCAAAAAAATACATCGTCAGGCAGCTCTGCTGCTTCTCTGTCAGCAGCGCGCCGTAAAGGTCAAACAGCGCCGCGTTATGAAACCGCTCCTCCAGCATGACCCCGTTCACCGCTTTCCGCCTCCGTCTGCCCGACACGAATGCTATTATACCCGGACCGTTTCCTCCTGTCAAGGCTTTTTGCTTGGCAGGGCAAAATATATTTTCTCACCTCAATTGAAAAGCTAAATTCTACTTTACGGTAGTGAAAGTAGAACTTACTCCTTCGGGAAAATTCCACTTGACATTGTGGAATCTTGTGTTACAGAATACCTAGCTTTTCCAGTGATGTCGAGAAAGGCGGGTATTCCCATGGCAAATTCCAATACCAACCTGCACCTTACTCTCGAAGAACGCCGCATCATCCGCAAAGGGATTGCAGACGGCCTGACCAAAACCGCCATTGCCAAAATGCTGGGTAAAGACAAGTCCACCATCGGCAAGGAAATCAAGCTCCACCGCATCCTGACATACAGGTGCCATCTGCCACTCGAGTGCGATGCCTACAGGAAATGCAAGCACGGAAGGAATTGCACCGCCGACTGCCCCGACTACATCCCGTTCCGCTGCAAGCGGCGGGATCGCAGCCCCGGCGCCTGCAACGGCTGCAGCAGCTATGCTTCCTGCCGATTCGACAAGTACAGGTATTCCCCCGAAAAGGCGCACGAGGAATACCGGGCGACATTGGTGGACGCGAGGCTCGGGGTCAATCTCACGACCTCCGAGGCGAAAGCGATGGGCGACATCATTTCACCGCTCCTGAAACAGGGACTGTCGCCATACGCAATCCTCCAATCCCATCCGGAACTCGGGATTTGCGAGAAGACTCTCTACAACTACATCGAAGGCGGCATCCTCCAGGAAGTCTCCGGTGCTACCGTCATGGACCTGCGCCGGCAGGTGAGCCGTAGGCCATCCAAGAAGCTGGCCGTTCGCTACAAGAAGCGCCAAGACCACACATATCTGAAAGGACGGACCTACAAGGACTATGAGGCTTATCGGGAGAAAAATCCGGACTGCTTCGTGACGCAGATGGACACGGTCTACAACGATGTCTCCAACGGCCCGTTCATCCAGACATTCAAGTTCACCTGCTGCGGCGTCATGTTCGCTATCTACCACGACACGAAGACAGCCCAGGATATGCTTGACGGCGTCGATGCGTTGGAGAAAGTCCTCGGCAGGAGGCTCTTCCGGAAGTACGCCCATGTCCTGCTGACCGACCGCGGTTCAGAGTTTTCTTCGGCCAGCCTCATGGAGAGTCCGGATGGGGGCGCACGGCGCACCAGGGTATTTTACTGCGACCCCATGCAGTCCGGGCAGAAAGGCAGCCTGGAAAACAGCCATATCGCCCTGCGCTGTATCTGCCCAAAGGAAACTGACCTCAGGGCAATCGGTTTGACAGGGCAAGAGCCGCTGAACCTTGCCCTCAGCCATATCAACTCGGTGCCGGTGAAGAAGCTTGGCGGAAAGAGTCCTTTGGAAACCGCCCGCTTCTTTTACCCGGAGCTTTACAAGAAGCTGACCGCTTTTGGGATACGTCAGATTGAGGGCGACAAGATCATTATGAAGCCGTATCTTCTGAAAGATACGAAACGGTAGAACCTGACAAAAGACTTGGAAAAATACTATAGGCATCACTGAAAGGCC
>JAFSWT010000061.1 GCA_017444395.1 Schwartzia sp. (in: firmicutes) | reverse complement strand
GCTTCGATATCGGCCTCATCGCCCCCGGACGGGCCCGGAGTCGCACTTGAGTCAGTTTTGACGGCGGCGGAAAAAAAGGGGAAATAGTTTGCAAAAGCGAACAGAAAAAGGATTGCTTATTCTCCGTAAAGTCGATATAATGTAACCAGGACAATTTTCACTTCAAAAGGCGTTTCTCCGGCAAAAGGGATTTGCCGGCGCGATTAGGGAAAAGGAGGTTCCTGTCATGAGTATTTCAACATCCCTGGGGACGAGTCCGTTCCAGGAAATCAACCGCCAGGTCACGCAGACGGGCGAGGAAAAGGCCGCGATGTATGCGCAGCGGGCTGCCTCGTACTATGAGGTCTCGAATTTCGGGAATGAGACAAAGCTGGGCTCCAGCGATTTCCAGAAGGAAAACGACGCCGCCTACGAAATCGGCACCGCCCAGACGTCCCGCATAGCGGACAAGGCCGCGACTTACGCTGATCCGCGGAAGATGGGCAAAGGGGCGTTCCAGACGGAGATGCGCGAGGCGCACGCCATCACCGGGCAGAAGGTCGCCAAGGCCATGCAGGGCGTCATCGCCAATACTTCGCCGGAGCGGCTGGGTTCCAGCGAGTTCCAGAAGGGGCAGAAGGAAATCAGCGAAGTCGGCGCCGCCAAGGCGTCACAGGCTGTCCAAAGGACGCAGTCCTACTGGAAGACATCGAATTTCGGCAACGAGACGAAGCTGGGTTCCAGTGCTTTCCAAAAGGTCAACGAGCAGGTCAGCGCTGCCGGGCAGTCGGCGGTGGCCGCGGCCATGCAGCAGACGAAGGCCGCCTATTCGCAGCCTGCCGGCGGTGGCGGCAGCGTCGATATGGGCATGTGATATTTCGGTTGTTACCTGATTGGAGGATTGAGACTCCCCGGAGTTTTCCGGGGAGTTTTTTCTTGGCGGCGTCCTGGGATGGGGCGCGGTGACAGAGGAGGAATCCCGATATGAAGTGGGATGAGATCAGCGTCCGGACCTCGCACGAGGCCATGGATCTGGTGGCCGGGGTACTCAGTGACCTCGGTGCCGCCGGCGTGGTCATCGAGGACCCGGCGCTGGTGAACGAGTATATCCATTCCGGGCTCTGGGATTACACCGATATTCCCGAGCAGGAAGATACCGCAGTGGTGACGGTGCAGGCGTATCTGCCGAAGGACGAGGGGCTGACGGAGAAAATCGCCGGATTGCGCTCGGAACTGGCGGCGCTGAAAGCCCGGGGCGTCTCCATAGAGCCGGGGACGGTGACGGAACGGGAAATCGCCGATGAGGATTGGGCCGAAAACTGGAAGCAATATTTCCATACGGTGAAGATGGGGGAGCGGCTGGTGATTCAGCCCTCTTGGGAGGACTACGCGCCGGCGGCGGAGGAGGTGGTGCTGCGGCTCGATCCCGGAGCGGCCTTCGGCACCGGCACCCACCCGACAACGGCCATGTGCCTGCGTCTCTTAGAGGGTCTGGTGCGGCCGGACATGACGGTGTTCGACGTCGGTACCGGCTCCGGCGTGCTGGCCATTGCCGCCAAAAAGCTCGGCGCCGGCGCCGTCACGGCGGTGGACTACGACGTGACGGCGCTGAAGGTGGCGGAGGAGAATATCGCCCAGAACGGCCTGACCGGGGCCATCGCCGTCGGGCAAAGTGACCTTTGGCAAAATGTCCCCGGCCGGGCGGATCTCGTCATCGCCAATATCATTGCCGATATCATCCTGCGTCTCTTTGACGGGCTGAACGGTCACCTGGCAGACGGCGGGCGGCTGCTGGCCAGTGGCATCATCGCCGGCCGGGCGGCGGAGGTCATCGAGGGGGCGGCGCGGCATGGGTTCAAGGTTCTGGAGCGGCGCGACGAAAAGGAATGGGTGGCGCTGGTTCTCGGCCGGGAGGGGGAAGCGTGAGACGCTTTTTCCTGCCGGGCGAGCTGCGGGAGACGGTGACGCTGACCGGTGCCGATGCCCATCATCTGGGTTTTACGTTGCGGGCCCGGGCCGGCGACCGGGTTGTGGTGGTGGACACGGCGCGGCAGGTGGCGGCGATGGAAGTCGTGGCCTTTACCGCTGACAGCGTGACATTGCGGCTCATGGAACGTCTCGACGCCGACACCGAGCCCCCGGTGGCCCTGACGCTGGCCATGTGCCTGCCGAAAGGCGACAAGATGGAGCTCATCGTGCAGAAGGCAGTGGAACTGGGCGCGGCGGCCGTCCAGCCGCTGATGAGCCAGAACTGCGTCGTGCGCTACGACGAGAAGAAAGCGGCGGACCGCCGGGCGAAGTGGCAGCGTGTTGCTGATGAGGCCGCCAAGCAGTGTGGCCGTACGGCACTGACCGCCGTGGCCCCGGTGCGGCCGCTGACGGAGTGGCTGCGGGAAGCAATGGCTCCCGGGACGGCGGGTCGCGTCTTCATGGCCTATGAGGACGAGACGGAGCAGCCGCTGAAAGACTGGCTGCGCCGTGAATCCACCGGCCCGGTCACGGCTGTCATCGGTCCTGAGGGGGGCTTCGCGCCGGCGGAGGTAGAGCAGGCCCGGGCGCTGGGTGTTGCCACGCTTTCCCTGGGGCCGCGCATCCTGCGGGCGGAGACGGCGGCGCTGGCGGTCCTGGCCGTTCTTCAGTACGAGCTCGGGGACCTCGGCGGTCGCCGGGAAAGGGAGGGAATGACCTGATGAAACGAGCGGCCTTTACCACGCTGGGCTGCAAGGTGAACCAGTTCGAGACGGATACGATGGCGGGCTTGTTCCGGCAGGCCGGCTATACCATCGTTCCCTTCGACGAACCGGCGGAGGTCTATATCGTCAATACCTGCTCGGTCACCGCGCTGGGCGAGAAGAAATCGCGGCAGGTCATTCGCCGGGCGGCCCGGCAGAATCCGGATGCCCTTATCGTCGTCACCGGCTGCTACGCCCAGCGCGACCCGGAGGCGGTGGCGGCATTGCCCGGCGTGCGCCTGGTGGTAGGTACCCAGGATCGCGGCCGCCTCGTCGGGATGGTGGAGCAGGCCCGGGCGGACGGCGACGTCCGGCGCGACGTCGGCGACATCATGGCCGCTGACACCTTCGAGGACATCCCGCTTTACGGCGTTCCCACCCGGACCCGGGCCTTTCTGAAGATTCAGGAGGGCTGTCAGAATTTCTGTGCCTACTGCGTCATCCCTTATACCCGCGGTCCGCTGCGTTCCCGCCCCCTCGACAGCGTCCGGCGTGAGGCGGAAAAGCTGGTGGCGGCGGGCTTCCGGGAAATCGTGCTGACAGGCATCCATCTTGGCGCCTATGGCCGCGACCATGGCGGCGTAACATTGGCCGACGCGGCGGCGGCGGTGCTGGCGCTGCCGGCGCTGAAGCGGCTGCGGCTGGGCTCACTGGAGTCGGTGGAGCTCTCCCCGGCTTTGTTTGACCTCATGCGCGGCGACGACCGCTTCACCCGCCATTTGCATTTGCCGCTGCAATCCGGCTCGGACACCATCCTGAAAAGCATGAATCGTCCCTACGGCACGGCGGCCTTTGCCCGGCTGCTGGAAAACATCCGTCGCGAGCTGCCCGGCGTCGCCATTTCCACTGACATCATCGCCGGCTTTCCCGGTGAGACGGACGAACTCTTCGAGGAAAGCCTGGCCTTCGCCCGGTCCCGGGGCTTCGCGCGAATGCACGTCTTCCCCTACTCCCGGCGTCCCGGCACGCCCGCTGCCGCCATGCCCGGGCAGGTCCCGTCGGCGGTGAAGAAAGAGCGCGTCGGCCGCTTGCAGCAGGCCGCTGACGAAATGGCGGCGGATTTTTGCCGCGCCCATCTCGGCGAGACCGTCGGCGTGCTGCTGGAAACCGATACCGACGGCGTCAGGGACGGCCTTACCGGCACCTATATCCGCGTCTATACCGACGCCGACGCGCCCCTGGGCGAGGTCACGCCGTTGCGCCTCACCCGGCTCTATCGCGACGGCGTCTGGGGTGAAAAAGTATAGAGTCAGCGGAAAACCGGCAGGATTTTTCCCGCCGGCCGCGAATATGATATTTCGATACAGACAATGAAAGGAGAGATTTTCATGGCGGACTGCATTTTCTGCAAGATCGCCGGCAAGGAGATACCCTCCACCGCCGTTTACGAGGACGATACCGTCATCGCCTTCCGGGATTTGGAGCCTCAGGCGCCGGTCCACGTGCTCGTCATTCCGAAGAAGCATATCGAAAGCGTCCTCGGCTTCGGCCCGGAGGACAGGGAACTGGCCGCTCATATCCTGGCTGATGTGATCCCGCAGGTGGCGAAGGAGCAGGGCCTGACGGAAAAAGGTTTCCGCGTCATCACCAACGTGGGCACCGATGGCGGCCAAACGGTACCGCATCTTCATTTCCATATCCTGGGCGGGCGCTCCCTGCAGTGGCCACCGGGCTGACGGGGATGGGCAGCACCGCGTCGCAATGGGGACGCCGCCGCCGGAAAAAATAAATGGGACTAAAATTTCACGGCCGGTCAGGCAGGAATCCGTCGATTTTCGGCGAATATATACACTTAAAGTGATTGCATGATGCCGCGCTATCGTGTATAATAGTCAGGCATGGTTATGAATGCACTCCCAACAAGTTCGGAGGGGGGGAATATTATATGGCAAACGAAGTGAAAGTGGGCAAGAACGAGAGTATCGACAGCGCTCTGCGCCGGTTCAAGCGCACATGCCAGAAGGCGGGCACCCTCGCTGAGGTCCGCAAACGCGAGCACTATGAGAAGCCGAGCGTCCGTCGCAAGAAGAAGTCGGAAGCGGCGCGCAAGCGCAAGTTCCGGGCGTGAGACGGGAGGAAACAGTGTGTCGCTGATGGAAAAACTGACGGCTGACATGAAGGAAGCCATGAAGGCCCGTGAGGCCGGCAAGGAGCGCCTGAGTGTCATCCGCCTGGTGCGCGGGGCTATCCGCCAGCAGGAGATCGACGGCAAGAAAGAGCTCACCGACGATGACATCCTCGCCGTCATCGGCAAGGAAGTCAAGCAGCGCCGGGACTCCATCGAGGAATTCCAAAAGGGCGGCCGTGACGACCTGGTGAAGCAGAACGAAGCCGAGATCGCCATCCTGATGGAGTACCTGCCGCAGCAGCTCACCGAGGACGAAGTCCGGACGCTGGTGAAGGAAGCCATTGAGGCGACCGGTGCCGCGACGGCGAAGGACATGGGCAAAGTCATGAAAGAGCTCATGCCGAAGGTCAAGGGCCGCGCCGACGGGAAGATGGTCAATACCCTTGTTCGCGCGCTTTTGGAATCGTGATGTCATAGGAAACAAAAAAACCGCTGCCCTATTGGGCGGCGGTTTTTCCAATTATAGTTGTAAGGATTTCAGAATCTTTCCCGGGAAGCGTGGGGACGGAATTCGCTGCCGGTTTTTTGGGCTGGCGGCGAAGGGGGCGGGCGGTATCATTTACCGGGCATCCTTGTCATTCAGCCGCTGGGCGAGGCTGGTGCCCGCCAGCGATACGAGCAGGGTGGTGTCGTCCGCCTTTTGCGCCAGAAGGCTGTTCACTTCGTCGGCGACGGTGTCCAGAATGGCATCCACGGCATGATAGATCAGGGGGCGATCAGCCTCCTTCAGGTCTTTGCAGTAGAAAGACAGGCGTCCGGTGCAGGTGCTCTTGCCCCGGATGAGGCCGAAGAAGACGCGCTGCCGGTTGGCGTCGAAGCTTCCAAAGGCGGCGATCTGCCCCAGGGTATCGGCAAGAATTTCGTCGAGGGCGTGGTTACGCATCGAGCCGAAGAGCCGCAGCGTTTCGTAGTGGGCGCATTCATGGCGCTGCCGCAGCCGGTGGGAGCGATCGAGCCAATCGTCCTCGGCGAGTCCCATTACACCGGCGGAGATGTTGCTGTAAGGGGCGCGGTTCAAGAGAAGGACGCGGTGGCGGAAGATTCCGGCCGCCCGCGTCTGCATGGTGAAGGCGTTGACCGTCAGGGGGATTTCCATCGATTCCTGCCGGCCGTTGAGGAGGGCGTCGAGATTGCAGAAGTCCCGGTGATCTCCGGTCATGAGGACGGGAAGACGGCCGCCCAGCGTGTCGGCAAAGGTGATGCGCAACGAGCCGGTCCGTTCCCAATCGAAATCGGAGACCGGCAAGTCGAATTCCTCGGCCAGATAATAGAGGACGTCTTTTCCCGACGTTTCCCGCCATAAGGCGACAAAGGGCTCGTCTTCCAGCGGCAGGTCCGGCAGAGCCGCCGGTATTTCATAGCGGTGCCGCAGGTAGTCGGCGGCGGATCCGTAAGGCCCGGTTGACGTTGAAATTTTCATGGCATGGTGTCCTCCTTTGCGCTTCTTGGCATTGTCCGGCCTGGTTGCAGACCGGTTTTATGAGTATTATACCGCATTTGGCGCCGTTTGTCGCTGATTTTCGCGGGCACTGCCGGGCAGGTTTGTCATTTTCTCTTCATGAAGGGGCGCTATCATGGACAGGAGGTGAGAACATGGGTTTCCGGTTGGAATATCGAACCAGTGCGATGGAGATGGAACAGTTCCGGCGGACGTATCAGGACCGGGAGCGGTTCCTGGCCTGTTGCCGCGAGTGTCCGCGCTATGAGACGCGGTGGTCCTGCCCGCCCCTTTCCTTTGATGTGGACGATTTCCTGACGACCTACGCCTGGGTGAACCTGCTCTGCGCCCGGATTTTCCTCGACGACGAGACAATCCGGGCGGCGGATACGGCGGAGAAGATGCAGACGACGGGTTGGGAGATAGTGTCCCGGGTGAAGCTCGACCTGGAGGACCGGTTGCGGGCGCTGGAGGCGCGGGTGCCGGGCAGCCTTTCGCTGTCTTCCGGCGGCTGTCACCGGTGCGGGCGCTGTGCCCGGGAGGAGGGGCGTCCCTGCCGTCAACCGGAGAAGATGCGATATTCGTTGGACGCGTTCGGGTTCGATCTCACGGCCATCACGCAGGATTTGTTTCAAATCGAAATCCTGTGGTGCCGGGAGCATCTGCCGGAGTACTTCACGCTGATTCACGGACTGTTGGCGGCGGCGCCGGTTCCTGAGGAAATCTGGGAGGCGGCCGGTCTGGGACGTGGAGGAAAAAGAGGCGTGACCGACGGGGCGTTTCCGGAGAATAAAAGAGGCGGCAGGAGATTGACGCCGGCATGAAGGCGGGACAGGAAAAAATCCATCCGCCGGCAGGAAAAACGCGATAAATGGTGAATGATACTATTTATTGAGTCATTGCAGGGGGCTGGGAGGCCGTTGAATATGGATGACAAGATGCTGGATGAATACGCGCGGCTGGTGGTACGGGCCGGGGTGAACCTGCAACCGGGGCAGCCGTTGGTGGTGAACGCGCCGCTTCCGGCGGCGGATTTCGCCCGTCGGGTGGCCCGGGCGGCCTATGAGGCGGGCGGGCGCGAGGTGACGATGAGCTGGAGCGACGAGCTTTTTGCGCGGTTGCGCTTTGAGCTGGCGCCGGCAGAGGTCTTTGACGAGTATCCCGATTGGAAGAAGAAGCTCTACGATGACAGCGCCGCGGCGGGAGCGGCGGTCGTTTCTATCCTGGCCAGCGATCCGGATGCCTTTCGCGGCGTCGATCCGGCCCGGCTCCAGGCGTCGCAGCGTTCCACCGGCGAGGCACTGCTGGAGTACCGGGCGCGGCTGATGGCGAACCGCAACCGCTGGTGCGTGGTCTCGGTTCCCTCCGAACGCTGGGCGGCCAAGGTGTTTCCGTCGCTTTCCCCGGCGGAGGCGATGGCCCGGCTCTGGCAGGAGATCCTGGCGGCGGTGCGGGTGAAGGGTGACGGTGGGGCGTTGAAGCGGTGGCAGGCGCATACGTATTTCCTGCGGCGGGCGTCGGATTTCATGAATCGCCGGCGGTTTACGGCGCTGCACTATACGAATTCCCTGGGGACGGACCTCACGGTGGGATTGCCGCAGGGCCATATCTGGGCCGGCGGGGCCGAGACAGCGGCGGACGGCGTTCCCTTTGTCGCCAACCTGCCGACGGAGGAGGTCTATACGGCGCCGCACTGTGAACGGACCGAGGGCGTGGTGGCGGCGACGAAGCCGCTGGTTTACGGCGGCAGCCGCATCGAGGGGATGCGGCTCACCTTCCGCGGGGGGCGCGTCGTGGATTATCAGGCGGCCAGTGGCGGCGAGCTGCTGGGGCGCCTTTTGGAGACGGACGAGGGATCCTGTCGGCTGGGGGAGGCGGCGCTGGTGCCGTTTGATTCCCCGATTTCGCGCAGCGGCGTGCTGTTCTACAACGGGCTGTACGACGAGAACGCCGCCTGCCATCTGGCCCTGGGCAAGGCATATCCCACTTGCCTCGAGGGGGGCGAGGGGCTGGATTCGCTGACGCTTAGGCAAAGGGGCGTCAACGATTCCCTGGTCCATGAGGATTTCATGATCGGCTCCGCCGACCTCGCCATCGACGGCGTCACGGCGGAGGGGAGCGAGGTTCCGGTGTTCCGGGATGGGAATTTCGTGCCGTTTGATTGAAAAAAATCTGTTTTTTTGCAATTCAACATACCCAACATGAGGTGAGGATCATGAAGTACGCCATGACATTCAAAGGACGGGTCTGGCTGGTAGGGTTGCCGGCGGCGATGGCGGAAGATATCAAAAAGACGCCGCTGCCGGAGCAGATGGAGTGCGAGTTTTCCGTTTTCCGGGATGTGCCGGAAGACGACAGCATCAAGAATCCCGACGGCATCATTTTCGCGGCCGAGAAGCCGGGACTGGCGGCGGCGCTTCGGGCCCTGGCCGGACCGCAGGCGTTTCTGGTGGCCTGGCAGGAGAGCCGCGAGCCCATTGCCATCGGCGAGTTCGAGCCGACCGACGATATCTGGGAGGCCCCCTCGAAGGAAATGCTGGCGTTCCGGGTGAAGCGGTTCTTCATCCGCCTGGTGCATCGCTACGAGCACTGGCTGGAGATGACGTTCTGGCAGACGACGATCAATATGGTGCCGGACCTCGTGTGGTACAAGAATCTCGACGGCCTTCATCTGGAGATCAACGAAGCGTTGGCGAATACAGTGGGCAAGACGCGGGACGATTGCCGCGGCCAGCGCCACGGCTATATCTGGGGGCTGTCGCCGGAGGAGTACGAGAAGGGTGAATTCGCCTGCAAGGAGTCGGACAAGCAGGTCATCGACTCCGGCCACCTCAACGTGGGGGAGGAGCAGGTACTGGAAAACGGCGAGCTGCGCGATCTCCGGACCTACAAGACGCCGCTTTTTGACAAGGAGGGGCATATCTTCGGCACCGCCGGCGTGGCGCAGGACATCACGCTCCTAAACCGCTACCATCAGAAAATCCTCGACATGGCCCACAAGGACGAGCTGACGGGGCTGGCGAACCGGCGCTTCTTCTATGAATATCTGGCGGAGCACCGCAAGCGGCAGACGACCTGCGTGATGTCGCTGGATCTCGACCACTTCAAGCACGTCAATGATAACTACGGGCACAAGGCCGGCGACGAGGCGCTGAAGATCGTCGGCAACGTCCTGCGGGATTGCTTCCCGGGGGCGCTGGTCTGCCGGTTCGGCGGCGACGAATTCCTGGTGCTGGAGCTCGGCGGCGTTACGCTGGAGGGCGCGGAGGCGGGAGCAAAGGAGTTCCTCAACCGGCTCCGGATTGCTTTCGGCAGCGAGAAGAAGTTTGAGGGGCTCTCATCCAGCGTGGGCATTGCCTTGACGGAGGATAACGATTTCCCCATCGACGAGCTGGTGCGCCGCAGCGACGAGGCGCTCTACGCGGCGAAAGACGCGGGCCGCAACTGCGTCCGCCTGTACGACCGGTTGGAACACAAGCAGCCGCATTGATTTTACTGGATATGAGAAAGCAGGCGCGATGATGAAACCGGGACGGATTATCCTGGCACTCCTGGGATTCTTGTTTTTTGCGGTTCCGCTGGCGATGGCGGAGGTCCGGCCGGAGGATTTCACCTGCCGGGGCTTGGCGCTGGGGGAGACGGCGACAGAGGAGACGCTGGCCAAAGCGTTCGGCCAGCCGCTTTTCGACAACGACCGCAGTGTGTTCGGCCAGCGGGTACGCTATTACTCCTTCAGGAAAAACATTGTCGTGGGGCTGTCGGTGCCCGGCGGCGAGGTGGTGGACATCGTCATCAAGGACCGGAACTACGTGGCCCGGGACGGCGTGCGCTATGGTGCCACCCCTTACAAGATCATGAATACCTATGGCCGGACGGAGCGTGTTTTCATCGGCGGGCAGACGCTCTATGTCTATCCGAATCCCGTCGTGCCCCGGCAGCGACTGGTGATCGAGGCGGAGTTGCCGGAGAACACATTGCTCTCGATGCGTATCACGAGCCTGCCGCTGACGGTGGAGGAAGCGGAGGCGATGGAGGAACAGGAGTGGGAGAGCAACGACCTGAACGCCATTGAGATGCGCGGCGGCAAGATCGACATGAGCGCCCTGGAGGCCCGGGACCGGGCGGAAGCGGCCCGGGATAAGCGGTCATGAACGCCCGCCATTTCCTGCGGGCACTGGGCATCCTGCTGGGCTGTCTCATCAGCTCCAGCTCCATCAATCTCTTTTTGATTCCCAACCATCTTTTGAGTGGCGGCCTGACCGGCATCGGCATCATCGTCTATTTCCTCACCGGCCTGCCGGTGGGTGCCCAGGTCCTCGTCTACAACATCCCGCTGCTCATCGCCGCCTACCGGACGCTGGGGCGGGAATACATCGGCGATGTCATCTTCGGGACGGTGATGTTCTCCATTTGCGTGGACGCCACCCATTTCCTGAACGTCTACGCCCCAGTGCCGGACCCCATGCTGGCGGCCATATTCGGCGGCGTCTTCAACGGCATCGGCTACGGCATCATCTTCCGCAACGGCGGCAGCTCCGGCGGGCTGGACATCGTCGCCGCCATCGTCAAGAAATACTATTCCTTCAACATGGGCGGCGTCATCTTTGGCTTCAACTGCGTCATCATGGCGGGGTCAGCCCTGATGTTTGGCCCGATGCCGGCGATGTACACGCTGGTGTCCATGTTCATGAGCGCTACCCTCACGGACAAGGTGGTGGCCGGCTTCGTCCACCGCAAGGCGCTTTTCCTGATTTCCGAGGCAGCGGCGCTGATTGCCGAGGGCATCATCCATGAGGTGGGGCGTGGCGTCACCTTCCTCGATGGTGAAGGCGCATTCAGCCACCAGCAAAAGCGCGTCATTTTCTGCGTGGTGAGCCTGACGCAGATTGCCCGGATCAAGAACATCGCCAATCACTTCGATCCCCAGGCCTTCATGATCATCCTCGACGCCAACGAGGTCATGGGGCGGGGTTTCACCCTGCCGGGGGTCAAGATCGAGGAGATGCTGAAGGCGCGGGACGCCGCCCGGCGGGAGAACGTGGCGACAAACGAAAAAGGAGGGGACACATGGGACAAACCGTGACGATTACTTATCTCTTGAACAGCGGCTATCTCGTAGAGGGCGACGGCTGGACGCTGGTCTTTGACGATTACCAGGACCCGCCGGGGGCGGTGGAACAGGCCCTCGCCCGGGGCGGGCGGTGTTTCTTCTTCGTCTCCCACGCCCATTTCGACCACTTCAGCCCGGAGATTCGCCGCTTCGCGGACCGGACGGAGCGCTATATCCTGAGTGACGATATCAAAGGACTCGCGGAGGGGCGGCGCTTTCCGGCGGACAAGACCGTCTGGCTGGGGAAATACGACGGCTGGGAGGGCGAGGGCATCAAGGTCACTTCCTTTGATTCCACCGACCAGGGGACGTCGTTCCTGGTGGAGATCGGCGGCTGGCGGATTTTCCACGCCGGTGATTTCAACTGGTGGCACTGGTACGACGAATCCGACGAGGACAACAAGCTGGCGAAGAACGGCTTCATGAAGCAAATGAAGAAGCTGGACGGCCTCGATGCCGACCTGGCGTTCTTCCCGGCGGACGGACGGCTCTGGGACGCCCGGAGCCTCGGGCCAAAGGAGTTCTGCCGCCGCACTGCGGTGAAGGCGCTGGCCACCATGCACAGCGTGGGCTATCCCCGCTGGCAGCCGGAGCCGGATTTCTTCGCCCCGGGACGGGAGATACCCGTTTGGGCGCCGGATACGCCCGGCGAGAGACGCACGCTCACACAAGGAGGAGAATTCACATCATGAAAAATATCCTGCTCATCATCACTTTGCTGGCGCTGGCGGCTGGGACCGGCTGCTTTGCCTTTGCCGGCGGAACGAACGGAGGAAAAGAAAAAATGACAACGAACCGTTACGCGATTTTCGAGACCAGCATGGGGACATTTGCCGCCGAGCTTTACGAGGACAAGGCGCCCATCACCACGAAGAATTTCATCGACCTCGCCCAGAAGGGCTTTTACGACGGGCTCATCTTCCACCGCGTCATCGACGGCTTCATGATTCAGGGCGGCGACCCGCTGGGCAACGGCACCGGCGGCCCCGGCTACACGATTCCCGACGAGTTCCACCCGGACCTGAAGCACAGCGGCGCCGGCATCCTCTCGATGGCCAACGCCGGGCCGAATACCGGCGGTTCCCAGTTCTTCATTACCCTCGATCAGACGAAGTGGCTGGACGGCCATCACGCCGTCTTCGGCAAGGTGGTGCAGGGACTCAATGTGGTGAAGGAGATCGGCCATGTGGAAACCTTCAACGACCGGCCGCTGGTAGATGTCCGCATCAAGAAGCTCACCATCGTGGACAAGCTGCCGGACAGCGCCGGCAAATGACCGCCTACGTCTATATCCTCGAATGCGCTGACGGCACCCTCTACACCGGCTGGACCAACAACCTCGAAAAAAGGCTGTCCGCCCATAACGCCGGCCAGGGCGCGAAGTACACCCGTTCCCGCCGCCCGGTGCGCCTCATCTACCGCGAGACATTCGACAGCAAAGAAGAGGCCCAGGCCCGGGAATGGGCCATCAAGCACCTGAGCCGGAGTGAAAAGCTGGCGCTGATCGAGGCGGGGGGGAAGATGACGGAACAGGCGACGGAATAGACGACAAAAGCACAAACAAACAGGAAAAAAACAGGGCTGCCGCCGGGAGAACGATGATCCTCCGGGCGGTAGCCCTGTTTTTGTGGGGGCGTGATTATTCGTCTTTTGCCGGGATGCCCCGGAGCAGGTTGGCACGGTAGAAGTCCGACCGGTCGCCGGGGTCCATTGTCAGATAGTCTTTGGCCAGAGCACTGATCCAAGCGCCGTAGGCGGGGTTGGGGAAGACGACGTAAAGGGTGCCAAAGTCATCTTTGGCGGCGTCAATGGCGGCGTTGCGCGCTTTGAGGTTCATGCCCTTGGTGCGTAGCGGCAGATCGCCGGCGTTGTCGCCCATATAGACCACCACGTCATAGTCGGCGGCAATGGCGTCAAAGCGCGGCTGCTTGTCGCTGGTCTTCGTGTCCTCCATCAGCAGCAGGTGTTCCCGGTCCACGGAGGGGAAGCCCAGCGCTTTGAGGTTCTCTACGGTGGCGTCGTAATTGACGGCGCTGTAGCGATTGGTGACGTAGAAAATGGCGACACCTTTTTGATGGACTTTTTGCAGGAACTCCGTCGCGCCGGGCATCGCCCCGGATTCGGCGGCGTGGACCGTATCCCGCCACCAGAGGGAGGTGTAGCGGCCGTTGCCGTCAGCGGCGCTCCGCGCCATCGCCGGGGTGTTGTCCGTCACCGTCTCGTCGCAGTCCAGCACGATGGCCAGGGGCTTGCCGCTTCGCCGGGGATTGGCCAGCGCCCGGTCCACCGCTGCCAGCGCCATGTTGTAGCCCTGGTAGCAGAGCGCCCGGTACTCGGCGGCGGTCCGCATCCAAAGCAGTGCCATCATTTCCGCGTTGGCGAGCTGGCGCTCCGACAGCCGCTCCCGTACATCCTCCGGCATCGCCGCCCGGGCCGGAAGACCGCCGCCCCAGACCAGGACCGCCAACGCGATGAGGATCCCCTTTTGCCATGCTTTCATGTGAACCGCCTCCTGAATATAATGCGTTCGCCGGAAACGGGATATCCGGCCCGATTGCTTTCCTCTATCATACAGTATCCGGCGGCGAAAGACAATCGGGAAAATGCGGCGGACGGTTGCGTTTCTTCACGGGCAACCGTATAATAAACAAGAGGGGGCCTTGTTCCGGCCAACCTCGAAATTGAAATGGGCGATTTCGCGCCGGGAGGCGAATGCGGTGAATATTTTTGTGCTGCTCGCAGTGGCGTTCCTGTTGATATTGTTCCTGCTGAAAAAGAAAGTCCCCATCGGGCCGTCGATGCTGGCCGGGGGACTCTTGCTCTGGCTGGCGCGGTCGGCGCAGCCGGTGGCGCTGGGGCAGGCGCTGACGCAGACGCTGTCAATGCCGCGCACCTACGATATCCTGTTGGCGCTTTACTTCGTGATGTGCCTGGAAATCGAGCTGCGCGTCAGCGGCACTCTGCGCGGCATGGTGAACGCCTTGCAGCGCCTGTTTTCCAGTGTGCGGGTACTGCTGGCCATCATGCCGGCTTTTTTGGGCCTGTTGCCCTCTCTGGGCGGGGCACGGTTCTCGGCGCCCATCGTGGACGAGCTCAGCCGGGATTTGCCTCTGTCCGCGGAGCGAAAGGCCGCGATCAATTTCTGGTTCCGTCATATCTTTGAGTTTTCCAGTCCCATCATCCCGGGCATGATCATGGCCTGCAACATCGCCGGCGTGCCCTTCAGCGCCTTTCTGAAGCACCTCTCCTGGCTCACGGTGCTGGCTTTCGCCGTCGGTTGGTTCCTGCTGATCCGCCCTCTGCGCGGCCTGCCCGAGACGCCGCCGCCCGCTCCGGAACATCAGCGGACACGAGAAACCCATGACTTATTCCTGGCGCTTTCCCCGGTCGTCGCTACCTTTCTGCTGGTGGTGGGCGCGGATTTCAACGCCTCCTGGGCCATGGGCCTTGTCACCTTTGTCCTGTTCTTCCTGCTGCGGGCTACGGGCCGTTTCGTCGGGGCCCGGGACGTCGTCATCGTGGCGTTGGACCGGAAAATGTTCCTGAATGTCCTCTGCATTCTCTACTTCATCCAGATTCTCACCGTAACCGGGGTGCTGACAGAAATCGTGGCGGCGTTTCAGCAGTCACCGCTACCGGTCTCGGCCATCATCGCCGGTGTATCCTTCCTCATCGGCATGCTCACCGGCATGTCCCAGGGCCATGTGGCCATCGTCATGCCCATCGTCGCCGCCTTCGGTATGAGCAGCCTGCACCTCGCGGGAATCGCCATGGCCTTCGGCGTGGCCGGGCAAATGCTGACGCCCACGCACATGTGTCTGGTGGTCACGATGGACTACTTTCACGCCGATTTCTTTGGGACGCTGAAGCCTATATTGTTGGCGGAAGTCATCCTGCTTACGGTATTCAGTGGTGTCACTTATCTGGCCGGCCAGACCTAGCGGCGGAAGAACAGGTTCGCCAGCACGGTCAGCACCACGCTGAGCAGGAGGCTCGTCATCAGCGGGAAATGGAACGATGTATTCTCACCCTGCCAGTGGAAATCCCCCGGCAGGTGTCCCAGCGGCAGGAAACGCCCGCCAAAGTGCAGGGCCGCGCCAACGACCAGCAGCGCCCCGCCGAGTAACATCAGCGTTTTCCCCAAATCATGCATCACCGCCGCCTCCTTTCCGTCGCTTTTTCGCAATCACGTATAGCCGCTGCCGGCCTTCCGTCATTTGTCGCAATCACGTATCGCCGCCGACGGTCTTCCGTCGCTTGTCCCTGTGAATTCCCTTCAAGGCGCCGCTGTATCTTCGGCGGCGTTTTCGCGTTTTCCGGGCGGAGGCTCTTTCGCCAGAATCATCCGCAACAAAGCCTCGCAGCCGCGGAGGACGTCCCGGTACGTCGTGGCAAAATCCCCGGTGTACCAGGGATCGGCCACATCCCGTTCCTCGCCGGCAAAGGACAGCAACCGCCGCACCTTTCCGTCCCGGTCCGCGCCGAGCAGAGACGGAATATCGGCGAGATTCTCCCGGTCCATCGCCACCAGATAATCCCAATCCCCGTACTCGCCCCAACGGAGCTGCCGCGCCTGCCGCCGCGTGAAAGGAATCCCCTGTCGCCGCAGCTCCTCCCGCGTCCCCGGATGCGTATCGCGTCCCAGCTCCTCCGTCGTCGTCGCCGCCGAAGCAATCAAAAACCGCTCCGCGCACCCCGCCCGCTGCACCAGCTCCTTCATCACAAACTCCGCCATCGGCGACCGGCAGATATTGCCGTGGCAAATAAAGAGTATTCTCGTCAATCAAAATCACCGTCCTGAAATGCCTTGGTTTGCCGTAAAATGCCGTTGTTTGCGCGGCTGTCCGAATGCCCATGTAATCGAAAGATGTTCTCAAGTAAGATGGGATAAAGCCGTATCGCGGCATATTGAGGCCGTCAAAAGTAGTAAAAACGTAGTAAAGAGGGGCGTGTGTTACTACCCGGATAAGGGGATTGAAATGTCGGTGGCAAATGAACACTTTTTTGGTTATTCTCAGTATACA
Organism: Schwartzia sp. (in: firmicutes); assembly: GCA_017444395.1. Taxonomy (GTDB): domain Bacteria; phylum Bacillota; class Negativicutes; order Selenomonadales; family Selenomonadaceae; genus RGIG3544. Next base: position 5,773 of record JAFSWT010000061.1, on the reverse strand, counting down.
GGGGGATCATGAAGAAGAAATGGGGGATAGTACCTTGAAAGGAATCAAAGGAACACGGATGCTGTGTTCTGATAAGGTTTTTAGAGTCTCCAAATCATCCGTGAAGAACGGGCTCCTTCTTTGAGGTCAAAATATTTGACCTCAAAGAAGGAGTCGTCCTGATGGACGGCAATTCCGTAGAGATCAGAAATACTTGGATAAGTTATTCCCAACGCATTGTTGATGGATTCCAGTGGTTCATTTTTTGCGCCTCTTTGCCAAATAGAGGCTGGGCAAATTGCAAAAGTTCCTGCATTGCGTCCTGTAAGGAGATGTCAACCAGCGCCTTCTTTTTGCGAAGAAATGCTTTCCAGCGCGATTGGTGCAGCGGATTGCCGGTAAATTCGTTGCTGAACGACACTAAATCCACCGCAGGGGAAGTCCCCCGATTTTTGAATGTCTCTAAAACGGCCGCCTGCAGTTCCGAAAAGGAAAAGGTGAATTTCCGTGACAGAATGTGGATATCGTAAAAATCCTTGTATCTGCTGTTCCATTCACCGATACGAACAATGGCCTCCAGTTTTTCCGCTATGGTAGATTCCAAGGAGTACGCGTTGATTTTAGGAGCTTCCATATCAAGGATTACGGGGAAGTCCATCTTGACTGCATTGGGATAAATGACGTCACCGAATCCGATGTCGATGCTGACGGGGATTTTTGTACGTCCCAACAGTCCGACAGAGGAGATATGCAACCCATGATATTCCTTGAATTCCGTAATGTTTTCGACAACAAGGGCGGATGGGGAAAACGTAATAGCGTCGTTGCTGTCCAAGGAAAGAATGTGCGTAAAAACGTCCTTCATTTCTTCGGCGCTGTTCGATATTTGACGGGCAAGCAGATCGACGTCGGTAGTCGCCCGTTCATATTGACGGTCGAAAATGGCGTATAAAAGCACGCCGCCTTTTAAGATGAAATGCTCGGCATACGGAGAAATAGAAATGCGGTAAATGATTCGTTCCATTCCGTAGTATGTGAGTGCTTCCTGAAATGTGCAGCCTGATTTCTCGGCAAAATTCTTCAGCCTTGCCTTTACTGCGTCTGCATTCATTGGATGAGCACCTCCAGATAATTTCTCAACGGCTTCTCGCAGCGTAGTTTTTTTGCGTAGTCATGCAGCCGATTCAAATCGCAGTCTTTGCGGCGAAGGAAATTTCTCAGGATTTCAGCGGTTTCCTCGATTCCCACTTTGTTTCTGTAAGAGATAATGTCCGCAACGGTCTTTTCCAAGTCGTAAATGCGGAACGAATTGTCGCCCTCGTGGATTTCCCGGACGCCAAGGTCTATCCGTGCGGGGCTAAAATAAAAGAGCTTGATTTCCGGCCATGCCGGGAGAGTCGATACTTTTTTCTTTCTGTCGATGGCAACCTGCACCGCATCTGGAAGAAAATCAGTCAGTTGATAATACTTTGCAGCGCTCATCAGGCAAATGACGCCATGAGGGACAAACGCAGCCGCACTGTAAAAGTCGTTTTCATCGCCATCATAAGACAAGTTCTCGTAGGTGGTACGGTTGGACGGTCTAATGATGCCTGATGCTACGAGACGGGAAATCTTGTAATGGGAAAAGCCCATTTCCTTCAGTCGGTCAATCGTAATGAATTTTACGTTTCCAAAGGTGGGAGCCGTGGGAATCATAGGAATCGCCTCCGCCATCAGTATACCATCCAAAAGGATATAATTCAATGAAATTCGGCATATTTATTTATGTGCCGAATTTCATTGAAATAAAAAGCTTTTCAGAGACAGTTCATATCGAAACTCTCTGAAAAGCTCTTTTTTGCCCTTGTTCTATCGTAGTAAAACGGTAGTAATCCCTTTTACAACCGCCCGTAACCTGCCGCGTTTTGCCCCGATACGCCTTGCCTTACAAGGCTTTCCAGCGTCCTGCCGTGGCAAATAAACACTTTCTTGGTCATTCTCAGTAAACAGGGGGATCATGAAGAAGAAATGGGGAGGGTGATCCATTTTGTCTCCGGGGAATCAGCTGCGGTTTCTTGACCTTTGCGGATTTCTGTGGCAAGATAAACATGTATAGCGGAAATAGGCGCCAGCGGTCTAAAGCCCAAAGCGCTGGGAAACCGCATAGCAGTCTGCCGTCAAGGAACGGACGGCGAATTTCGTCTGCGTGGACATCAAGGACGATGCCTTCGATACCCGCGTCATCAACAAGGCCGATGCCGTCATGTTAATCCGAGAATCCAGGTTAAAACAAGGAGTAAATAGTTATGGAAAACAAGCACGCAGAAATAGCCGTAGAGTATTATAGTCACAATTTCAACTGTTCCCAAGGTGTATTCACCGCTTATGCCATAGAGCAAGGAATCGATGAAAAGTTTTGCACTTAAGCTGGCCACCAATTTTGGCGGCGGAGCAAGGAAGGGTGAGATGTGCGGGGCCGTATCAGGTGCTCTTATGGTGTTAGGGCTTTTATATGGGCATTCTGAGAGTGATGATCTTGATACAAAAACCAAAGCGTATGCTGTAGCAGAGGAGTACATGAACAGATTTATCAAAAAGAACGGGAGTGTTGTTTGCAGAAAACTGCTGGGGTATGATCTTTCAAAACCGGAGGAAAAGGCTGTTATACTTGAAAAGAATCGTTTTCGTACAGTTTGCCCGAATATGATCCGCAGTGCAGTAGATCTTCTTGGTGAAATGATGCCCTCCTTATCCTCTGGATGTGACGGGATTTGGAGCGCTTGAGATGCGTTGTCGAGCGGATAACATGGGATAGTAATTCGATGGAGGGGCATTATGGTCCAAAAAGATGATTGCAACATACAGGCTCGAACCAATCCGATATTCCTTACAGCAAAGATGGGAGTGTGCCTGATGGCGCAAGCGGGAATCCCGGACGCCGCCACAATTGTTGGCTCCTTGGGGCTGGAAGGCAATGAGCCGTTCCAAGGTTTATGGGATTCCGACGCGATTCTCGGTAACGCTCTTGTGGTTGAGGCAAAATATCGTACCATGTGCCGTCTGATCGAAGACTCTGGCTATCATACATGTGTGGATTTGCCTTGCGGTTACACACCGAAAGCGCTCCGCATGACGGAAAAAGGGGATGCGTTTTGTCGGACTGGACTTGCCCATCGTAGTACAGGAAATTGAGCCGATTCTTCGTTCCCTGTCCGCTCACCCTATGCGTATGTCCTTTCACGGCGTCGACGCCACCAATTACACGTCTCTTGCGGAGGCGCTTCGGGACATGGACGGTCCTCTGTGCATCACGACAGAAGGCATGATGATGTACTTTACCGACATCGAGGCTGAAGCCGTCATATCGAACATTCGCGGCCTGTTGGAGGATTACGGTGGCTCTTGGATAACGCCCGATCCGGAATTTATGCTCCAGTTTTTCGGGAGCTTTCGTTCCGTGTTTGGGGAAAGTTCCCTGGGCAAGCTGGCGGCCTCCGGGAAAACCGCGCAAAAGCAGTCGAATGTGCCGAACTTGTCCAATGCTTTCATCCTGGACGTGAAGGATATCCCCGGCTCCCGCAAAAAGGCGGAGGCGCTTTTGGGAAAGCATGGCCTGAAAGCTGAAAAAGTTAATCTGGCGGATCATATGCCCGCGCTCAGCGTTTATCAAAAACTCACTGCAGAGCAAATCCGGCAGTTTGAAAAAGCGATGCAGGATTGCCATTACTGGGTTATCACCCTTGATGGCACGCGCAAACGGCAAGAAGAATGCTCCGTGCAAATCCAGCGCCCTTTCGGAATGAGCTATACGGTAGAAAACGGGACCTTCCGATTAACGCTGGAGGGAAGATTGGACAGCATATCCGCGCCGGAGATTCTGATGGCATGGGAAAAGGAAAAGGTCGCCAGTGCCATCGAGGAAGTGACCGTCGAAGGCTCCGGGCTTTCGTATATCTCCTCCGCCGGGATTCGCGTACTGCTTGATATACAGGAAGAATGCAGCCGCGGCATGATGCTTATCGACGTAAACCCATCTGTGGCTCTAATTCTGGTGCAGCATGGATTCACAAAGACTGCCGAGGGCAGGTGGAAATCTGAGGGAAGAAGATCACGAAGCGCTGGAAAAGAAACCTTGGGAGTATCGCAATAAAAACGATGGGGTTGAGATGGAGGCAGGAGGTGACGGAACATGGAGCGATTGCGCTGCGCCGTTGAGCGGATAACATACCGGAACGAGCAGAACGGCTATGCCGTCATCAAGTGCAAGGCCAAGAGCTATAACGACTTCGTCACGGTAGTTGGCGAGATGCCGGAAGTCCACGTCGGCGCTGTGCTTTCCTTTACGGGGACTTGGAAGATGGATGCCAAGTACGGCAGACACCCGCTCATCCGCATAACGACGGGAAGCAGACGCCCATGCATGGCGCTCCCAAAGGCCATCCCGTATTCCTGGCCCAGCACGCTACGGCCACTTGTTGCTGCGGCTGCCTGGAGAAGTGGCATGGCATCAGCCAGGGCAGGGAACTGACAGGCGAGGAGCAAGCCTACATCGTAGATGTGCTCATGAAATGGCTCAGTCGGCAATTCGGTGGCAGCAAGAAATAGCGAGGGCGGTGTTTATGCAAGAGAATATGCAGAAAGAAATAACAGGAGGAATGGCTGTGGGCAAGTCATCAAATCCTTGGACAGAGTATTACGCGGCAAAATCCGAATCGGAGAAGGAAGTCGTCTTGAAGAAGATTTTGCCGGACATTACCTCCGAAGAGTTGGAGATTATGCGAAGGAAACTCCCGATGCCCAACTGATTCTTGGCGGATACGGTAAGGGAGGCGTTTAAGAATGCAAATGCTTTGGCAGGTATTGAATCGTTCTGTCCTTGTTTTATGTATTTTTTTCCTGTTCGACACTTTTGATGTCTTCCTTTGATACGCTTTTCAATTCATAGGTATCAAATGCAGGAGAGTCAGGAATTCGTATTTCCAAGCCGGTTATTTTGCAAAAAGAAGCATTTCCCCGGGTTAAACTGATATCAAAAACATGTCCGCCTTTTTTTTCATCTGCTGAGAGAAAATGCATGTGCCATCCTGCAGCATTGATACCGTCCATATAGTCAGGGTAATAAACACATACAAGGGAGCCTTTTATACGTTCAAAAATGAAGGCTTTCTGTGTAATGCTTAATGCATCTTTCAAGGTCACATGATGTGCTTTGGTGCCGGATTCAGAGCGTGCATCTACTTTGGCAAAATCTCCGTTGATTCGGACTGCATACATGGAGTTAAGACCAAAATCATCATCAATACAAAGCGTAAGCCATTCCTTGAGTTGTTCGATGGTATCCATCTTCTCGCATTCTTCAAAACGGTGTGGATGAAAATGACAGACAGAAGCAAATGGTACGCCTCTCTCATCCTCTGCAGGAGTGACATCGCCATTATTTTTGGCGCGATAGCACTTTCCATCCAGAACAATCATTTCGCCGTCTACATCTTCAAAGGTTCCCAGCCCCAGATTCCCATGCTTGAGCAGTTCTCCCACCGTTATCACTGATTTGGAATATCCCAGCGCCAAAGCCTGCAAGGTAGACACCTGATAATATTTTTCAATGCTCATAACGTTACCTCCTCAAGGGGCAAGCCAAGAACTTCTATCACCCTATGATGTTTCTCATGACTACCTCATCCGTCCCGCCAGAGGGAAAACAGAAGGAAGGCGACCTGATATGATTTACACAGTTTACGCTGAAAAAGACGATCTGACATTCATCATGGAAGAAACTGATAAGACGCTTAGCGTTGTTGGCTTTTATTTC
>JAFSWT010000060.1 GCA_017444395.1 Schwartzia sp. (in: firmicutes) | reverse complement strand
GTTTTTTGTATTTCCCACTCTTCCGGTATCTCCCCAATCCAATCAATCCCGCTGTCCTTCATCTTGCGGCCGGGGCGGATGCCTTTGGTGACGGCTTCGGTGATGATGGCCTGTTTCAGCTTCTTGTATTCGTCAATGGAGTCCCGCGTCTTTTCGATGATGGAATCCAACCGGACACATTTGTCGTCGAGGAAGGCGGCAATGCGCGCTTGTTCTGGAATCGACGGCGAAAGAATTTTAAGCCACTTCATGCCATCCCAATTTAACCCTTGTCGCACCCCCGCTCCCATACCATAGAACCCTTTAGAAATATCAAACGCATGGAGATAGTAATAAAGGTATTTAGCCAATGATTCACTATGATTTCTAATGGTAAGATAGGCAGAGGTTACAATGCCACGTTCAGTTGCTAAACCTACCCGTAGAGATTTCTGGTCATTTTGCAAGTCCGTTAAACGAAGTACAATATCATCTGCTTCGATGATGTTATATCCGTCAAAACTTTCAGGAAGCAATCCATCTGTTGTTTCTATGCTTTTCCGCTTGATTTTCCCATAGCTTAAAGAGAGAAGATTCTGTTCCCGCAAGTCGGAATTTTTATTCTTAACCTGCGTAAACAATTGGAACACAGTATTTGTATTCCACTCCGCCGGTATCTCCCCAATCCAATCAATCCCGCTGTCCTTCATCTGCCGCGCCATGGTTACTCCTCCTGCAGATACTTTTTCTCCCGCATTTCCGCCAGGTCACCCTTGTAATCGCCGCTACCCAGGCCCGGCTTTGCGTAAGACAGAAGTCTATCATACGCTTGTCGTGCCCGCTCGCGCGAGACATCGTCTCTTTTCAGCGCTCCCAGCTCGGCGGCGATTTCCTGCTCCAGTTTCCCAATCCGTTCCATGATGGCCTCGGCCGGTTCCGGCGGCTGATATTCGTAGAAGTACCGCGTCATCGGAATCTCGTAGCCGGTTTTCGTTTTCTTCTTGTCAATCCAGGCGTCGGGGGCGTAGGGCAGCACTTCGCGCCGGAAGTATTCGTCGATGTCCTCGGTCAATGGCACGTTCTCGGTATCGCGCAGGGCGGTATCGGGGACGGGCTTTTTGTTTTTCCGGACGATTTCGCCCTGCTCGTCCCGCAGCGGACGCTCGACGACGATTTTATTGTAGCCGAAGGCCTCGGTGTCGAATATCTTGCTTTGGCAGTACACGCCCTCCTTGTCGCCATAGACGGCGCCGTCCCGGAACTCGCCGTAGGCCCGGACGATCAAATCGCGGCAGGCGTCGGTGATGTCGTTGCGCTTGGTGCCGATGGACTTGCGGCGCGGCTCGTAGCAATGGCTGGCGTCGATGAGCTGCACTTTGCCGGCGCGGTGGACGGGCTTATCCTTGGCGCAAAGCCAGATATAGGTGGCGATGCCGGTGTTCATGAACTGGTCGTTCGATAGCTGGACGATGGCGTCGAGCCAGTCGTTTTCCAGGATGTAGCGGCGGATTTCCGAGGGGCCGCTGCCGGCGTCGCCGGAGAAAAGCGGCGAGCCGTTCTGGATGATGGCCATGCGCCCGTTGGGGGCCAGCTTTGCGAGGCCGTTCAGCACGAAGAGCTGCTGGCCGTCAGAGATTTTCGGCAGGCCGGGAGAGAAGCGGCCCAGCTCGCCCTTCCTGTTCTCGGCCTCCACCGCTTTTTGCTCCCGCTTCCAGTCGATGCCAAAGGGCGGATTGGAGATGCAGTATTGGAAGGTGAAGCCGGCGAACTTGTCGTCGGAGAGGGTGTCGCCGAACCGCATATTGTCCGGATCGCCGCCGCGGATCATCATGTCGGCCTTGGCGATGGCGAAAGTGGAGGGATTGAACTCCTGCCCGAAGCAGGTGACCTCCATGTCGGCGTTCAGGTCGTGGATGCGTTCCTCCATGCAGGAGAGCATCTGGCTGGTGCCCATGGCCATATCATAGACGGTGATATTCCCGGCTTTGGCGAGGTCGGCGTCGGCCAGCAGCAGGTCGGCCATGAGGTAGATGATGTCGCGGCTGGTGAAGTGGGCCCCGGCCTCCTCGCCGAAGGACTCGGAGAAGCGGCGCACCAAATCCTCGAAGATGTAGCCGCAATCCACGGCGCTGATCTTGTCGGGGCCGAGGTAGCCCTTGGGGCCGGCGAATTCCTTGATGGTCAGATAGAGGGTGTTGCTGTCCACCAGCCGCTTGATGACGGCGTCGAAGTCGAACTTCGCCAGCACGTCCTGCACGTTGGCGGAGAAGCCCGCCAGATAGTCGCGGAAGTTGGCCTCGATGTTCTCCGGGTCGGCCAGCAGCCGGTCAAAGGTGAATTTGCTGGTGTTGTAGAACTGGTAGCCCGAGGCTTTCGTCAGGAAACCGTCGATGACGGCCAGCTTTTTCACCTTTTCGTAGGTGTCCTGCACCGCCTGCCAGGTGGGGGCAAGGCAGTCATGGAACCGCTTCACCACCGTCATCGGCAGGATGACAAGCCCGTACTCATGGGGCTTGAAGGGCCCCCGCAGCATATCGGCCACGTTCCAGATCATCGTGGCCTTCTCGGCGATATTCGTCCCGACAACACGGATGCGGTCATTCGTCATGGTGTTTGCTCCTTTGTATGACTTCCCGGAATGTGTCCGGCTTTCATTCAACACATTGCTTATGATATATTCGCCATGAAAACGGTTTTTCCCTCTTGTTACCCAAAAAACAGGGGCTACCGCCCGTAACGAAACGCGCGGCAGCCCCTTCTTTGTCAAAAGCATCCAATTCTGGCGAAGCCCTTTTTCCCCGGATACCAGCGAACGCTGATACATCATGATCTCATCGTCTCCCTGGAGAAGCGATGCAAAAAATCGAAATACAAAATTTGTACTCCGATTTTTTATATCGTGTTTCTTTGATGGCCGTCGACCCGTGAAAAACGTTGAGAGAGAGCCACCTCTCTATTTCCGTCATAACCAAAATTGTGCCTTTTTTGGTGTCTTCCGTTGTGTAACCGAGTGGGAGCGAAACCGCGAGTCGGCTCCTTTAGGCCAGAGGGCGGTGGGGGCAGGAATTTTACTCTATGGCTTCATAGATACGCGCCTCCAGGGGGCGAAGCCGTGTTCTTTCTCCGGGCCCCTCGCTGCCCATGACCAGTTTTTTCCCGGCGGTGAGGGATTCGGGCAGCGGCGCCTCCTCCAGGGAGAAATTCACCACGGTCAGCAGACGATCCTGGCCCCGGGTGCGGGCGAAGGCGAATACCTGCTCATCGGATGGCAGGAGCATCTCGCAGCTCCCTTCTGTCAGGGCCCGATGGCGCTGGCGGAGCCCGGCAAGTTGCCGGTACCAGGCGAGGATGGAGCCCCGGTCCCGTTCTTCCACAGCGGTGTTTTGCCGGGCATAGTCCTTATGGACGGGCAGCCAGGGCTTGCCGGTGGTGAAGCCGGCATTTCGACCGTTGTCCCACTGCATGGGCGTGCGGGCGTTGTCGCGGCTGAAGAAATGCACGAAGGTCATCGCTTTTTCGGGGGAGAAGCCTTCTTCCAGGGCAATCTTGTACTGACCATGCGAGGAAATGTCGTTGTAGTCGTCGATGGAGGGCCAGGCCACGTTGGAATAGCCGAGTTCCTGCCCTTCGTAGATGAAGGGCGTTCCTCGCAGGGTGAGCAGGACGGTGGCCATGGCTTTCGCGGCCTTTTCCCGGTCCGCGCCCGGCGGGAAGAAATGGTTGACGCTGCGGGGCTGGTCGTGGTTCTCAAAGAAGACCGGGCACCAGCCGTTTTCCTTCGTGGCCTCCTGGGTGGCGGTGAGGGCGGCTTTCAGCTCTGTCAGCTTCCATGGCGTCGGATGGCACCAGATCTCGCCATCCTTGAGAGCGAGGCCCATGTGGCTGAATTCGAAGACCATGTCAAAGACGCCGTTTTCGCCCACCCACTGGGGCAAATCCTCCGGATGCACGCCGTTGGCCTCACCTACGGTGAAGATGTCACGGCCGGCAAAAACTTCCGCCTTGAATTCGTGGAGAAAGTCGAGAATTCCTGGCGTATTGGCGGTCATGGTATGGATGCTCACCAGACCGTCGGCTCCGTCCGGCGTCCCGTCCCGGAAGGCAGGATTCTTGATGTAGGGAATAGCGTCGATACGGAAGCCCCCGACGCCCTTGTCCAGCCAGAAGCGGGCCGCGTCATAGAGCGCCCGCCGTACCGCCGGGTTTTCCCAGTTCAGGTCGGGCTGCTGGGGCGAGAAGGTGTGCAGGTAATACTGGCCGCGCTCCTCGCACCAGGTCCAGGCGCTGCCGCCGAAGATGCTGCGCCAGTTGGTGGGGGCACTGCCATCGGGCTTCGCGTCCCGCCATATATACCAGTCGGCTTTCGGATTTGTGCGGCTTTGCCGGGACTCCAGAAACCACGCGTTCCGGTCCGAGCTGTGGTTGAACACGAGGTCCATGACGATGCGAATGTCCCGATCTTTCGCCGCCGCTACCAGCCGGTCGAAATCCGCCATCGTCCCGTAAACGGGGTCAATGGCGGTATAATCGGCGATGTCATAGCCGTTGTCCACCATCGGGGAGGGATAGACGGGGGTGAGCCAGATCGCTTTTGCGCCCAGGCGCCGGATGTGGTCCAGATGGCGGGTGATACCGGGGATGTCCCAGATGCCGTCGCCGGTGGTATCGGCGAAGCTCCTCGGATAAATCTGATAGACGGGTGCCGTTTGCCACCATCGCATTTCCGGGCTTTCATGGGTTTCCGCCGATACCGCCGGCCCTGCCAGCAGAACACCGGCACAGGCCAGGGCGGCCCCCCATCCCTTGCGCCATTTTTCCCAAAATCGTTTCATCATCATCCACCGGCCTCTCGCATTTGTTTCCTTTTATCTTTCGATATCACCCGTCGTTTTTCCTGCAAGACAAAACCGCCCTCGCGCTTTCTGCTGACGCGAGGGCGGTTTTTACGATCGGAATCTCAGCGTTGTAACCAGTCAACCAAAACATAGCGGTCCGGGTCAGATGGGGAACGGGTCACGGTAAAGGAGAAGCGCTTGGTCAGCATCGGGACATCCTGCGGCTCTTCCCGGTTCCATTCCGCGAGCGTGCCATGCACGTTGCCGGCAAAGCTGGACGATGCGGTATAGACATTTACCATGCCGGTCCATACGCCGTTGCCGCTGCTGTTCCATTCTTCAACCTGGGCAAAGACGACGCCTTCCCCGCTGGCTTTGGGGATTAGGTACAAATCGTTGGTCAGCGTATACTGCCGGGAGGAATCGGCCTCGATGGACCGGCCGAAGTATTTGTACACAGCGGCTTCCACCGCTTCTTTTTTCACGCCCCAGTAGCCGTCGTTCACATTCACCAGGTCGTATTTCCGGTTGATGATGTTGTGCCGGACGCCGAAATCCACCATCGTGTCCAGGGGAAGCTCGTTGTTCATCACAAAACTGCCCACGTAGGCTTCGGCAAAATTGCTGAAAAACGTATCCAGCAGGTCCCGTTCCTCTCCGTCCAGTTCCGTCCGGACGGCCGCGTCCGCCGGCAGGGCCGACAGCACCAGCAGCATGGCGGTAAAAACACCGGTGAGCCACTTTCTCATAATTAAACGCCTCCTCGTTCCTAAGGGGTAACCCTCCATTGGATTGTCTCGTAAATATTCGCTATGATGCGGGGTTTTTCCTCTTGTCATCGGAAATTTTTCTCTGTCCCCAGGGAGGCAAAGAAGGCGGTTCCCCGCAGCGGCGCTGTCCGGGCAGGCGTCGCCCGCGTCATGTGTTTTTCCGCTGTTCTCTGCGGGCGACGCCAACGCAACAAATTCGGGACGGAAAGACGATAGACGTCGGGAAAACGCAAAAAAGACGCCCGGGGAGGCGTCTTTTTTGTGGGAGGCAGGGGTATCATCAATTCAGGGCCTGGACGATGGCAGCGCCCAGGGATTCGCAGTCCGCGAGTCCCTCGGCGTCAGGGGTGTTCTCGATGGCGAGTCCTTCGCCGACGAGCCGGGCGCCGTCTTCCTTCACGCGCGCCGCCCAGTCCCGCATCCAGGCGCCGCCGCCCCAGCCGTAGGAGCCGAACAGTCCGACGGCGACGCCGGAGAGCTTTTGCTCCGCCGCGGCAAAGAAGGGCTCGAATACCGCTTCTTCGAGGACTTCCGCCCCCATGGCCGGGCAGCCGAAGAGAAAACCGTCATAGCTGCCCAGATCGGAAAGGTTGAACTCTTCCACGCGGGCGAGTGTCGCCTCCCCGCCGGCTTTTTTCACGCCTTCGGCGGCGGCGATGGCCATTGCTTCCGTGTTGCCGCTGCCGCTCCAATAGATAACCGCTATTTTCATGTCGCTGACCTCCTTTCTTCGATGGTTTTCCTGTCGTTGTCGCCGTAGGAATGACCCGGGCGGCGGCAGCCCCTTTTGTCATACGGCTTCCAAAAGCTCGGCCATCGGCACGCCGTGGGCGAGGCGCGTGCAGAACTCCGCTGTGCAATCCGCGTATTGCCGGAAAAGCGCCCGGGCCGCCTCCGCGTCCTCATAGACTTTCCACGGGCCGCAGCAGAGAAAGCCGCGCCCCTTGTGCTCGATGAAGCCCCGGACATCATGTGGCGGATAGCCGAGAAAGAGGCCGATCTCATGGGGAAAGCCCTGACCGTTCGTCACGCGCTGCCGCAGGCGCCGGAGCATCCGGTCCAGCGAATCCGATTCGCGGTAGCCATACTGCGCCAGGAGCCGTTGCGCCTCCGGGCGCCGCAGGACATCGTCCAGCGCCGCCGCCCGATAGAAAAGCACCAGCGCCCGGTCCGTCTCGTCCACGAGGCGAAAAACCGAGACGCCATGACAGGCAAGGCAGGGTTCGTAGTCGGCGAGCATCGTGTCCGACGCTGCTTCCTGCTGGCGATGAAAGGCGACGAGACTCGCCACCTTCAATCCGAGGAACGTCGGCGCGCATTGACGGCCCAGCCGCATCTCAAACTCCGATTTCGTCATTCGCTCACCTCCTGGGATGGGTTAATTATAAAACAAATGAGATTCGTTTTCAATAGTTTTGAGAAATATTTTCACTAAATGATTGCCGATATGTTCCCCGGCGCCGAAAAAGGAAAATCCCCGAAGCCCTTCATATTAAGGGCTTCGGGGATGGTTTTTCCGGGTGGTTTCGCATCAAAGGGGCGCCGCTTTTTCGGTCTGTCACCTCACTGCGGCGGGGTGTCCGGCGGGTGGATGGAGGTGTCCCGGCGATGCTTCTTGGCTTCGTAGAGCTGGATGTCCGCCGCTTTCATCAGCGGGTACATATCCATATCCGGAGCGCAGACGAATTCGGTGACGCCGATGGAAAGCTCGACATAGTAAGGGAGCTGGTTTTCCTCATTGTAGCGGGCGGTCAGGGCCAGGGTTTGCTCCACCGCGTTCGGGTCATTGTCTTCCCGGCAGGAGAAGATGACGAACTCGTCCCCGCCGACGCGGCCGATGACCGCTTTCTCACCGAAGCCCTGCCGCAGGAGCCGGGCGGCGGTGGCAATAGCGTCATCGCCGGCCGCGTGGCCGATCTGGTCGTTGATGTGCTTCAGATGGTCGAGGTCGGCAAAGGCCAGGATAGCGGAGTGCCCGGCGTGTTCGGTCACCGCCTCGGCCACCCGCCGCCGGAAACCGTAGCGGTTCAGGAGCCCTGTCAGCTCGTCAGAGGAGGCCTTCTTTTCAAAATGCTGCCGCTGGTCGTGAATGACCCGCATCCGGGCGACGCCCTCCGCCAGTGTCTCGATTTCGTCCTGGGAGGTTGACGCGTCCGTCTCTCCCTCTGCCCCGTCGTGCAGCGCCCGGAATTCATGGGCCAGGTTTTCCAGCGGCGCCGAGATCGACCGGGCGAAGTAGCGGATGATAAGTACGCCCAGCAGCAGGATGGCACAGAATACCACCGACGTAATCCGCAGCAGGCGGCGGGCCGGCGCCGTGACTTTCGCCTGGGGATAGGAGGAAATGATGGTCCAGCGGTTGCCTGACAGCTCGAAGGGGGTCACGGTGGCGCACCACTCCAGGTCTTCGCCCTCGGGCCGGTAATTCGTGAAGGTTTGCCGCTGGCTCTCAATGGCTTCGCGCAGTGCTGCTGCCAGGCGCGGGTCGCCGATTTTTTCGGCGGAGGCACCGATGGCGGCCGGGTTGTCGCTGGCTCCGGCCACAAGACCGTTCTCGCCGGTGATATAGACGCTGCCGTCGCTGAAAATCTCGCCCTCCAGCGCCTGCTTCGTCAGCGGTGTCAGATGGATTGACGCCATCAGGATGGCCCGGAGTTGCCCGTCTTCCAGGATGGGCTGCAACACCATCGTCTGCATCTTCTTCGTCGTCTCGCCGAGGAAGGGCTTCGAGATATAAGGCTGTTTCGTGCGGACGACCTGCTGGAAATATTCCCGAGAGCTGCGGTCCAGATGGACGCCGTCCGCCCGCAGGGTCTGCCCGTCCGGCTGAATGAAGAACGTCTGGGCAATGAGGGGACTCGACTGCCGGATTTCGCCGAGGAAGGCGAGGACTTCCTCCTCATCCGCCTCCAGCAACGCGTGATTGGAGCAGGCGACTTTCAGGGGCAGATGGATATTGGCCACGGAAAGCTGCATGCGAAGCGCCGCTTCGTTGCCGATGCACCGCGACACCATGACGGCGTCCTCCATCAGCATTTCGCTGGCCATGTAATAGGTGACGCTGGCAATCAGCACGAAGCAGGTAATTACCAGCGGCAACAGCACCCGCATGAACCTGGCGTTCACCGTCGTGAATGACATAGCGATTCTCCTTTGGCGGTTGGGCCGCTCCCCCATAGGATGCGATTAATCAGAATAAACGTATCACGGATTCATTTTTTCTGTCAAGAAAACAACTGCGTTTCGATAAAAAATCTCCGCCCGATTTTGTTCGGGCGGAGCGTTTCTTTGCCAGTCGGTTCGGGAAATCGGCGCAGTTCATTGGTTGGCCGTCGCCCGTTCTGCCACTGTCCGGAGTTCCTCCAGACCCCGGACTGTCCGGCACACTTCCGTTTTCAGCCGTAGCAGCGCGGCGTATTCATCGGGATGAACGCCGTCCACCCGCATAAAGGCGTCCAATATAGCGATGAGCGCGTTCATGCTCGCAAGCTGGATTTCCGCGCCGGCGCGGCTTTCCTTGATGCGCCCGTGACGGTAGGTGTTGAGGATAGTCCGGCTGATGGCCGTCCCGAAGAACAGCACCAGAGCCGTGATGGCAAGCAACGCCATCCATTTTGTGATGTACCCGGCCGCCGCCAGATACGTCATGAGGCAGCAAAGGGCGGTACTCAACAGGAATCCGTTCAGAAGGCCGTTGCGTCGCGTCGCCGTGGCGCCGTCGATTTCGGTTTCTTCGGCCCGGAGCCGCTTCTGGAGCCGCCGGATGGGTCCGAGGACTGTCAGCAGATTCCGCATAGCATCAACCACCTTTCCCGGCGTGGCCGGCCGAAGTCATGCAGGACTCCGGCCCCTTTGGCCCGCCGTGATGATCCGGGAATTATACCTTGAACTTCCCAACGGCGCTGTTGAGGTCCTGGGCTAGGGTGGCAAGGCTGGCCGAGGCCGAGGCGATTTCCTGCATGCCGGCGGACTGTTCCTGCACCGCGGCCGAGGCGGACTGCGCTTCGTCGTTGACGGCCTTGGCCGATTGCTGGACATTCTCCGCCGAGGTAACGATGCCGTTGATTTTCTGCTCCAGCGCCTCGAAGGTGCCGAGGGAATCCTCGGCGTCGTGAGACAGTCCCTCGACCATCGCGCGGATGGTCTCGAAGGCTTCGCCGAGGGAATCGACGCTGCCGGAGCCTTCCTTGACCTCTTCGGTTCCCTGGGCCATGGCATCCACCGCCTTCGTGGTGTCCTCCTGGATGGAGCCGATGAGCTCGCCGATATGCTGGGCCGCTTCCTGGGATTGCTCGGCGAGTTTGCGGACTTCCTCGGCGACGACGGCGAAGCCGCGGCCGTGCTCGCCGGCCCGGGCGGCCTCGATGGCGGCGTTCAGCGCCAGGAGGTTTGTCTGCCCGGCAATGCCGGAAATCGCGTCCACGATGGCGCCGATTTCCTTTGACCGTTCGCCGAGCTTGGCGACGACGGTTGCCGATTCGTCCACTTTCTGCGCCACCTGTTGCATCTGGGCGACGGTGGTATTTACGAGCTCGCTGCCTTCGCGGGCCTTTGCCACCGCCTGCTTCGTCTGTTCCGAAGTGTTGCGGACGACGCCGGCGGTCTGCTTGGCGTCGTCGGAGACTTCGTTGGTCATGGCCACGGTATCTTCCATGGTCTCCATCTGCGATGTGGCCGCAGATGACATATCGGTGACCGACTGGGCGATGGTCTGGGAGACCTCCGCCGACTGCTGGGAATTCGCGTTCAGCTCTTCGGAGGACGCCGCCACCTGCTGGGCCGAATCCTGGATCTGCCGGATGAGGCTGTGCATGTTGTCAATCATCGTGTTGTTGCTGTCCGCCAGGGTGGCGAACTCGTTGTTGCCGTCGATGTTGACGTGCTGGGTGAGATCACCGTCCGCTACCAGCTTCGAGACGCGCAGCAGCTCACTGAAGGAGACCTCGATTGTGCGGATGAGCAGGATGGCAATGATGACGGACAGGACCACCGCCGCTACGGCGATGCCTACGGCGTATTGCTTCATGTGATGGATGTCATTCTGCGCCGTCACGCCCGCATCGTCGCTGAGCTTGTTGCACTTTTCCACCAGCTTGTCCACGCGGCCGTTCATCTCGATGAAGGCCTTGCGCCCGTCGCCTTTGCCGACGACTTCCAACGCGCCCTCGAAGTTGCCCGCCGCCGCCAGCTGAGCCGCTTTGTTCTCGTCGGCCTCGTAGATCTTCCAGAGTTTCTCGATGGCGTCGATTTCCGCCAGGTCAGCCTTGCGGTCGGCCTCGGTACCGTATTCGGCGCCTGAAATTTCCTTCTTCAGTTCCGCGAGGGCCGCGTCAGCCTCTTTATGGCTCTTGTTGATGCCTTCGATGCGCTCACCGGCTTCCTTGGGGTTGCGGCGGGAAATGACCGCCAGGATGGAGCGCCGTCCGTCACCGGTCGCCCGGTCGAGATCGTTGATGGTCCGGGTAATCGGTATCATATCCGCGGTGATGAGGTCGAGGTTTTCGTCCACGTCAATCATTTCTTTGTAGACGAAAGTGGAGAAGAGGATAAACAACAGGACGATGGCGCCGAAGCCCATGATGAGCCTGGCTTTGATGGATAACTTGTTCATGATGCTCCTCCTTTGGAAAGTGGTGGAAATGTGAATCAATCAAAGGCGCCAGGATGCGCTTATATGAACAATTCTACCATACTTTCATGTTTGGTCAAGCACTTTTGAAGGAATCAGCCGCTGATTCACTTTTGTTTTCGTGTTGCGGTTCGATTTCGTGCTCGGCCAGGAAGGCGGCGTATTTCCCGGCCGGCATGGGCCGCGCGAACAGGAATCCCTGCCCGTATTGGCAGCCGTTGGCCAATAGCAGCGCCTCCTGTTCCTCGGTCTCGATGCCCTCGCAGAGTACCAGCATGTCGAGGCTTTTACCAAAGCCGGCCACGTTGCGCAGGATTTTCTGCCCCCGGGGCGAGTTTTCCGAGGCCAGCAGCATGGCCCGGTCGATTTTCATGACGTCCATGGGAATCCGCTGCAGCATGGCGATGGAGGAGTACCCGGTGCAGAAGTCGTCCATGGCGACGGCATAGCCCATTTCCCGCAGATTGGCCACGATGTCAGCGGCGCCGCCCTCTGCCTCCTTGGTGTCGAAGTCGATGAAAGCGGTCTCGGTGAGCTCCAGCTCCACGGCGTGGGGGGGCAGGTCGTACAGTTTCAGCATTTCCCGCATGCGTCCGAGGTAGCCGGCTTCGCGCATGTGAAGGCCCGACTGATTCACGGCGATGGGGGAGAGCTGGTGGCCGTCCGCCAGGAGCTGCTTTTGCAGGCGGAAGACGTGCTCCAGCATGTAGTAGTCGAAGGGGATGATGAAGCCGTTCTTTTCGAAAAGAGTGATGAACTGGTAGGGCATGAGGAAACCCAGCTCCGGACTTTGCCAGCGGACCAGCGCCTCGGCGCCGATGACGCGGCGGTTCGTAAGCTCGTATTTCGGCTGGAGCCAGATCTCAAATTCCTCGTATTCCAGGGCCTTGTACATCAGGTCCTCGATTTTCCGTTCGAGGATGCGCCGGTTTTGCAACGCCTCATCGTAGATGCCGGTCGTCTCGCCGTGCAGGGTGGCTTCGTTCCGGGCGATGGCGGCGTTGGCCATCAGATGGGGCAGGTCCAGCTCGCCCTCGGGCGGCAGGTCGCAGAGGCCAATCCGGTAGTTCATGCGGATGGCGCCGCTCTCACCGGGAATTTCGGCGGCGTCGTTGATGATGTGCTCGGCGGCATCCATGGATGTCATGCCGTCTTCCCGGCGGCCGAGGATATACATCTGGGAGAGCTCAGAACTGATGGAGTCATAGAGAATCCAAGGGTTTTTCTCGCGGACATTGGCGGTCAGGCCGGCGATGCCGGTGAAGAGGACGTTCTGGTCGTAGGTAGCCTTCATCAGGTCGAAGCGGTGGGTCAGGAGGTTCATCAGGAACAGCCGTCCCTCCCGGCGGTCGGCGGCGTGCTTCATCTCGATGAGGCCGGGCACGTATTTCTCGAACCAGCTCAGGGTACGAAGACCGGTGAAGGGGTTGCGGTAGGCGGCGTCAAAGAGCTGTTTCTCGGATTCACGCCGGATCCGCATGATGTACATGAGGATACCGATGGCGAGCAGGGCAAGGATCATCACGATAGCGACGGCCCGCAGGGGGTTTTCGATGAGGTAGGTACGCCAGCTCCGCTGGGCGTTGATTTCCGAGGCGTATTTTCCAACGATGGTCTGGATTTGCGCCGGGTCCAGGTGTTCGACTTCCTTGCTCAGGATGGTGAAAAGCCGGGGGTCGGCTTCCTTGGAGACGGCGAAGGCCAGTTGCTGGGAGGCGACGGCTTGCCCGGTGGAGATGAGGTTCGCGTACTGGCCGGATTGCAACACCTGCTGGGCGGACAGGGCCTTGACGAATAAGAGGTCGGCTTCGCGCTGGCTCACGGCCTCGAAGCATTCCTCGTAGGTTTGGCACCAGACAATCTGTTCCGCCGGGTAGTGGGTCTCGACGTACCGCCGCCCAAAGAAGTGATGTTTGGGGCAGGCGACGCGCGGCGCGGCGGGCAGTTCCTCGTAGCGGCGCTGTACGGGAACGTAGGACAGGGAAAGGTAGGAGGATGTCAGGCGGGCGTTGACGTTTCGCGCCCGGTTGTGGTCGAGGGTGAAGACCGGCGCCAGGGCAATCTGTCCGTCGGCCAGTTGCTTCATGAGCGTCTCGTGGTTTCCGGTATCCTTCATTTCAAAGCGGACACCGAGGTCTTTGCCGGCGATTTCCAGGATGTCCTGCAGGATGCCTTTGGCTTCGCCGTCCTCAAAGTAGGTGAAGGGGGCCTGATGGCCGGAGCTGCCGGCGTAGATGACCGGATGGGTGTGCAGGTATCGCCGTTCTTCCCGGTCGAGAACCAGGGGCGCGGTGGCGCCGGCACGGGAACGGCCCGCTTCGGAGCGGAAGTTTGGCTGGATGCGCAGGGCTTTCTCAAAGCCGGCCTCCAGCGCCGCGCGCAACGGCTGATTCCCCTTGCGGACCGCCAGATAGAGGTTCGAGGAAAACAGGATGCGTTCCACCGGGATGGTATCGTCAAAGAAGCAGCCGCTGGTCAGGTAGCCCCCCAGGGCGCCCTGACGGTAGTCGATGTAGAGCTGCTCCGGGTCGTTGTAGGGGATGAGCTCCAGGTGATGGAAACTGTCGTTGGTGGCGGCAAGCCGGGGGAATTCCAGCATGGCCGTGTAAAGTGGCGCCAGATAGCCCACCCGCAGTTTGCGGCTCTCCGGCAGCGGGTCACTGCCAAAGGGGCGGGCGAGATAGACCGGGGTCTTGCCAATGTAACGGCTGATGAGATCGAAGCGGGGGGTGTCATAGGCGTCCGGCGCGATGATCCCGGCCAGGGTGTCGATGTCACCGGCTTCCAGCGCACGCTCTGCTGACTCCGGGGCCAGTTGGAAATAGACGGGCTCGAATCCGGCGTAAGCAGACAGTATTTCAATCTGCTCGTACATGGAGCCGCTGTAGTCGCCCTGCGCGTCCTGCGAAAGATAGCCGGGGGCGTCGATATAGCCTATCCGGAGCGGCGGCAGATCCGCAGCCCTGCCGCCGGCAGCCGGCAACAGGGCAAGCAGCAGGAAAAGCAGCCAAAGAAACCTTCGGGGCATGGGTGAAACACTCCTCTCGTTCCAGGGACAAGGGGAAAAGGGGAACCGCCTTTGGCCGGGAATGGCGGCCGTCGTGGGAGACGCCCCTTTGTTTTCGCGCAATCATGCGTTTCACTGTCAGGTTTTTCCCTGGCAGCGAGTATAGGGGATGGGCATCAGGATTTGTCGATGTAGAGCAGGCCGTCGGTTTTATCGCTCCAGCCGATGCGTTCCGGTTGGAGGCCACGCTCTTGGATCCAGTGCCGGAGCTGGCGGCAAACGGGGCAGTCGGGGCCCATGTTGCCAAAGCGGCAACGGGCGCAGGGCCGGTTGGAGTCCGTCTCGACCTTGTGGCATTCCCGGAGGTCTTCTCCCAACGCGGCGAGCGCTTGCCGCGCTTTGCGGTTCATGTAGAGCAGGCGCCCCGTTTTATCGGAGAGAACCCAGAGCGTCCCCTCCAGGGTGTCGATGATTCCCTGGAGCCGCCAATAGCCTTTCCGTACCATGTCATAGCGCATCTGGTCCATGAGGAACGTTCCCAGGATGTCAGCGAAGGTCTTCAGGACCTCGTGCTCCTTTTTCGTCCAGATCCGGGGGCTGCGGCAGTCGTCGAAGCCCACGCAGCCGATGCGCTTGCTCCGGTTCATGATGCCGGCGTGGAGCAGGGCGTAGGTCTCCCGCGCCTGCATGGCTTCGCCGGCCGGCCCTTCCACGGTCGAGGTATCGGAACATTCCGAGAACCAGCCGTAAATGTCTTGCCGGTAGTTGCTGTTGATGAAGTCCATCACCGGGCCGGCGTGGGCTTCCGCTGCCGGCCGTATGCCCTCGGCCCGCCACTCGAACCAGCACTCCCATTTCCCGCCGATATGCTGATAAATGACGACGCGCTGTACCATGAAATACTTGGCGAAGAGCGCCAGCAGCGTCTGGACGGTGGTGCGGGCATTGCCGGTCTCGTAAAGCATCCGGAAGATGAATTCCACCGGCTGCTCCAGGAGCGACTGCCGCTGTTGCATGGAGGGGTCCTCCTCCGCCGTCTTGCGCTGGCTGGCCTCGATGTCCGGCGAGTAGAAGACCTGGGTATCGCGGCCCCGTTTCTTCGCCTCGTAGAGCGCCGCGTCCGCCCGGGCGAAAAGCTCGTCGTAGTGCGTGCCGTGCTCCGGCGCCAGCGCGATGCCGACGCTGCCGCTGACAGCAAGGCTTTTCCCGTCAGCGTACTCGAAACTCCGCCGCAGTTCGTTCCGGAGTCTTTCGCAGCGCTGCACGATGGCGGCGCGGTCTCCGGCCTCCCGCATCAGCACCACGAATTCGTCGCCGCCCATGCGGCCAAGGATATCCGAGGAATCGAAGGCCTCCGCCAGAGAGAGGGCCATGTCGGAAATGACAGCATCGCCGAAGAGGTGTCCCAGGGTGTCGTTGACTTTCTTGAAGCCGTCCATATCGAGCACCAGCAGTGCCTTTTTCGTATTCGGCACCTGGAGTGCTTTCTCGATGATCTCCCGGGAGGCGCCTTTGTTGTAAAGCCCTGTCAGGGGGTCGCGCTCTGCTTTGGCACGCAGGGCCTCCTGCTTCCTGTGCTCCTGGTCGGTGCTGCGGATGAGGAAAGACACATAGCGGGGTCGCGCCCCCTCGAAATGGATAAGCTGATGGGCGTGCAGCCAGCGGTATTCGTTTTCCCCGTCCCGCAGGCGAAACTCGATGGTCTGCTCCTTCTGCCCGTCGGTGTATTCCGGATGCGGCTTCGACAGGAAGTCCAAAAGGCACAGGAACCATTTGCGGTCGTTGGGATGGAGCGCCGGCCAGTGGCGCAGGAAATCCGAATATCCCTCCGCCTTCACCGCCTGGGGGAAAAGCTCCGCCGTCAGCGCGTCATAGACGAGCCGGTCGGTGGCGAGGTCCCATTGGAAAAGCGCCACCTTCTCCGCCCGCAACATATCCTGATACAGCTTCAGTCCCATCGCATCATCCATGACAGCACCTCCTCCGCCCCGCATGGTTTTGTACTCTTTACTATATGACAGGGGCGGCGTTCATGTCAAGAAAATATGAAATAGTCAAGAGGAATTTTCATATAAGGAATATTTGGAAGACGGGTTCACGAAAACTGGCATTTTGTCATCCGTCGCATTTTTCCCCGGAAAATATACGCGTTCTTGTTGAAGTGTTATGGACAGTTCGCTATAATATTATTGGAATAACAATGAACGCCAGAGGCTTCTTATATGTTTTAATCACCCTGTCCTGCTTCCCTTCTGTCAAAAGAAAAGAGGGATTTCCCATGCTTGTCCACGAGATTCTGCGGCGCGGCCAAAACAATGACGACGCCGTTTACAGCCAGCTCGGGGCGCTGACCTATCTCGGCCTCAAGGTGGCCGCCGAGAACTGCCGCCGCCGCCTGTACGCCGCCGGTGTCCGTCGCCACGACCGGGTAGCCATCTATTCCCGCAACCGGGCTGAGTACATCGCCGCCTATATGGCCATCGCCTCCCTCGGCGCCATCGTGGTGCCGATCAATTTCCAGTTCTCGATGCGCGAGACGGCCTTCATCATCAAGAATGCCGATGCCCATGTTATCCTGACCGATCAGGAGCTTTTCCTCGACGACGCGCTGAACGCCATTGAATACGGCGGCGAGGTGAAGCAGATCGACATCGGCGGCGTCATCGAACCCACGACGCTGCCGCCCCCGCCGCCGTTGCCGGCGGACTTCGGCCCCGACGAGCCCTGCACCATCATCTATACCTCCGGCACCACCGGCGCCCCCAAAGGGGCCGTGCTCTCCCACCGCAATCTGGTGATGAACGCCCTCGATATGCAGCAGACCGTCCACATGCGCCGCAGCGACAACGTCCTCTGCATCCTGCCCATGTACCACTGCTTTTCCTGGACCTGCGCCGTCATGTGCGCCCTGTCCGTCGGCGCCACCATCAGCATCCTCGACGCCTTTGCCCCGAAGCGTACGATTGACGTTTCCCGGGCGCTGGGCGTCACCATCATCGTCATGGTACCGTCCATCCTTTCCCTGATCACGAAGCTGGCGACCACGGAGGACTTTCAGACGCTGCGTTTCGTGATTCTCGGCGGCACCACGTTGCCAAAAGCCATAGGAGAGGCGTTCTGGACGAAATTCGGCGTGCCGGTGGTGGAAGGCTACGGGCTCTCGGAGGCGTCGCCGGTGGTCACGATGAACTCCCCCGAATCGGCGCGGCTCACCTCGGTGGGGCCGGCGATTCCCGACGTGCGCCTGCGCTTCGTGGACGCCCACGGCCGGGACGTGCCGCAGGGCGAGGCGGGCGAGCTTCTCGTCCAGGGCCCGAATGTCATGCACGGCTACTGGAAACTGCCGGAGGAGACGGCAAAAGCGCTGCAACACGGCTGGCTCCACACCGGTGACGTGGCCCGCATGGACGAGGACGGCTACGTCTATATCGTGGACCGCATCAAGGACATGATCATCAGCATGGGCGAGAACATCTATCCCCGGGAAATCGAGGAACTGGTCTACGCCTATCCCGGTGTCCGGGAAGCCGCCGTCATCGCCATCGACGACAAACTCCGGGGCCAGGCGGGCTGCTGCTACTACAGCATCCAGCCCGACGCCGCCGTGAACGTGCGCGAACTCAAGAAATACCTGCAGAAAAACCTCGCTCTCTACAAGATTCCGCGGGAATTCCGCCTGATCGACGAACTGCCAAAGACCTCCACCGGCAAAATCGCCAAACGGCAGCTCCGGGAGCTGTATCTGGCGGAAGGGGAGAAAAAAACGACGGCGCCGTGAGGGGGCGCCGCCAAGAGAAAAGAAAAAATCCGACAGTGCGGGAAAGAGGGGCTGTCGCACGTTCACTGAAACGTACGGCAGCCCCTTCTGATACTAATCTTTTATATAAATTCTTATCGAAGATACGCCTGCTACGCAGGCTACAGCCGCGCTTACAGCGCGTCTGACGTCTCATGCACTCGCTGTAAGAAATAAAATTTCTAACAGCGAGTAGTATGAATGCAAAAACGCGCAATTTTGGCGAAGCCCCCTTTGCCCCGACTGGCAGCAAATGCAGATATGCCAAGGCCTCATCGCCATCATTGCCGAAGCAATCAAAAAATCAAAACAAAAATATTTTTGTGTTGATTTTTTGATTGGCAATTTTCCGATGGCCGCCAGCCCATGAAAAACGAGGAGAGAAGCACTGCCCATCTTCTCGTGGTCCAACCAAAATTGTACCGTTTCAATGCACGATGTCTGTTTTCCCCTTGCTCCGCTTGCGCGTTAGCCGCCCCATCCCATAGGGAGGGGATGATACACGGTATTGATACTACTCTCAGATTTAAATTTTAATCTGAGAGACGCGTGCTTCGCACGCTACACCCAAGCCTTCGGCTCGGGTGACGTCAGCTTTGCATAAGCGACCGCTAAGGCGCTAAAGCGCCAAGCGTCTGCTTATCATGCAGTCTCAGTAAAGATTTAAAAATCTTAACTGAGACTAGTATGAGCAGGCGACAAAATTGGTGCGACAGCCCCTTTTTGTTTGGCAAATCGGGAAGGCGGCACTTTAAAAATAGTAGCCAGGGTCCGGGCGGGCATGATATAATACAAGGCATGGAGCAGATAGGAATTGTAAACGGGAAAACAAAGGTAATTCTAGGGTTTGGTTCCGTTGAAAAACCCACGTTCTATGCGGAGACTACCAGCAAAGGCCACGACAAAAGGCATAAAAAGCACGCGGATGACATGGGAATCACATTCAAACAATGGCTGAACGAGGCGGCGGATTTGCTGAACGCTTATGCCGGTGAAGATTATCTGGATTGGTATGAGCCGGGCGATCGGCTGTTTTATCGATTCGATACAAAAAAGAGCCGGATTGTCATTGGGACGGAAAACCAATCAATCAATACGTATTTTGCTTTACCGAAATCAAGCTATAAGAATTATTTGCCAGACTTAGTGTAAAATAGTTCTCGGTAGAGGTTGCAAAAAACGAAAGAGCCCGTTACCCTATAATGTATGCTTGGCGGCAACAAAAAGGGAGGACTCTTTCGTGGAAACTATTGTATCAGAACTCATCGAAATAATAAAGGGGG
>JAFSWT010000006.1 GCA_017444395.1 Schwartzia sp. (in: firmicutes) | reverse complement strand
GCGGATGCGGCGCAGCTCGTTGATGAACTGCGAGGAATGGCAGATGGTCATATAGGCCTCGTCAATCTCCTTCATGGCCGGCACGAGCTGTTCCGGCAGATAGGCACCGCCGTACTTGCCGAAACGGCCCTCGCGGTCGGGGTATTCCTTGAGATACTTGCTGAAATCGATGGTCATGATGTTTTTCCTCCTTCAAATGTCTGGCAGATGAGAAAACGCGGCATGCCACGCGATTCGCTTTCCTCCGCGGCGGGAAAGACGGATGCGCGGCGGCGCTTTCCGCCCGGAGTATTTCGGAAAACAAAAACGCCCCTGACAGAAAAGCAATCTGTCAGGGGCGAATAAACGGCGAATGAATCGCGCTATCCGCGGTGCCACCCTGATTCACGGCCAGGCCGTGCCCTTGGCGGGATACCAGCATATCCCCGGCAACTGACGTATGCCCTCACGTCGCAGAATACTCCGGGAGAAACCCCGTTTGACTGCGCCCTCAGCGGTCCATTTGACAACTTGTTTCCCACCGGACTCTCAGCTGCGCCGGCTCTCTGTGGAGGCATCATTGCCGTTATCTCCGCGTCAACGGTTTGGATATGGAACTTGCCTAAAAATGTAGCACAGATGGCGAGGCTTGTCAAGCGGGCGGAAATATTTTTCCCGGCTTTTTCCCGGCGGCTGGTAAAAGCGATCCTTTTGAGACCGGCACAAAGCAACGGCCGCTTCGCCTCAGGCGATGCGCTTCTCTTTCGGCACCTGCTTCAGCGACAGGCCGATGCGGCCGCGCTGCTCGTCCACGCGGATGACCATGACGTTCACGATGTCGCCGACGGAAAGCACGTCCAGCGGGTGGCGGACGCGGCGGTCGCTGAGCTCGGAGATGTGGATGAGGCCGGCGGTCTTGAGGCCGATGTCGACGAAGACGCCGAAATCGGTGATGTTGCGCACCGTGCCCCGCATGATGGTGCCGGTCTTGATGTCGGAGAGGTGCACCACAGCCTGACGCGTCAACGGTGCCGGCAGGTCCTCGCGGGGATCGCGGCCCGGGCGCACCAGAGCGTCGAGGATGTCGTGGACGGTAGGCAGGCCGGCGTCAAGGTCCTTCGCCAGCCGTTCCTCGTCCACCAGCTTGCGCTTGGCCGCGAGGAACGAGAGCTGCTTCTTGTTGGCCAGGTCGGAGAGGTCAAAGCCCAGCTTTTCCAGAATCTTTTCCGCCAGAGCGTAGGACTCGGGATGGACCGGGGTGTTGTCCAGCGGCGATTTGGCGCCGTGGATGCGCAGGAAGCCGGCGCACTGGGTGAAGGCCGCCGGGCCCAGCCGCGGCACTTTCAGGAGCTGCTTGCGGCTCTCGAACATGCCGTTCTCGTTGCGGTAGGTGACGATGTTCTTGGCGATGGCGGCGTTGACGCCGGCGACGTGCTTCAGCAGCGCGCCGCTGGCGGTGTTGAGATCGACGCCGACATGGTTCACCGCCGTCTCGATGGTGGCGTCGAGGGCCGCCGCCAGCTCTTTCTGGTTCACATCGTGCTGGTACTGGCCGACGCCGATGGCCTGGGGATCGATTTTCACCAGCTCCGCCAGCGGGTCCTGAACCCGGCGGGCGATGGAGACGGCGCCCCGGATGGTCACGTCGTATTCCGGCAGTTCCTCCTTCGCCAGCTTCGAGGCGGAATAGACCGACGCCCCGGCCTCATTGGTGATGAGGTAATGGACGCTGTCGAGGCCGTGGTCGCGGATGAGGTTGGCGGTGAATTCCTCCGTCTCGTAGGAGGCGGTGCCGTTGCCGATGGAAATCAGCGTCACGCCGTGTTTTTTGATGAGAGACAGCAGCAGCTTTTCCGCCGTCAGTTTCGCGGCGTCGCTCTGCGTCACCTGGATGACGCCATGGTCCACCACATGGCCGGTGGCGTCCACCACCGCCACCTTGCAGCCGGTGCGGTAGCCGGGGTCGAGGCCCATCACCACATGGCCGGCTAGCGGCGCCTGCAAGAGGAGCTGTTTCAGGTTCAGCCCGAAGACCTTGATGGCCTGGGCTTCGGCGTTCTCGGTCAGCAGGGCGCGGATTTCCCGCTCCAGCGCCGGAAAGAGCAGCCTTTTATAGCCGTCCTCTATCGCCAGATGAAGGTCTTCTTCGTAAATCGAGGACTGCTTGCGGACGCGCCCGAAGATGGTTTCGATATTCGCCTCGTGGTCGGCGTTCATCTTCACTTTCAAAAGGCCCTTCTTCTCGCCGCGGTTGATGGCCAGCGTGCGATGGGAGGGCAGCGTGCGCACCGGCTCTTCGTAGCCGTCGTACATCAAAAAGACCTGCCGCTCCTCCTCCGGCTGCTCCGGGTCGAGGGCGGTAGAGAGGACCGCGGTCTGCCAGAGCTTCTTCCGCATGAGCTGGCGAAGCGCCGCTTCCTCCGTCACTACCTCGGCCACGATGTCCCGCGCTCCGGTCAGGGCGTCTTCGGCCGTCTCCACACCCTTCTCGGCGTCGATGAAGGCCGCCGCTTTTTCCATCGCCGTTCCCTCGGTATCCACCCCGGCCATCATCGCTTCGGCCAGCGGCAGCAGACCTTTCTCCCGGGCAATCATCGCCCGGGTGCGCTTCTTCTGCTTATAGGGCAGGTAGAGGTCCTCCAGCTCCTGGAGCTTCGACGACTTCTCGATGGCCGCTTTGAGGTCCGGCGTGAGCTTGCCCTGCTCCTCGATTTTTGCCAGGATTTCCTCCTGCCGTTTCACCAGATTTCGCAGATAGTTCAGCCGTTCCTCCACGGCGCGGATCTGCTCCTCGTCCAGCGAGCCGGTGGCCTCCTTGCGGTAGCGGGCGATGAAGGGCACGGTGTTGCCCCCGTCCAGAAGCTCCGCCACCGCCTCCGCCTGCCGCGGCTTTATCTTCAGCTCCGCGGCCACCGCCGCGTTGATTTCCGTTACTAACATGAACTGCCTCCTACTTTTTCCCCGAAAGGGGGACGATTTTTCAACAGAAAGTATATTCGACGGAAAACGCGATTTTCCTTTTTCCCGGGGCCGGCGCCGGTATGAAATCGTGCCGGCAGGGGGTGTTATCCACAAAATTATACCCAAAAGAATGGATTTTCGGAAGAAATTGTGGATAAATCGATGAAAACGCGGCGGATTTTTTCCGCGAATTGTTTCGGAGTCCTTGCAATCGGCGGCGGATTTCGGTATACTAAAATTCGTTGATACCGCCGGTGACGGTTAACGAACCGGAACTGCCGGCGCGTATGGAACAGCGGGCGGACAGAGTGCCCGTCCCAAAGTGAAAAAACGGATGACGCACGAACGCCATCCCCGGAGAGGAGTCTTTTCAAATGATGGAAGAATTCAAGAAGTTTATCATGCGCGGCAATGTCATGGACATGGCGGTGGGCGTCATCATCGGCGCCGCTTTCGGCAAGATCGTCACCTCCTTTGTCTCGGACATCATGATGCCGCCGCTGGGCCTTCTGATGGGCAAGGTGGATTTCTCCAACCTGTTCATCAATCTCTCGGACAAGCCGGTGACGACGCTGGCGGCGGCGAAGGAGGCCGGCGCGCCGGTCATCGCCTACGGCCAGTTCCTGAACGGCGTCATCGACTTCCTGATCGTGGCCTTCGCGGTATTCCTGATGGTTCAGCAGGTGAACCGCCTGAAGGGCGAGCCCGAGCCCGAGGCCGAGCCCCGCAAGTGCCCCTTCTGCAAGTCGGAGATCGACGAGGAAGCGACCCGCTGCCCCCATTGCACCTCCGAACTGCCGAAGGAAGCGTAACCACAAACGTTTTTCAGCGGTATCATAATCTTTCCCGGCGAATAAAAAAACGGCCTTTGCCCTTGCAGAGGCCGTTTTTTCGTCACCGGCTTATAGCCGGAGCGAAAGCGGTATATATTTGGCAATGATTCCCGTCCACATCTTTTGGCTTTTATACTGTTACAGCCGGAAAATCATGGGAATACAGCCTTCCAAATATCGGTTATGTTCCGCTCGCATATACGGCGAAAATTCTACGAACAAATTCCTCTCATAGAAGTGAACGGCATCCGGTACCGAATGAACCACGATATATTCAGCGCCGACAAAATGCTCGGAGATTAACCGGATGGTGCTAAGCAACTTGCATAAAAACAAATCGCTCAAATAAAAATGCTCGTCATCCGCCGAGCACAAGATATCCTGATAAGCCAAAGACACAGCGAAATGGGAAATATTGATTGCGGAAAGCATTTCAACAATATGCCCGTCATAAATCCAGTTTACCCCTGAGCAACATATATCCGCAAGCCCGACCGGCGCACCGCTTTGTTTGTCAATGTAAGCGTAGCAGACGTTCTCTTGAAAATCATCGCTACGGAAATGAGCATCAATCGTTTCGTTACCGCATGAAAATCAGAAAAAATGGAAGCCATGTTTTTGCCCACGACTTCCATTCTAAAACCATTTTCATCGTATTCAATATTGCTCATGTCTTGACCCCTCATGAACTTCAACCATCCTGTATGTCGGAACTTTCATATATCTACTGGCGCGAGCCAAGGCTTTGTCAATATCCCGCTCGCCCTTCGGTTGGTCGGACCATTTTTTAAACGCCTCGATTTTATCCTCCGCTACAATAAACGCCGCTTTGACGGGTTTCGCCATGACTGCCATCGGAATCATCCCCTTTTGCCACCATCATACAATACGGGCAGGGCAAAGTCAAGCGTTGCCTACGCATCCCAAGCTTTGCCCTGCCTTTTGTTTTATGCGTTGTCGTTTCTTATAAAAATCGCCGGACAAAATCATCCGGGGGATATACAGGCAAAAGAACGCTTTTGAAATGTCTGGCATCCCGGGTAACGATGCAATCAACACCAAGTCTCAAGGCACCGGCAATCAGTATGGCATCCTCATAGTCGTTGTTCTGTATATGAAGAGCATTTTGACAATCAGTCCCCAAAGTGTCCACAAGTGTAAACAGGGAAAACAGCCTTCCTACAACCCCTCGAGCCTTTTCATCCACATTTTCCTGGCCTTTGAACTGTTTACGGGCAAAGAAATGAATATCTGCCGCCTGCTTGGCCGTAATAAGTCCTTCCAGGCGTTTGGCGGCAACGGCGAGGAAGATTTCGCTCCCATAGGAAAACATGGGCTCTCTTCTTTGCAAAACATCAACAAGAACATTTGTGTCCAAAAGAACTCTCATATCGTACCCAGTCGCTCCTCTTTTGCTTCTTCCCATGTCGTCGTTTGTGGCAGGATGCCGAACAGGGATTCTGCCGTTTTGACTCTGTCGCGTTGAGGATTACTGAGCTTGGCGACCACTTTGTCGTCTTGCGTGATGAAAACGTCCTCCGTTGCTGCCAACGCAATGTATTTTGAAAGGTTTTCCTGTAATTCGGTAACATTGACCGACATTTATATCGCCTCCCGTTACAATAAAGCCCCGTTCTCCGCTCATTCCCACTCCAGCCCCTTGCTGCGCGTGTAGGCCCGGGACTCGTCCAGCGGCAGCGGCTTCGAGAAATAGTAGCCCTGGGCGCACTTGCAGCCCAGCTCGCGCAGGAAATCGAAGTGTTCCTTCGTCTCCACGCCTTCCTGCAGCGGCTGCACGCCGAGGTCGAGGGCGCCCTGGATGATGTGCCGCATGAGCTTCGCCGTACGGGGACGTTTGTCGTAGGTCCGCAGGAACTCCAGATCCAGCTTCAGCACGTCGAAACTGTAATCCATCAGATGATTCAGCGACGAGTAGCCGCTGCCGAAATCGTCGATCCAGATGCGGTAGCCGGCTTTGCGGAACTTCTTCACCTCGTTTTGCAGGAACGATGAGTTGTCGTTCAGGGCGCTCTCGGTGATTTCAATATCGAGCAGGTCCCGGGACAGGCCGTAAAGGGACCGGAAATGCTCCGTCAGCGCGAAGATGTCACAGAGCTCGAAGTCCAGCCGCGAGAGGTTGATGGACACCGGCACCACCGGCTCCCCCGCCTCCATGAGCCGGCAGAGGTCCTCGCAGACCTTCTTGACGATGAAGGTGTCCACCTTGTGAATCATGTGGAATTCCTCCAGCGTGACGATGAACTTCGCCGGCGACAGCATCCCCGTCTGGGGATCGTCCCAGCGGGCCAGGGCCTCGTAGCCGCAGATTTTCCCGCTGGCGATGCGGATGATGGGCTGGTAGAACACCTTCAGGTATTCCTTTTCCACGGCGGCATCGATGTTATCCAGCACGTACTGCTGCATCCGGAGCCGCTCGTACAGCCCCGCCTCATAGACACCGTAAATCTTGTCGTAGCGCCGCTTCACCATGTTGCAGGCGATGCGGGCGTGGTCGCAGGCCAGCCCCACCTCCTGGCAATTCTCCTCCAGCTCGTAGATGCCGGCCTTGATTTCCACCCGGACGCCGTCGAGGACGCGCAGGACAGCGTTGTGCACATTCTCGACATGCTCCGTCACGTTCCGCGCCTCGGTGCAGACGACGAAATGGTCGTTGGAGAAACGGGCCACCTCGGCCCCCGGGAACTCGTTCTTGATGGTGTAGGCGGTGCGGCAGAGCAGGTCGTCGCCCCGCTGGAACCCGTAGTTCTCGTTGAATATCTTGAAATTCGCGATGTCGAAATGGACGAAGGTCAGGGGCTTGCGCTCGGCAAAGGGCGTCTTGAGCCGTTCCTGTACCCTCTCGTAAAACGCCGACATGTTCAAAAGGCCCGTCAGCCGGTCGGCACTGCGGTTCATGGCGAAGATCTGCGACTCCGCCACGCTGTTGCGGCCCCGGTTGTAATACTCTTCCTTATCCACATCGACGATATAGACGTAGAAAACCTTCTGTCCGTCCCTGCCGTGCAGCAGATGGCCGAAGTCCTCGATGTAGCGCGTCTCACCCTGTTTCGTCCGGATGCGGTAGCGCACATAGTCATGGCGTTTCTCGCTGTTGAATGTCTGGGCCATGATGTCGCTTTCGATTTTCGCCAGATCCTCCGGATGGACCATGCCGCGGAAACTGTTGCCCGTGAAATCGCGGAACTCCGCTATCGTCTTACAGCCGAATAATTCGATGACGTTCTGGTCGGCAAAGTAGATTTCCTGGTTGCCCAGCGCGTTGTATATGAAAAAGCCCCCCGGTAATCCCGTCGGGATGTAGTTCTCCTCCGGCTCCAGCCGTTTCTCCTTGCTCGTATCCATCATCGGCGCCCCTTTCTGTTCCAGACATTCGGATATAGACCCATCAACTTATTATAGTCCCCCTTTCGCTAAAAATACAATAAGAGAATTCGCCCACGCCCGATTGTATTCATAATATTTCTCCCCGGCCTCCATTCCCGATGCCGTCTTTTTTCATTTATCGTTTTCATTCCTACCGTTCTATGATATAATGCAAGGCAGAACAAGGTGCATATCAGGGACGCCGCTCCCGGCCGGTTTTCCCGGAGGGCGGCACCCGGACGAACGAAGGAGGCAGAACATGGGACTCATCAAAGCGGGCATGGGCGCCGTAGGCGGCGTACTGGGCGATCAGTGGAAGGAATTCTTCTATTGCGATGCGCTGGACGCGGATACGCTGGTAGCGAAGGGCCAGAAGCGCCTGAGCTCCCAGGGACGCAGCTCCAATACCTCGGCTGAGGACAACATCATCAGCAACGGTTCGGCTATCGCTGTGGCCAACGGCCAGTGCATGATCATCGTCGAGCAGGGCAAGGTGGTGGAAGTCTGCGCCGAGCCGGGCGAGTACCGCTACGATTCTTCCAGCGAGCCCACGGTCTTCGAGGGCGATCTCGGCTCGAACATCACGGCGGTGTTCAAGCAGATCGGCAAGCGCTTCGCCTTCGGCGGCGACCCCGGCAAGGACCAGCGGGTCTATTACTTCAACACCAAGGAAATCATCGGCAACAAGTACGGCACGCCGCAGCCGATTCCCTTCCGCATCATCGACCAGACCATCGGGCTGAACGCCACCGTGTCGATTCGCTGCTTCGGCGAGTACAGCTACCGGTTGGTAAACCCGATTCTCTTCTATACGAATGTTTGCGGCAACGTGGAGGATGTCTATGACCGCAGCGAGATTGACAGCCAGCTCAAGACAGAGCTCCTGACGGCGCTGCAGCCGGCCTTCGCCAAGATCGGCAGCCAGGGCGTTCGCTACGACGAGTTGCCGGCCCATACGATGGAGCTGGCCGACGCGCTGAACGAGGTGCTGGACAAGAAGTGGGGCGAACTCCGGGGCATCGAGGTCGTGGCTTTCGGTGTATCCAGCGTGACGGCGAACCCGGACGACGAGAAGCGTCTGAAGGATCTGCAGTTCTCGACGCCGCTGACGAATCCGGCGATGGCGGCGGCGCGTATCGCGGGCGCCCAGGCGCAGGCGATGCAGGATGCGGCCAACAACGAGGGCGGCATGGGCGCCATGGGCGCTTTCATGGGCATGGGCATGGCCCAGAACGCCGGCGGCATGAACGCCGGGCAGCTCTTCGGCATAGCCCAGCAGCAACAGCAGCAGCAGCAAGCGGCGGCCCCGGCAGCGGCCCCCGCAGCGGCAGCCGGTGGCTGGACCTGTGCCTGCGGTCATGCCGGCAACACCGGCAAGTTCTGCTCCGAGTGCGGCCAGCCGCAACCGGCGCCGGCGAAGGAATGGACCTGCGAGTGCGGCACCAAAAACAGCGGCAAGTTCTGCTCGAACTGCGGCAAACCGGCCCCGGCGGGGCCCTGGACCTGCGCCTGCGGCACCACGAATGAGGGCAAGTTCTGCTCGAACTGTGGCAAGCCCAGACCGTAATAATAAGAGGGGCCTCTTTTCGCTTCCCTTTCCGGGAGACGGCCAGAGGCCCGCTATCCGATCGGCGGAAAGAAACAGAACAAGGGGCGGTCTTTCCGCCCCTTGTGGTTTTCCGAGACAGGCGTGATTTATTGAGGAGGCGATACCATGGCGGATACAACGGTTGCCTATAAGTGCCCGAACTGCAACGCGCCGCTGAGCTTTCAGCCGGGGCACGACAAGGTGACCTGCGAATACTGCGGCACCGAGTTCGAGATTGAGACCATCAAGACCATGTTCGACAAGGAGCAGGAACGGGCGGCGAAGGCCGCCGAGGCCGAGCAGGCCCAGTGGGATACGGCGGGTGCCGGCGGCGAATGGGAGGACAGCGAGACCCAGAACCTCCAGAAGTTCACCTGCTCGGCTTGTGGCGCCGAGCTCGTCTGCGACGAGAACACCATCGCGACGGAGTGCTGCTACTGCGGCAATCCGACGATGATCCCGTCCCGCTTCGACGGCATGATGAAGCCGGACTACGTGATTCCTTTCAAGAAGACGAAGAAGGAAGCGGTGGCGGCCCTGAAGGAGTTCTACAAGGGCAAGACGCTGTTGCCGGCCGCCTTCACCGCCAACAACCGGGTGGAGGACATCCAGCCGATGTACGTACCCTTCTGGCTCTTCGATTCCGACGTCACGGCCACGGCCACCTTCCGGGCGGAGTCGGACAACGTCTATACCAACGGCAGCCAGACGGTGACCGAGACCAGCGTCTATGACTGCCAGCGCGAAGGCACCATGCGCTTTGAGCGCATCCCGGTGGACGGCAGCGAGAAGATGGACGACACCTACATGGAGTCGGTGGAACCCTTCGATTACAGCGAGTTGGTGGAGTTCAACGCCGGCTATCTGGCGGGCTACCTCGCCGACAAGTACGACGTGGACGCCGAGACTTCGGCGCCGCGGGCGGACAAGCGCGTTGCGGCCAGCGCCGCCGCCGTTCTGGAGGGCGCAGTGCAGGGCTACGACCGGGTAACGCTGAAAGACAGCTACGTCGTGAAAAACGAGGGCAAGGTCTCCTACGCCCTGGCCCCGGTCTGGATCCTGACGACCCGCTACGACGGCAAGCCCTACACCTTCATGATGAACGGCCAGACCGGCAAGATGGTGGGCAGCCTGCCCTACGATAAGACGAAGGCCATGATGTACCCCGGCGCGGTGGCCCTGGTGCTGCTCTTCGTCTTCTACTTCATCACCAAGTTCATTGTGGCCTGAAGGAGGAATGAGAGATGAAACCGATGAAACGAATTCCCCAATTCCTCGTCCTCTTCTTCGCGGCCTTCCTGCTGCTCCTGCCTGCCTCGCCGTCGCCGGCCAGCGCGGCGGAACTGTCCGGCGCCCTGGCGGCCATTCAGCCCCAGAAGCCGCAGTCAGCCGCCGGCTCCCTGCAACAGACCGCAACCGGCAAGGGCGCCCAGCCCCTTCTGGACAACGGGCTGGTCACCGTCGCCGCCGGTGTCGGCGGTATCAGCGGCAGCGAAAAGGCGGAGCTGGAGCAAAAGCTCGCCGCCATCAATGCCAGGTATGATGTCCACGCCGGCGCCGTCTATGTGGACCGCCTGCCCGCGGGCCACTCGGCGGAAAGCCTGGCCAAGAACCTCGTCAACAGCAACGCTTACGGCGACGGTTCCCGGGGCAGCATCGTCCTCCTGGTCGCGGTGGGGACGCGGGATTACTACATCGCCACTGGACGTAACCTCAACAAGATCATCCCCAGCAACAAGAACGGCATCGGCCATATCCAGAACGCTATCCTGCCCTCGCTGAAAGACAACAAGTTCGGCCAGGCGGGGCTGAAATACGCCGACGCGCTGGAGGAAGAGCTGGCCTACTTCCAGAAGGAAGGCAAGCCTTTCGATCCCTCCGCCGGCTTCAGCATCCTGTCGGGCATCATCGCCGCCGTGCTGGCGGCGCTCTCCGGCTTCGGCTTTCGCTCTTATCTCGTCGGCCAGCTCAGCAACGTGAGCCACGCGGAGTCGGCGGACGAGTATCTGGAGCGCGACACCTTTGAGCTCACCGACGAGGAGGATACCTACCTCTATACCAACGTCACCGTGGTGGACCACTCCAAGAAGAGCAGCGGCGGAGGCGGCGGCTTCTCCGACGACAGCGGCTCCACCGGCGGCGGCGGCGGGAAGTTCTAGCGGCCACGCTTTATACAACACCGATTGTACGGCCCGTTGTTTTCCTTTCCCTTGCGAAAACAGCGGGCCGATTTGGAAAGGAGGAACGGATTTTGCATGTACTAGGAGCACTTTTAGGCGTCCTGATCCTGGCGGGCAGCTTCTTCTTCGGCACCTTCAACTCGATGAAGAACGCCGAAATCAATGTGGCCGCCGCCCAGGGACAGGTAGAGAACCAAATGCAGCGGCGCGCTGATC
Organism: Schwartzia sp. (in: firmicutes); assembly: GCA_017444395.1. Classification (GTDB taxonomy): domain Bacteria; phylum Bacillota; class Negativicutes; order Selenomonadales; family Selenomonadaceae; genus RGIG3544. Next base: position 14,922 of record JAFSWT010000006.1, on the reverse strand, counting down.
TGATTCCGAATCTGGTGGAAACCGTCAAGGGATACGCCGCCTTTGAGAAAGAGACCATCACCGCCGTCAGCAACGCCCGGGCGAAGCTGGCCGGGGCGAAGGACATCACGACCATGGACGCGGCGAATCAGGAGCTCTCCGGCGCTCTGGGAAGACTGCTGGCCATCGCCGAGAACTACCCTGACCTCAAGGCGAACCAGCAATTCACCGAACTCATGCGGGAGCTCTCCGGCTCGGAAAACCGCATCGCCGTCGCCCGGCGCGATTACAATGAAGCGGTACGGACATACAACAGCAAGGTTGAGACCTTCCCTGGCCGCTTCTTTGCCGGGATGTTCGGCTTCTCGCCCAAGCCGCAGTTCGCGGCTGACGAGTCGGCCAAAGTCGTACCCCAGGTGAAATTCTGACGGAAACAGGAAAAAGGCGCGGCAGCGGAAAAAGCGCCGCGCCTTTTCTGAAAGGAGGCCGGAATTCAATGAAACGGCTCTGGGCGCGCTGGAGCCTGCTGCTCCTCGCGCTCCTCGTCACGCTGACCGCGGTGGCGGGCGCGGCGGAACGCTACTGGCCGAAAGCCCCCACGCGCAACATCTACGTCTTTGACGACGCCGGCATGATGACCGCCGACGACCAGAAAAAACTCCTGGAAATGGGCGCCGATCTTGACCGGAAGCACCATGCCCAGGTCGTCGTCGTCACCGTGCCTACGCTGGAGGGCCACAGCGTTGAGGAATACGCCGTGGACCTGTTTCGCGACTGGGGCATCGGCGACGCCAAGAAAAACAACGGTGTCCTGCTCCTGATCGCCCGTCAGGACAGGAAGTTCCGCATCGAAGTCGGCTACGGCCTCGAGGGAAAGCTCACCGACGGCTGGTGCGGCTCCGTCCTCGACGGCATGAAAGCGGAATTCAGGAACGAAAACTACTCCCCCGCTATCGTCACTGCCTACAGCAAACTGGTGGCAAAGGTCTATGAGGAATATGGCGGCGAAACGCCGGAAGACGTGGCGGCGGCCGCCTCGCCCCCGGTGGAGGAAATCGAGTGGTGGGAAATTGGGCTGGGCATCCTGATTTTCCTCGTGATTGTCCTCGCCTTTCTCTATGCCGTCTTCAATCTGTTCTCCACCATCCTCCACATTTCTTTCGGCGGTGGCGGCAGCTCCGGCGGCGGCCACTATCACGGTGGCGGCGGCTTCTTCGGCGGCGGTGGTGGAGGCGGCAGCTCCGGCGGCGGTTTCGGCGGCGGCTCCTCCGGCGGTGGCGGTTCCTCCGGTGGCTGGTGAGTCCTGGGCGGGAAACGAAAGGGCTCCGGTTTTACAAGCAAGGCAAAGAAAAAGGCTGGCACTCGTTTTGACGAGTACCAGCCTCTTTTTTTCTGGAGGGGGTTTTACAGGAAGGCGAGCAGCGCCAACGGAATGACCAGCAACAGCAGATAGGGGCGCCGCTGTTCCTGGGGCACAGCCTCCTTCAGAACCATCTGAATCAGTGACAGGTTCGACATGATGATGAAGAACAGCCCCCGGCGCCGGCAGAATATGCCCAGAGCCTCATAGCGGCTGACACCATAGGGCAGGCCGGCCAGCTCCGCGCCGAAGAGAATGATGAGGATGACCGAGAGCGTGAGCCCCAAAAAACCCGGCATGATGATGCGCCGGAAGAAGACGAAGTCGGCGATGTTGCGTTGCCGGTGACGGAAAATCAGCGGCAATGAGCAGGAGACCGTCGAAATCAGGATCAGGAGCGACGTGCTCAGCGGGAATTTCTGGAGGTTCATGAAGAATAGGATGAGGTTTACGGTGAGCGCAGCCTTGCCCAGCAGGGGCAGGTACCGGGGATTGTAATATTCCTTCAGCTCGTTCAAGACGAGTCACTCCTTTGGCCGAAGAATGACGGCGGAACCCGCCGGCCGGGACAAAACTCAGGGTTCGGCGATATTGAACCGCCCCGAAACGCCGGCGGCAAAGCGGTGGAAGGCGGCGGCGATCTTTTTCCAGCGTGCCGTATCGCCGGTGATGGCGGCTTCCTTCGCAAAGGTCTCGTCATTGCCGGAAAGCAGATAGAGAATATCAGTCCGCCGGCAGCGCACGGTGATGTCGGCGGGAAGGCCGACGGAGCCTTTGGCGTAGAGGAGGACGCCGAAGCGCTGGCAAAGGGAGCAGGTCTCCTGCGTATCGGTGAAGGTCAGGGAAATGACGGTGTTGTCGTCCCGCAGCGCCTGACGGTCCATCAGGATGCTCAGATAGTCAAAGGCCATTTCCGGCGACAGTTGCGCCATGAGGTCGCGGCCGAAGAAACCGGCCTTCTTGAGCGGCGTGAAGCCGCCCTGGCGAAGCTCCATCGCCGCCGACAGATAGCAGTTCCGCCAGGTGCCGGCTTCGGCCTGATACCCGAGCTGCTCCAGCGCGTCGGCGCAGAGGAGGCGCGCTTCTTCGTTCTTCGGATCGGCGAACAGCAGGGTATTGGAAAGCTCTGCCACCCACTGGTATTCGCCGGCCTCGTAATCCTGCCGGGCCTTGGCGAGGACCTTTTCCACGCTGCCGAGGTTGAGGCAGGCAACCCATTTTTTGGCGCTCTTCTCCGGCGGCAGCTTGTTGAGATGGACGGGGTTCGCGTCGTACCAGCCAAGGTACTTCTGATAAACGGCTTTGGCGTTGTGGGCCACGGTGCCGTAGTAAGGCCGGATGTACCAATTCTTCTGCAGCTTTTCCGGCAAGGTGATGGTGTGGGCGATTTCGTCGGGGGTGTAGCCGAGATTGGCCAGGGCCAGCGTCTCGTCGTTGATGTACTTGTAGGTCGCCGCGGTGTCGAGCATGTAGTCGCGGATGACCTCCCGGCCCCAGTGCGGCCAGTTGTGGGACTGGAACGTGACCTCCGTCCCCTCGCCGTAGCGGGCCAGCGCCTCCATGATGTACATGGCCCAGGCGTTGCCGTCGCGCACCTGAGCGCCCCGCAGTGTATAGAGATTGTGCAGGGTACCGGTGCAGTTCTCCGCCAGCCACAGGGCATGCTTCTGCGGCAGGTAGGCGTTCATCTCCGCCGGGGCTTCGGTGCCCGGGGTGAGCTGGAACTCGATCTCGACGCCGTCAATCGTTACCCGGTCAAAAGTCTCCTTGATTTCCCAGGTAGGCAGCAGGAACGAGGCGGTGCCGCCGACGCACTGGCCCATGCCGATGCCGATGGCCAGAGCGCCGGTGGGGCTTTTTTCGAGACGCGCCCCGTACTGGTATGAAGCCCGGCGGCCCATCGCGGTACCGGCGTACAGGTTCTCCGATACGGCGTGATACGTGAAACCCTCGGGGACGATGATGGGAATCTTGCCGCTTTTGAGCTGCGCCTCCAGGGAAAGGCTGCGGTCAGTGGTCTCTTCCTCCGACACGAAAGCTTTCACGCCGCCGAAATGGTCGATGTGGGGATGGGAGATGATGACGGCCCGGACGGGGCGCTTACCGAGATGCTCGTTCACGATCTCCATGGCGGCCTGCCCGGCTTCGACGCTCATGGAGGTATCAAAGACGATCCAGCCGGTCTCGCCGGCGACGAGGGTGACATTGGCCATATCGTAGCCGCGGACCTGATAGATGCCGTCGATGACCTTGAACAGCCCGTAAACGTGATTGTTCTTCGCGTTCTCCCAGAGGCTGGGGTTCACGGTAGCCGGGGCCTTTTCCATCTCATCGAGGAAAGAAGCCGCCGCCTGGCTCCAGACGACGAAGCCATCGGCGTTCTTCAGCTCCAGACGCTCAGGCGCGGCGATGAGGCCCCGGCGGGCGAATTCCGCCTCCTGGGTATCGCTGAAATCGAGCAACTTATAGACTGCCTCGTTCTTTTGCGCGGTGATGGCGCTCGCCGCGCCTGAGACAGCCTTCTTCAGTTCGGTCATTTCATCGTCTCCTTTTCGCCGGGCGGTTGACGCCCGTTCACAATGACTTTTGTATTTAGTTATACCATACAATAACGGTCGGTGTCCACGAAAACCTCCGGGGGACTCCGGATTCCGTGAAGCAGCGGGAGGGTAGCCTCATTGCCGCTGGGTGGTGCCGTCCCGGTTCAGCGTGACCTGGGAAACCGTCAGGAGGTCGATGTTGTACCAGGCCAGGGAACTGTCATCCTCGAAAATGGCCTGGATATCCCAGTGTACTGACACTTAATACTTGTCGTGGTTATAGACGTCCCAGGACGAGAGCTTGCTGAGTTCCCGGATGCTGTAGCGGATTTCCTCCTTCAGCCGGTCCATGTCCTCCGGCAGCGTCGCCGCCAGCTGGACGTAGTTCGAGATGTGATTGCTGCGGAAAATGCAATGCTCCGTTTCCGGCAGATGGACGTTCTCCATCATCATCAGCAGCTCCTCCATCAGTCCCGCCGGGGAAAGCGGATGGAACTCGCCGCGCTCGAACTGGGCCTTGAGCTCACTGCCGCGGTAAAGCATCAGGCAGATGGCGCCGAGCATCGTCGGGCGGATCTCGCTGATGGCTTTGGCCGTGGCCAGCGCGTGGCGCTCCGAGCCCTCCTGGCCGGCGATGCCCAGAATGATCATCAGCGACAGCTTCATGCCGGCGGCGATGACCCGGCGCCCGACCTCGATGGACTCCTCGCCGTTCACGCCCTTGTTGATGTCCTTGAGCGTCTGGCTGTCACCGCTTTCCATGCCGTAGTAGAGTAGCGTCAGCCCGGCGTCCCGGAGCTTCTCGAGATCCTCCGGCGTCTTGTGCAGGATGTCCTTGGGGGCGGCGTAGGAGGACGCCCGCTCGAAGTTCGGGAAGACCTGCCGCAGCACCGACAGGATTCGCAGCAGGCGTTCGGTGGAAAGCACCAGCGCGTCGCCGTCAGCGAAGAACACCCGCCGCACCGCTTTCGTATTGTAGGCCTGGGCCATGGCAACCTGGCGCATGATCTGCTCGTCGGTCAGCACCTGGAACGGCACGCCGCGGTACATATTGCAATAGGTACATTGGTTGTGGGCGCAGCCGCGGGTCAGCCGCAGGATAAAACTGCGCGCCTCACTGGGCGGGCGGAATACCGGGGAATCGTAATCGTCGAAATACATGGGAAATCATCCTTTCTGATCGGTGAACACGTTTCTTCTTACAAATACTATACCATAGCCCCCGATTCCCTGACAACAAAAGATTCCGGCGGCCTGCCAAAGGGGCGAAACAAATTCCTCCCGCTTTCACAACGGATGACCCTCGTCCTCCCGGCGTGCCTCTTCCGGTGGCGCAATCTCCGGCGAGTCCTGATGATGCCGGCTCTCGGCTTCTATCCCGCCGGACACCCAGGCCATATATCGCTCCGCGTACCCCTGCAGCCGCTGGCGAATCGAATCGCGCCACGCCTCCGCCCGCATCGCCGGTTGCTCCTGCTCGATGAACTCCTGCGTGTACCGGTGCCAGGCGAGCAGCTTCCCGTGAAGCATTTTTCCGAGAAAGGGCGCGATCCACGAAATGACCGACTGCACCAGAAAAATGACGGCGACGCCGATGTCCAGCCCCAGGATCGTCAGCGCCCCGAGCCCCAGTAGCGGGATGACGAGCAGGATGACGATCCGGAACAACAGAAACCCGATGATGGCCCCCAAAACCAGGCGCATCATCTTGCGGACGGCCGGGATATGCTGACGGGCATACGCCAGGAAACGCCTGAGAGCCATGTGCGGCGGCCAAAGCGATTTCAGGAACTCCCGGAGCAGCTTGCCGCGATTCGCGAAAAGCGACGACAGATTGGAGAGCAGATTCCGGATATCCGCGGGAATTCCGGCCAAGCGCCGCCATATCGAATCGAAACTCAACTGACGCAGCGCCCCTTCGGGTGAAAACGACGACGAAAACACCCAGGGGAAAATCGCGTACACCGACAGAAAGACAGCGCGAACCATCAGGGATTGCATGAAATACCCCAGCAAAAACCGGGGCTTCTCCCGGACCATCCGCTTCCAGATCTGGACTTTCCGCTGAAGCCGCTCGGTCAAATCCTTCGACATACCCGTCTCGCCTCCGCGCCCCCATGGTGTCCTCTAAATTGCTATCAGTATAGCAGACTGCTTGCCTGGGAGCAAATGATAGAGTGGTGGCCACAAGCCAAGGGGCTTAAGCTTATTTTTGTCCTGGGAGCAATGAATAAACAGGCAGCTCTATTGCAAGAGAAAAGCCCCTGGCCTTTTTTCAGGCCGGGGGCTCCTTCTTTAGGCGGCGAAAACCCTTTCTATCTTACGCTGGAAAGCCGTAGGCTGTTCTTTGAGAATGGCCTGGATTTTTGACGGTGTCCCGGGAAAAGACTTGCTCACTGCAGTTTTGGCACTTGCGCCCCAAGACGCCCCAGATGATGATTTCATAGTCACCCTTATCGAGATAAACCGTCAGATGCTCCGAATCTACTGTTTGATGGCCACAGACGGGGCAGATATCTTTGATCTTCATGGTTTTTCCCTCCGGTGCTCAAAAGTTTTGCCCCAGTATTTCGGGTCGGGATAATACGCGGTTATGAGGCTAGCTCCGGTATTCCCGCCTGGCAAATTCCTCCGCAATGTAACTTTTCCCGACACGCCGGGCGCCGTCAATCAAAAGCGCCGTCGTTCCCTGTGCGTGCCTTTTCCACTACGTCAACCGGTCATAGATTTTCCGCTTCATGCCACGCGCCCCGTCACTACAAGATTCTGCACGAAAGAGCACTTTGTTTCAATCCTGTTTTTGCACGAAAGCGCACTTTCTGGCAAGAAGGGGAAAAGCATGGAAAAAGCACCTGACCGGTTAAGCCGGGTGCTTTTTCCAAAAATACAAATGCGGTTGCCCGGCGCGATGGCTGCCGCCTCTTGAAATAATCCGCCGCAAGGGGTAGAATATAGGCAGAAAAGCAAACAGGAGGCCACGCATGAAGACGAAAAGCGATACGGTGGACGGCGTGTTCCTGGACGACGCCAACGCCGCCTATGACAAAGCCGCTAAGCGGTTCCTCTCCATGAAAATCCTGCTGGCGTGGATTCTCAAATATCTCGTCGAGGAATTCCGCGACGCCGCCATCAAAGACATCGCGGAAAAATACATCGAGGGCGAACCCTCCCTCAACATCGGCACCGTCCCGGTGGACGCCGACCTCACCAACGCGGCGAAAAATACCGGCAAAGCGCCGAAGAACATCAGGGGCGCCCGGAACGAAAACAGCAGCGTGACCGAGGGCACCGCGCTCTTTGACATCCTGTTTCGCGCCATCGTGCCCGCCACCGGGGAAACCATCGCCCTCATCATCAACATCGAGCCGCAGCGCACCGTACGCACCGGCTATTCCTTGGTTCGCCGCGGCCTCTATTATGCCTGCCGCCTCATATCCTCTCAAAAGGAAACCGAGTTCAGCGGCGAGGACTATGGCAACATCAAGAAAGTCTATACCATCTGGCTGGTGATGGACGCGCCGGAAGGCGGATCGAACTCCATCCGCCGCTATGAGATCCGAGAGAAACTGCTGCACGGCCACGGCCATGAGGACGCGAAAAACTACGACCTGCTGGTAGCCGTCATGGTCTATCTGGGAAACAAAGCCACCAGGCACCGCCTGCTGCGGCTGCTCCGCCTGATATTCCTGGACAAGCTGAAAGCCGACGAGAAAAAAGACATACTGCGGCAAGAGTACGACATGGTGCTCACGCCGGTCATGGAAAAGGAGATGGCAAAAATGGGAAGTCTGGCCGAAGGAATCGCCGAACGGGCGGCAATCAAAGCAGAAAAGCGCGGAGAACGGCGCGGAGAAAGGCGTGGCGTCAACCAAGGACAAGACATCATGCTGAAAGCATTGGAAATGCTGAAGTCGAATGTTCCGTTGGAAAAAATCTGCCGTGATACCGGTTGCACCATGGACAGGCTTAACAAACTCCGCGCTCTGACATTGTAAGCCAGGCTTTGCTCACTATCGTACGGCGATCATACGCGCGCCGGTCATGGAAAAGGAGATGGCAAAAATGGGAAGTCTGGCCGAAGGAATCGCCGAACGGGCGAAGATGGAAGGAGAAAAGCAAGGGCAAAAAAATACGCTGAAAGCCTTGAAAATGCTAAGAGACAACGCCCCGATGGAAAAATCTGTCGCGAAACCGGCTGCACCATAGCCTACCTCAACAAACTCCGCACCTTTCTGCCGTGATTTGCAATCACATACAAAAAGCACCTGACCAGACAAGGCCGGGTGCTTTTTCTATGCCTGCGCGTGAAAGGGAAGCGATCCAAGGACGCGAAATCAGCCCGCTTTACGTTTCCTGCGGTTTCAGGGATTCCAGGGTTTCGTCAAGAGATTCACTGACCTTTTGAGGTCTCGCGCCCGTTTGCCGGGGTGCCAGCCAAAAGCTATATCATCCCGCGCAAAAAGGAGAGAAGTCAACGCTTCTTTCCTTTTTGCGTGTTCTCGTATTGCCCCGGAAAAAAGGGAAAAGGACACCGTGAGTGAAAATGATGTAATTTTGGTTGAAGCCCGGAAAGAGCGACATCGCTCCACACCTTGTGTTTCATAGGCCGGAGGCCACCGGAAAAACGTGTGCCAAAAAATCGAATTCAAAAATTTTGAATCCGATTTTTTAACCGCGTCGCCGACGATGGCCATGAAGCCATATCACATCAACGCTTGCGGCTAAACCGAAAAGGTGGCTTCGCCAAAATTGGGTAGATTTTGGGGACGGGGCAGCGAGCCGGAAGGAGACCACCGCATGATAAAACTGTGCAAACCGACGGGCCTCACATCTATCGAAAAAGCCGGCGCTGCTTGCCTCCCAGCGAGGGAGGTGGCACGCCAAAGGCGTGTCGGAAGGAGACCACCAACCTCCGCCCTGCGCAAACCTTCGGGCTTCAACTCTAACGAAAAAAACCAGCTCGGCATGCCTCCCAGCGAGGGCGTGACAGTCCAGTGGACAGCGTGACAGTCTAGTGAACTGTCACGGCGCGAAGCGTCGGAAGGAGACCACTGCGTGATAAAACTACGCAAACCGTCAGATTTCGCGGGGGTTACCATTTGTGTGCGCGTTTGTCTCGATCTCAGTCAAATTCTGGCCGCAGTTCGTACAAAAGAATGTGTCGTCTGTCAACTTTGCATTGCATTTTGGACATATTTTCATCATGCTCTCCCCCATTGGAATTGATTATAGAAGGTTTAAAATCAGAATGGGTATGACCGTGCGAAGTGTTCTCATGGGCTCGTCCCTCCTTGTTTGATGATTCTGATACCAATCTCAGATAAATTCTTTATCTGAAATACGCCTGCTACGCAGGCTACAGCCGCGCCTACGGCGCGTCTGACGTCTCATACACTCGCTATAAGAAATATAATTTCTAACAGCGAGTAGTACGACTATTCCATCCCCAGCATTTCGTCCATGGAGCAGCGCAGCAGTTTTGCCAGGGCGATGGCTTTGTCGAGGCGGGGCAGGTTGGCGCCGGTTTCCCATTTTACGACGGCGCTGCGGTCCACGCCGAGGATTTTGGCGACTTCGTCAGTGGTGAGGTCGCGCCGTTCGCGGAATTCACGGATTCGGTTCTTCATCGGGGGGCACCGCTTTTTCGTAGTGTCCATCCACTTCATATTATAAGTGTATTTTCTAACATAATCAAGAATAAGTGTAGTAAAATAACGGCTTTCGTTCGTGATTGTCTCTCACATATAATAAGGGGCAAGGAGCGGATGCCCATGAATATAACCGCCAGCCGTCTGCGAATGCTCCGTGAAGCGAAGGGGCTGTCTCAGAGAGAGGTCGCCGAGCGTATCGGCATGACGCGCGCGGCGTACAATAAATATGAGCGTGGATTCAGCCGTCCGGTGCGCAAGCTGGACGAGTTAACGGCGCTGTTCGGTGTCACTACGGATTACCTCCTTGGAAGGGACGCGACGCCCTTTGAGAGCGAGATGGCCGCTGTTGATTCGCATGACCATGACCAGATGCGTAAATACTTAGCACTGAGTGACGAGGGAAAGCGCATCGTTGATATCACACTGGACGCGGTTCACGAGCGGGAGCGAAGGATTGAGAGAGATTCACAGGCTTAGTATAGCAGGCGTATTTGCGCTTTTGGTATGCTGCCAGCACACTATGAGCAGAGATAAACAGGCATGGCCGGATGGGCCATGCCTGTTTGGTTATGTGAGGAACTTATTGAATTTCGGCGGAGAATATGATGATGCCGGCCCCGGAGACCACGCTGTAGGTCGTATGCTTGTCATAGCGGTATTCCCGTTGGTAGTAGGCGGGGATGCGGTAGCGGGTTCCGGTCTGGATGCCCATGCCTTTCAGGACTTTTTCCGTGTCACCGCCAGTCGCGGGTATGGTAGCCTCGATGACGCCGAACAAGATGTCTGAGTCCAGGTCCGAGTCCATGGTGAAGGATACCGTCAGCCCGGCGTTTGTGGTCTCGGCGGCGAAAATGATGTTTTAGTCGGCGAGCATTTGCCCTTTCATTCCGAGAGCGGAGCCGGGGTTGGTGATCGTGACGGCATTGGCGTTGAAGTTGCGGTCTTTGGCGACATGCCCGATTTCCCGGTTGTATCGCTTGATGAAGTCCTCGGTATTTTTGGGCGGGCCGCCGCAGCCGGCGAGGAAAACGGATAGGATCATCAAAGCCAACAGGGGAATCGCCAAACTGTTTTTCCGAGTCATTTCTGTCCCTCCTTGCCGCGTCCGGGAATCTCTGCCAGAGAGGCTTCCTTTGCCGGTTACGCGAAGAAATGGAAATAGATTGCCAGGGCTATGTCTATCCCGATGTACCACCAAAAGGCTTTTTCCTTTCGGGCGGCCTTGAATTCGTCGATGTCTTCCTCTTCCGCCGGTTTTCGCCCAAAGAGCGACATGACGCCGTAGATGATCCCGAGGACGATGGCGGCGCCCAGGAGGGTACCGACGACACCGAAGGCGGCTTCGCGCAGGGCGCTGAAGAAGTCCAGGCTTTTGAAGTTGCCGGGGAGTTCTTCGGTTAGGGAGATGAGGTTCATGATGGAGAAGGCGAGGGTCCGGGGGTCGTCCAGCAGTTTTATGAAACTTTCACATTCTTCTGTGCCCCGCACATTCAGACCGTACAACCGTAAAAAGATGAAACTCCCGACGATGGTACAGAAAATAGCCGCTATGTACATGATGAACTCCATTCTGCCGCTGTCGCCGGCGGCGCAGATGAGGAAAGGGGCAAAGGCGCGACATTCCTTTGCCGGTAACGATGGAATCGAAATTACTCCGGTCACAGGGAGGATTGAGAGAGATTCACAGGCTTAGTATAGCAGGCGTTTTTTCGCTTTTGGTATGCTGCCAGCACACTCCGGGGATTTTTGCAAAAAGAGCACCCAGGCCGGTTACGGTGGCCTGGGTGCTCTTAATTATCTGTGCGGTTTTTGGTGATGGTTGCTTTAGGGGGGCCGCTGTCCGGAGCAGAGGCTCGCTTTTTTGCCTACCGCTTACGGTTCGGAGCGGGGGCGTGGTCCAGACAGATCGTGCTTTGGATGTCGGCGACTTCCTGCCTTTTACCGTCCGCCTGCTTCATCCGGAAGGTGATTTGGAAGAAGGTTATCGGTGCCAGCGGATACTCTGACAGGGGATACACGAAGTCTCTCGTCTCCCCCGCCCGCACCGGCCCATCCTCGGATTCTTTCACGATTTCGTCCGGCTCGGCGTAGGGGCGGATGATGCGGAGCCGGCATTTGGCGCTGGGAAACTCCCGGCGGGTTGGGTTCTCTATATGGACGCGGATGGTCCATTCCGGCGGCAGGCAGATGGTGCCGTCCGGTCTTTGCCAGCGGCGCCAGGTCGCTTCGTCGATATGGAACTCTCTCTGCCACACGCCTTCTCTGATGAATACGTCGGACTCTACATCGGCATCGTCGTCGGCTTCGTCAGGACGGGTCGTGTCCTTGACCGATGGTTCCGGTTTTTTGCCGGGGGCTGGCGGTTCCTCGTTTGTTTCGGCGGATGGGGGCGGCGCTTCTTCCGGGGTGGCTATGCGCTCCGGTTGAGGGGTGGGTTCGGTTTCCGGCGGTTTTTCCGGTGAAGGTGCCGGAGCGGGGGATGGCTGGGCCGGCGGTTCGGCAGCCGGGGGCGTCTCCACGGCGGGCGCCGGTGCTTCTGGCGGTGGCTTTGGTACAGCGAAGAAAAAGGCACCCAGCCCCAGGAGGGCTGCCGCGACGAGCAGCAGGCCCCGGCGCTTTAGCCGCTGACGGCTCTGGCAACGGGCGATGTCCTGCCGGAGCGCCGTCACGGAGGGGTATCGCTGGGCGGGGTCGATGGCCCGGCAACGGGCCATCGGCTTTTCCAGATACCCATGATAGCCATGCCCCAATGCCTGGCTTATCGTGACACCGAGGGCGTAGAGGTCGCTGCGGGCATCGGTCGGCCCGAAGCCATACTGTTCCGGCGCGGCGTAGCCTTTCGTGCCGAGGACCGTTGTGTCGGATTTTTGCCCGGAACTGGCGACGCGGGCGATGCTGAAGTCGATGAGTTTTACGACGTGATCCGGCGTCAGCATGATGTTGGCCGGCTTGATGTCCCGGTGGATGATGCCGGCCTGATGAAGCGGCTCCAGGCATTCGCAAAGCTGGCGCAGGAGTTCCGCCGCTTCCGCTTCCGGCAATACCGGCGAGGGTTGGCGGTCCAGGTGGTCCTCCAGGGTGGTGCCGTCGATGTATTCCTCTACGACGATAAGCCTCTCACCCTGCTCTGTAAGGTGGTAGATGTGGGGGATATGCGGATTGGAGCAGGCCTTGAGTTGCTAGTACAGCGCCCGGGAGCGCAGGGCCCGCTGTTTCATGACGCAGACCTGTTTCGCGGCGCGGTCATAGACGAGGGCCACGCTGCTGTCGGCTGATTCCTTCAGGACGTCTACCAGTTCATAGGTTGTTCCCAAATATTTTTCCCAAAGATTCATTTTCCGCTTGCCTTTCCTGCTCCGATATACTACCATTTTACCAAAGAAGGGCGGGGAGTGTCAACAGGATGCAGAAAAAGGATACGGAGAACCTGTTCGCGGAGTTGGAACAGGACGCGAAAATCGAGCGGTTCCTGTCGGAGAACCGGGAGGAGTTTTTGCGGCCGCTGCCGGAGTACCTGGAGCAGCTGCTGGCGGAAAAGCATCTGGAGAAACATACGGTCATTCGTGAGTCGCATCTGGATCGGAGTTATGCGTACCAGATTTTTTCCGGACGCAAGGAGAACCCGTCGCGGCCGAAACTGCTGGCGCTGGCGCTGGCCATGCGGCTGAATCTCGACGAGACGCAGTATTTGCTCCGCTATGCCGGCCACGGTTCGCTCTATCCCCGGAATCCCTGGGACAGCATCATCATATCCGCCATCGGGCAGGGGCTTTCCGTGATGGAAACGAATCTGCTGCTGGAAAAGCTGGGGGAGACGGTGCTGCTGCAATGAGCCTGGCCGTACAAAATCCCGTACAAAATCCCTTGCCGGATTCTCTTGACAACCAGGTCGAAAGCGAGGATAATGGAAGTGATTATACAATCTTTCTTCTATAAAAAGTATTGGTTTTTTAATTATGCGCTGTGCCAGGCATAATTTCACATTACATCCAAGGGAGGACAAGGGTATGGGAATCAAGCAGAAGTTTTTTGCGCTTTCGGGGGTCGTGGGGCTGCTGTTGGCGGCGGTTTCCATTATCGGCTACTACACGGCGAGCGCGAACCTCAATGAGTCCATCGAGGGCGAGATCAACTACACGGTGCGGGCGGAGGCCGAGGAGTTGGAGGGCTGGATTCGCGAGAAGGCCGCGTCAGCGACTTACGCGGCGGGCCTGATGACGGGCTTCAAGGGCGATATGGCGCGCATCAAGTCCATTGATTCCCTGTCGTCCGTTGCCGGCGACAAGGAGATCCTCGATCTTAACATTGGCATGGAGGACGGCTATTTCGCTTCCTATCGCACCGGCGACGGCACCGGCCGTCTCGACCCGCGCACCCGTCAGTGGTACAAGGACGCGAAAGCGGCGGGCAAGACCGTCATTACCGATCCCTATGTGGACAAGAACACGAACAAGCTGGTCATTTCGGCGGTGGCGCCTTTCCAGATGAACGGGGCTTTCGGCGGCGCGCTTTGCACCGACATCGGTCTTGACGTGCTGACGGAGCAGGCGAAAAAAATCAAGTACCAGAAACAGGGCATCGGCATCATCATTGACGACGGGACCGGCAAGGTGCTGGCCTCCGGCGGTAACCACGAGATGATGGCGGATTTCCGCAGCATTCCGGATATCGGCGCCCGGTTTGATGAGATGCTGAAAAACAAGAAGGGCTTCTTTACTTACGAGGCCAAGGATGAGACCCGGGTCTTCGCCTATCGGACGATTCCTTCCACGGGCTGGATCATCGGTCTGGCGGTTCCCTATGATTTCGTTTACGAATCGCTGATCAAGATGCGCTACACCTATAGCATTGCCGTCATCATCGGACTGGTGATTGTCACGGCGTCACTGCTCTTCTTCTCCAACGCTATCGTGACGAACGTCGTCGCTTTGACGGAGCACATGGAGCAGATGGCAAACGGCAATCTGCGGCAGGAAGACCTGGACGTCGGATCCAGCGATGAGCTGGGCCAGATGGCTGCGGGCTTCAACCACATGAGTAAGAACATCCGGGGGCTCATCGTCAAGATGAAGCAGAGTTCCGAGCAGGTCGCGGCGTCGAGCCAGGAGCTCACGGCCAGCTCCCAGCAGGCCGCTGAAGCCGCTACCCATGTCGCCCAGACCGTCGTCGAAGTCGCCGGCGGCATGGAAAAGCAGCTCACCAGCATCGACGGGGCGAAGAAGAACGTGGACGACGCCTTCGTCGATATCAACGCCATGAGCGAGAAAGCCACTGACGTCACGGCCAACACCGAGCAGATGGCGGCGGCCGCTGACCCCGGTGCCGAGCTCATGCAAACCGCCATGGACAAGATGGGCAACATCGAGCAGAGCGTCATGACCTCCGCCGAGGT